>CAIYCW010000131.1 GCA_903924855.1 uncultured Rhodospirillales bacterium | reverse complement strand
GGCGGCTCGGGCGGCGGCGGTGTCGGCACCGGGGGTGGCGGCTCCGGCGGCGGAGGTGGCTCCGGCGGTGGTGGCGATTCGGGCGGCGGCGGCTCGGGGGCCGGTGGCGCGGGTTCCGCGGCTGCAGGCGGTGCTGGCTCCGGATCGGCGGCGGCCAGGCTGAGATCGACGGTCTGCAGCTCAGACGCGGGCGGCGGTGGCGCCAGATGCAGACGAGACGCGCCAAACACCACCACGCCCGCAGTGATCAGCACCGCCGCACCATTGGTCAGCCATTCCGCGCGATGCTGCGGCTCAATCATGACCCAACCAACCCAAGCGCGATCACAGCAAGGTTGCGCATCACTTCGCCTTGGCGACGATGGCGGCGTTGGCGATGCCGGCCGCCTTCAACGCATCGAGCACATTGACCAGGTTCTGCAACTCGGTGGCGCCATCCCCCGCGATGATCACGGTGGGCGGCTGCTCCCCCGGCTGCGGACGCAGCCTATCCGGCAGCTCGGCGATCGGCACCGGACGGCCTTCGAGGAAGGTGTTGCCGTCATGATCGATGCTGATCATCACCTTGCTGCGTTCCACCACATGCTCGGTGCGTGCCGAGCTGGGCGGATTGATCTTCAGCCCGAGCGCCGGCAGCACGTTGATGCTGATCAGCACGAAGAACACCAGCAGGAACATCATCACGTCGATCATCGGGATGATCTCGATGCGGGCACGGCGTTCACGGCGGGTGGGCCAGGTGCGCAAGACATAAGCTCCCGATTGCGCGGCTCACCTACCGCAACATTCGGCGCTGATTTGAAGTACTACAGACGCTTAAGGAAGATACATTATTGCTACATTTTCATTTAGATAATATGACACTTTGCACTTTGATGACGCTTCAACGACCGTTTTGTGATGTATGAATTTTTTGCGGTGGCCTCATGCGTCGCACTGGTGCGAAATCAGGTTGGTCTTGTCCGTTTGTCGTCCGCATCATTGTATTTTCTGAGAATTTGTGATCACCGCCGGATCTGCCACACCAGAAGCTCCGCGCGTGACGCGCATGAGAAATCGGGATGCCGATTTGCCTGTCACCAATGTTGCCAAAATGATGCCGCGCCCCATTATCCTGGGGTCGTCAACCACATCAGGACACCCAAAAATGAGCGACAAGATCCAGACCAACTCGCGCCGCGCCGTGCTGAAAACCGGCCTCGGCCTTGTGGCCGCCGGTGCGGCCCTGAGCACGGCTTCGGCCCGCGCCCAGGCTGTGGCGCAGGAAAAGCTGGCCCATGAGTTGGTGCAGTACCAGGAGACGCCGAAGGACGGCAATCAGTGCAGCAAATGCGCCCAGTTCCAGGCGCCGAATGCCTGCGCTATCGTCGCCGGGCCGATCGCGCCGACCGGCTGGTGCGTTGCCTTCGCGCCGAAGGAAGGCTGATCCGCAACAGCTGATCCTGCCTTGCGGGGCGGTGTCAGTGCTTGCCAAAGCAAGAAAGGCCGGCGTGATCGGGGAGGATCACGCCGGCCTTTGTTTTTAAGCGCCTCGGGGCGGGTTGAACCCGCCCATACTGTCTTACGGCAGCGGCTTCGGCTCGGCGGCGAGCGTGCGCAGATAGGCGATCACGTTGGCGCGGGTCTGGGCATTGGCGATGCCGGCAAACGACATCTTGGTGCCCGGCGCGTAAGCCGCCGGCTTGGTCAGCCAGGCGTTCAGCTCCTCATAGCTCCATTCGCCGCCCTTGCCCTTCAGCACCGCGGAATAGACATAGCCTTCATGCGAGGCCTTCTCGCGGCCGACCACGTTGTAGAGGTTGGGGCCGAGGCCGTTCTTGCCGCCCTCGTTGAAGGAATGGCAGGCGATGCAGCCAAGCTGCATGGTGCTCTTCTGACCCGCGGCGACATCGGCCTTGGCCAACAGAACCGGCAGCGGCTCGTCCGCCGCAGGGGCCGGAGCAGCGGCGGCGGCGGGTGCGGCGCTGGCGGAGGCCAGCTTCTCGGCCGCCGGCATCGGCAGCGGCGTTGCCTGCAGCGTGTTCAGATAGGCGATCACGTTGGCGCGCTTCGTTGCATCCGGCAGGCCCGCGAAGGACATCTTGGTGCCGGGCGCATAGGCGGCAGGCTTGGTCAGCCAGGCGTTCAGCTCATCGAACGTCCATTTGCCACCCTTGCCGGACAGCGAAGCCGAATAGCTGAAGCCCGGGCGGGCGCCCTGCGTGGCACCAACCACGCCATACAGGTTCGGGCCCACGCCGGCCTTGCCGCCGTCGTTGACCGAGTGACAGGCCACGCAGCCGGCAGCCGCGAACACGGCCTTGCCGGCATTGGCATCGGATGCAGCCATCAGATTGGCGAACGGCAGCACCGGGGCGGGAGCGGCGGCACTCGGGGCCTGCGGCATCTCCACCGTGATGGCGGATTTGGTCAGCGTCTGCTCCGGCACCAGCAGGGTGGCAACCCGGCCGGACACAAAGAAGGTGATGCCCGCCACCAGAACGGCGGCCACACCCTTGTTGACCTGCATGCTATCCATCAAACGTCACCTTCTCGGCTGAACTGTCGCGGCGGAATGGTTGATGCCGGATCGCCCGGCACGGGGATTCGGCACTGATATAAACCGCTCACCCGGCAGCGCAATTGCCCAAAATGCGGCTCTGCCTTCGCAACCGCAAAAATCAACGAAAACGCCGCCCTCCCGGGGGAGAGCGGCGCGATCGCATCACCAAAGACCGTGATGGTTACGGCGTGTAGGGATGCGCCGAGGAGGACACGGTGCGCAGCTCCTGGAAGTCCTTTGCCATGCTGACACCGTAGAGCGGCTTGTAGACGCCCTGGTGGCAGGTGACGCAGTTGACCTTCGCCACATCACCCTGCGGTCCCTTGCGATAATCCGGGAACACCGGGGCCAACGGATCCATGTAGCCCACGTTCATCTCGCGGACCATGCGGATGCCATACCACGCGGTCACGCGCTGCGGCGGGCTTTGCGCCCAGTCGCCGAAGGCGCGGCTGTTGTGGCAGTAGGTGCAGTTCACCCCCAGCGCGTTGGACATATGCATCATCAGCGCATAGGTCCAATCGGTCTGCTTGATCGAGGACCGATCCCCGGCCGGCAGCGCCTCGGTGGATTGCACCCGGATCGGCTCGGCATTCTCCAGATACGGCGTGAACGGATCGGACGGCAGCGAGGAGATACCGGCCCGGCTCACCGTGGTCGGGTGGTTCTTGCCCGGTGTCATGGCGGCGAAGCCCATATGGGTGTCCGTGCCAGGGGTCGCGGGCGTGTCGTACCAGTAATTCACCGGGATGTTGTTGCCGCGATGGCAGGTCCAGCACACCACACCGGTGGCCGCCACATGGGTGCTCCAGTTCTGGTTGATGTTCTGCGTCATCTGGATCATGCGGCGGGCGACGATCTTGGTGTATTTGCTGTCCTCGGCCATGTTGGCCGGGTTGTGGCAGTAGTTGCAGCCCTGGGCCGGCGCCACCCATTGGGTGATGGAGGCCATCAGGCGGGTGAACTGGCCGACGCTGAGATCACCCAGCACCTGCACGTTCTTGTAGACGACCGAGGCCTTGGGCCCCACCGGCGGCAGGGCCGGCAGGTAGCCCGGCACCTGGTTGGCAGGCGCCGTCTTCGCCTCATCGGCCTTGTTGTAGACCAGCCCCATCGCCACCCCGCGCGGACCGTGCTGGACGGTCTCGATGAAGGGACGCTGGAAACCCATGATCATCGGGATCGTGAGGAAGGCGACACCAAGGCCGACAACCCCAAGAACCGCGGTTCGGATGCCGTAGCTCATTTCACCACTCCCAAGCTTGCAGCGCCCGGCAGGGTGGCCGGATCGACGACATTGCCCCACAGCGCCGGGTAGGAGGCCGCGATGTGATGCTTCACGCCCCAGAGATACCAGTTGTCCACCACCGTGCCGGTCAGCAGGATGCCGATCCCGCCGGTGATCGGGCAGAGCACCGCAAACCAGATGCCCCAGCGATGGAAGCTCTCAAATGTGGCGTTGAAGCCCATTGTCCAGCGCCAGATCAGCCCGGCCCGCTCGGCCGCGGTGCCGCGGTCCACACTCTGCTCCACCTCACGCTCGCCGCCGAAGCGGCTCACCGCCAGGATGGTCGCCCCGTGCATGGCGAAGATCACCGCCGAGCCATAGAGGAAGACGATCGAGAGCATGTGGAACGGGTTGTAGAACAGATTGCCGTAGCGGATGGAGAACGAGGCGGTCCAGTCCAGATGCGGGAAGATGCCGAACGGCACCGCCTCGGACCAGCTGCCCATCAGCAGCGGGCGGAAGAAGCCCAGCACCAGATACAGCCAGATCGGCGCCAGGAAGGCCCAGGCGGTGTGGGTGCCAAGACCTAGCTGCACCGCCCGGCGATAGATGCGCGCCCACCACAGCAGGATCGAGCAGGTCAGGAAGAAGCCTGCCACCAGCCACCAGCCACCTTCGGCCAGCGGCGGGAAATGCAGACCATAGGCAGGTGCCGGCGGCTCCAGCGCAAGCCAGGGCAGTTGGCGGACGAACTGGACGAAATCCCAGTGCACCGACGCCCACATGTTCAGCCCGATGATCTCAAAGGCGATCATGAAGCACACGGCGGAGGCGATGCCGAGGCCACCGAGATAGATCGGCCCCACCTGGGCGTCACCGATCTTGCCCATCCAGTATTCGAACCAGGGCTGGTTCTTCGAGCGCGTCCAGTTGCCACGCGGCAGCGGGATGCCAGGCTCGTAATGTCCCCTCACCTGCACGCGGGTGAGGATGTTCAGATATTCAGACATGTCTGTCGTCCTCCCTTAGTGCCAGATCGGCAGGTTGAGCCACCAGCCCCACCATTCGGGCCAGCCACGCGACCAGAACGGGCCGCTGATGATGATGCACAATCCGCTGGTGATCGCAGCCGACATCGCCAGGAACATGCCCAGGCGGTGAATGCCCAGCGTTCCGATCGAGTAGCCGATGATGTCGCGGAAATAGGTGTTCTCATGTTCCGGCGCCTTCACCACCTCCCCCTTGCCCGGGTTCAGCGTGGACAGCACCAGGGCCGAGTGCAGGGCGAGCGCCAGGCAGTTGGTGAAGAACAGCGTCACCGCCACCATGTGCATCGGGTTGTAGTGGAAATGCAGATACTGGTAGCCGGTGTTGGACACCCAATCGAGATGCGACAGGATGCCATAGGGAAAGCCATGGCCCCAGGCGCCCATCAGCACCGGGCGGATCACCACCAGGCTGAAATAGGCGAAGATGGCGGCGCTGAAGGCGAACGGCACATGCAGGCCGACACCCAGCTTGCGGCAGATCTCCGCCTGGCGCAGCGCCCAGGAGCAGAAAGCGCCCAGCGCGCAGATCGTCACGATCTGCCAGATGCCACCCTCCTTCAGGGGGGCGAGACCCAGACCGTATTTCAGGTCGGGCGGTGCGATGTTGATGCGCCACACATTCCAGGTGTCGCCGAGCGACGCCCCGTAGAGGATCATCGCCACACCGATGATGGTGAAGAACAAGGTGGTGACGCCGAAGAAGCCGACATAGAACGGGCCGACCCAGAAATCGAACAGATCCCCGCCGAGCAGCGTTCCACCACGAACGCGGTATTTCTTTTCAAAACTGAGCATCGCCATGGTCGGTCTCCTCCGTGCGCGATCTAAAGCAGAACGTGGCACGAACCAGGCAGCAGGGATCTCTCCCGGGCGGTTGGGCTTCCCCAGCCCGCGCGGGTCAATACGCCAGCATCATGGTCCGATCAGGCCCGCGGTCTCCGACCGGCATTCAGATGAAGCATGCTTGCCCCGTCTGACAGCCGGTCGAATTCCCTGAGGCCTTGGCCTTGCTTACGGCTTGGCAGCCGGCAGCGGGGCCATCTGAGCGGCCGTCATCCGACCCGCGGACGGGCCTTCGATCCAGTTGAAGCGATCGGTGCTCAGCAGGATGAAGTGGATGAGGATCGCGAGCGAGAACAGGAAGATCGACATCGCGACGAGAATCCGACGCGGATCGAAAAGCAGCCAAATGCGCCACATGGGATGATCTCCTTAGACGAGGGCCGTGAGAGCGGAGGCGCTGTGGACGAGGCCGTCCAGCATCGCGTAACCCTTCACGGAGGGGAACCAAGGGCGCCACGACCACACGAGGATGTGGGCGATAACCGCCACGGCGGTGAAGCCGACGAAACCGGACATGAAGAGGCCGTGGAATTCCTTGGCCTCCTGGTCCGTCAGGCCGGACATTGAGGTGTCAGTGCTTGCCATTATGGGTGGTCTCCGAGTTTGGCCTTGCGGCCATACCGCGCATATCCCGCGCGGCGGGGAGTGTCGTGGTGCGCCGGTTCCTGTGGGCCAGTGGGCGGTGCACCACGACGTATCGTGTCAACGGGGGGAGCCATTGACACGATCCTGTAACCACTGCGGGGACCAGCCCGCACAGCGGCATCGGGGGGGAGAGCGGGGCGGCGATCATGCCGGCACCCGCGCAGTTGAAAGAGCGGCGGCCTCCAGGCGCGCCAGGCTCACACGGTCTTCGAGCGCCTCGCGCGCCGCGGCCTCGGCGCGTTCGCGCAGGCGTTTGGCAGCCGAGATCCGCACCAGATAGGGTTCGGCCTCCACCAGCTTGTCGAGCCGGCGCAGGGCGGCCTGATCCCAGGCCATCACCGCCGTCTCTGCCCGCGACGGCGTTGCCGCCACACGGTCGAGATCGGTGCCCAGCGGCAGGATGTGGAACAGCGCATCAAACAGCGCGTTGCAGTATTCCTGCACGATATAGGTTGCCCCCGCGTAGCCCATGAACGGCGTGCCGGTGGCCCTACGGATGATGGCGCCCGGGAAGGAGGCCGGGATGAAGCGGGACCGCCCGCCGGCCTCGGCGCTGTACATCCGCTCGTTGAACGAGCCGAACAGCACCATCGGCGGCGTTTTGTGCAGGCTGTCGCGCACCTTGGCATTGTCCGGCTTCACGCCGGCGCTGCGGCTTTCGGCCAAGGTGCAGGGAATGCCCAGATCATCTTCCAGAAACCGGCGCAGACCCAGCGTGTAGGTCTCGGTCGCCACCACGCCGAAGCTGGCGGTGGCGAAGAAATCCTGCGTCACCGAGCGCCACAGATCCCACAGCGGCTTGATCGTGGTGTGCTTCTCGGCGGCGATGAACGGCTCGGGATCGACGCCCACCACGCCACCCAGCGTGCGCAGGAAGCGCGTGGTGGAATGCAGGCCGATCGGCGCCATCAGATAGGGCTTGCCCAGCTCCTCGCACAGCTTGCGGCCGAATTCGCGATACATGCAGATGTTCACATCCGCATCCGCGAGCTTGCCCACATCCTCGATATGCGAACCGAGCGGGAAGACGAGATTGATCTCGCAGCCGATGCCTTCCACCAGCCTGCGGATCTCTGCGAGGTCGGACGGCATGTTGAACGTGCCGTAGATGGGACCGATGATGTTGACCAGCGGCTTGGCGCCTTCGGGGCGGGCCGGCTTGCGGCGGGACTTGGCCTGTTTCTGGCCGAACTCGCTCCACAGCCAGTAGATCGCCCGATCGGCGGCCTGCCACTGATCCTCATCGATGGTGCGCGGGATGAAGCGCAGCAGGCCGGAGCCCTCCGGTGTCACACCGCCGCCGATCATCTCGGCGATCGAACCCGTCACCACCACCGCCGGCATGTCCGGGTCCTGGGTGGCGTTGGCGCGCTTCATCGATTCCTCGGTGCCGGTCGAGGAAAGCTGCTCCTCGGCCAGGCCCGTCACCACCACCGGCAGCTCATGCGGCGGCAGCGCGTCCGTGTAGTGCAGCACCGCGGTGACCGGCAGGTTCTCGCAGCCCACCGGGCCGTCGATCACCACGCGCAGGCCACGTATGGCGGTGAAGGCATAGACAGCGCCCCAATAGCCACCGGCGCGATCATGATCGAGCACGAGCATGGTCTAGCTCCCCATCGACTGGTTGGCGGCCGCCTTGGCCTTCGCCTCGCGCAGCTTGCGATAGCGGGCGCGCGCCTCGGGCCGCGCGTCCGGCACGCCCTGCGTGCCGTAGCCGGCGGTGTCGCCATGCCCCACGCCATCGAAGAACGACACCATGCGCGAGAAGCGATCCGCACCACGGGTCTGGGTGGCCACGATCTGCGCCATCGCACCGATGCCAGGCAGGCCGAAGAGCGGCCGGGCGGAGACCATGTTGGTAAAGTAGATCGAAGGAATGCCGAGCTCCTTGCCGGCCTGCACCAAGGGCGTGGTGCCGAGCGCCAGATCCGGGCGGACATCCTTCATCGCCGCCATGTCCTGCTCCAGCGAGGCGCGGTACTGCACATGGGCGCCATGGGCTTCCAGCCATTGGCGATCCGCCTCCGACCAGGGCGTGCGCGGGCAGGCGGTGCCGACATAGGGCACCCTGGCGCCGAGTTCGATCAGCAGACGGGCGACCAGCAGCTCCGAGCCCTCATAGCCGGAGACGGTGATGGTGGCATCGATCGGGTTGGCGGCCAGCGCCGCCTGGATCGGCGCCAGCGCCCGGGCCTTGGCGAGGTCGATCTTGGATTGGCCGATGCCGGCGGCCCGGCCGATGGCATCGAGCCAATCGGCGGTGGCTTCCTCGCCCACCGGGCCGGAGCCCACGATGGGCCGACCGGCGGCCTGAAACTCACGGATGCTCGCGGTGTAGAACGGGTGGACGGCGCCCACCACCTCGCAATCCAGCGCCGCATAGAGATCGCGCCATTCGCGCGCCGGGCTTTGCGGGGCGACACCCAGGCCCATCGGCGCCAGCATGGCGCCAACCCCCATCGGGTCGGCCGGGAACAATTCGCCCAGCAGCGCCACTGTGGGCAGATCGCTCTGCTGACGCGGACGAGCCACGGGGCCGGCCTCGGCCTCCAGCCGTGCGGTCTTCAGCATGGCGCCGGCCAGCACGTCCTTCGCCTCGGCATGGGTGGGCACGCCAAAGCCTGGCACGTCGATGCCGATGATGCGCACGCCGTCGATCACCTTGGGCAGCAGATCGAGCGGCACGCCGGAGGCGGTGGGCACGCAGAGATTGATCACCACGACGGCGTCGTAGTCCTCGGGCTTGGCGATCTCATGCACCGCGTTGCGGATGTCCTCGTAAAGCTGGCCGCGCACCAGGCTTTCCGAGTTGAACGGCACGTAGCCGACCGTCCGCTTCGCCCCGTAGAAATGCGAGGTGAAGGTCAACCCATAGACGCAGCAGGCCGAGCCGGACAGGATGGTGGCGGTGCGGCGCATGCGCAGCCCCACGCGCAGCGAGCCGAAGGCTGGGCACATCGATTGCGGCTGGTCATGCGGGCCGCGCGGATAATCCGCGGCCAGACGGTCCATCATCTCCGACTTGCCGGCGGCACGCGCCGCCTCCTGCATCGTCTCGCGGCCACCATGGCAGCCCGTCGCGGTGTCAGCCTTCGGAGCGATGATCCCGTCCATGCTCAGCTCGCCTCCTCGTAGATGACTTCGAGCGACGGCTTGGCGATCGAGGCGCCGGGGCCGCACATGTCTTCGAGTGTTGCCGGCTCCAGCACCACGGACCGGCCGACCGCATCGCCCTTGAACAGGTTGAGCAGGTTCTCATGGCTGAGCGGGGTCGGGCGCACCGGCGGGGCGGAGGCCACCTGTTCGGCCAGCATCTCGAACATCGGCGCCCATTCGGTGCCCGGACGGCCGATGATCTCGTAATTGGCCGATTTGCGGCGGATATCCTCGTTGGCCGGGATGGCGGAGAGCACGGGGATGCCGACCGCCTCAGCGAAGGCCGCAGCCTCCCCGGTGCCGTCATCCTTGTTGATGACCATGCCGGCCACGCCAACATTGCCGCCGAGCTTGCGGAAATAATCCACCGCCGAGCAGACATTGTTGGCAACGTAGAGGGATTGCAGGTCGTTCGAGCCGACCACGATCACCTTCTGGCACATGTCGCGTGCGATCGGCAGGCCGAAGCCGCCGCAGACCACGTCGCCCAGGAAGTCGAGCAGCACGTAGTCGAAGCCCCAATCATGAAAGCCCAGCTTCTCCAGCAGCTCGAAGCCATGGATGATGCCGCGCCCGCCGCAGCCGCGGCCAACCTCGGGCCCGCCCAGTTCCATGGCGTAGACGCCGTCGCGCTTGAAGCACACATCGCCGATGGCGACCGCCTCACCGGCGAGCTTCTTTTTCGAGGAGGTCTCGATGATGGTGGGGCAGGAGCGGCCGCCGAACAGCAGGGAGGTGGTGTCCGATTTCGGATCGCAGCCGATCAGCAGCACCTTCTTGCCCTGCTGGGCCATCATGTAGCTGAGATTGGCCAGCGTGAAGCTCTTGCCGATGCCGCCCTTGCCGTAGATGGCGATGATCTGCGTCTCGCGCTTCACCTCACCGGTGTGCACCGGATCGGGCTCGATGGCGGCTTCGGTGCGCAGCTGGGCGGCTTGGCTCTCGTCGAGGGGCGGGGTCATGCGCAGTGGCTCCAATCGAGGATCATTTTCAGGCAGCCGGGATCGTTGAAGGCGGTGCGGTAGGCAGTGTCCGCCGCGCGCGGATCGGCGCGGTGGGTGATGAGATGGTCGAACGAGAGATCGCCGGTCTCCACCAGGCGGCGCACCGCCAGCACGTCACGATCAAGGAACTGGGCCGCGATGCGCAGCCGTGCCTCCTTCATGAAGGCAGGGGCGAAGGCGAAGGACAGGCGCTCGGAATAGAAGCCGGCCAGCACGATCTCACCGCCCGGGGCCAGCCGCGCCACCAGGCGGTCGAGCAGGTCCGAATCACCGCTGGCATCGCAGATGCAGCGATAATGGCGCTGTGTGTCATCCTCGGGGTGCAGCACCTCGTAGCCGTCACCGCCCTCGGCGCGGTTGGGATTGATCTCCCACACGATGGGGGCCGGATGGCCCTGCGCGATGATGATGCGCGCCAGCAGACGGCCGAGCACGCCATGACCGATGATCAGATCCGGCGTGGTGAATTCCGGCGCCACCGCGTGGTAGGCGGTGGCGGCCAACGCCAACAACACGCCCCGCTCCCCCAGGGCGTCATCGATGGGCGTCACACGGCTGGCGGGCACGACAAGGCGCTGGGCGGTGCCGCCGAACAGGCTGCGCACGCCGTCAAAACATTTTGCACCGGGGACAAACACCAGCTGCCCCTCGCGCAGATCGCCGCGCGTGGCGCTGATCCGGCCGACCGATTCGTAGCCGGGCACCAGCGGGTAGCCCATGCCGGGAAACATCGGCATGCGGCCCTCATAGAGCAGCTTCTCGGTGCCGGTGGAGATGCCGCTTGCGATCATCTCAACCACAACATCCCCCGCCACCGGTGCGGTGAGCGGCAGCAGGCTCAGTTCGAGCCTCCCTGGCTCATGCATCACAACGGCTGCGGAATTCATTGCGGTTTTTCCTCTTTTGGTGGTTCGCCAGCCCCGGTGTCGGTGCCGGTTTTGGATGTCCGGCGGTGGTGTGGGTGACAACAGGTGTGGACGCTTTGCTTGAGTGTCAGTTTATGCTGACATATTTTGATGTCAATCAAAGATTACACTCGATTGACCTCGCAGTGTCAGGTGATCCTTTTTGTGGTCAGCACACGCACCAGCATCGGAAGCGCCGTGCGGCGCTCGCTGAGCGGGGCAAAACCGGCCTGTTCGACCAGGGCGGACAGTTCGGCGCGGGTGCGGCTGCGGCCCTGACCCATGGCCAGGAAATAGAATCCGAAATACGCATCGCCGATCGGCTCGGCGCCCGGCGTGCCGGAGAGCGGCTCGGCGATCAGCAGCCCACCACCCTGCGGCAGGGCGGCATGGGCATGGCGCAGCATGGACAGCACGGCATCGTCATTGTGGTCGTGCAGCACGCGGATGAAGGTGATCAGATCCGCACCGCGCGGGATCGGCCCCGCGATCGCATCGCCGCCGATGGCGCGCGCCCGCGCGGCCAGACCAGAGGCTGCGAATCGGGCCTCAGCCTCCGCCGCCACCGCCGGCAGATCGAGCACCATCAACGCACTGGCAGGCGAGGCCTTGGCCACCGCGGAGAGGAACGTGCCATTGCCGCCGCCCACATCGAGCACGCAGCGATGGGCGCGGAAATCATAGGCCGCCACCACCTCGTCGGCGATGAAGGACTGCGAGGCCGCCATCAGCCTGGTGTAGTCGGCCACCGCCGCACCGCCCACCGCATCCGGTGCCGCAGAGCCGGCATAGGGCCAGGCACCCGCCAGATTGCCGGGGCTTTCACCGCGCAGCACGGCCACCGGGTCGCGCAGATCGGCGTAGAGCTTGGCGTGATGCGCCACCATGGCGGGAATGCCCGCATCGCCCAGCATGGCGCAGCCGAGATCGCCCAAGCCGTAGCCGCGCCGCCCCCGCCTGCGCACCAGGCGCAGCGAGACGGCGGCATTGAGCAGGCGTGTGGTGGCGGCCTCGGACAGGCCCAGCGCCGGTGCCAGATCCGCAACCTGGCGCGGCCCGGCGGCCAGTTTCTCGAACAGGTCGAGCCGCACACAGGCGGTCAGCACCTGGGTGTAGACGAAGCCCGCGCACAGATCGAACAGCGCACGGGCGCGGGCCCGCGCCACCGGCCTTGACAGCGGGAAGGCGGCCGCCGCGCGGCGGAAACGCGGGTTCGCCTGAACCCGGTCGATCCAGTCCTGAAAGGCCAAGAGCTCAGGCCGCGCGGGTGGCCAGTTCCTTCGGCAGCAGGCGCATCGTCTCGGACAGGATATGCGAGCGCAGATCGCGCGCGCCGCGGCAATCCGGGATGGAGGCGGCGGCGTCATGCGCCAGCTGGTTCAGCCGGTCGATGGCACCGTCCAGGCCAAGGCGCTGCACCGCGTTGGGGCGGCCGTGATGCTCGTCCTGGCCGATCGGCTTGCCGAGCTCCTCGGGCGTGCAGACCACGTCGCGCAGATCGTCAGCCACCTGATAGGCCTCGCCGAGCAGCTCGCCCAGCGGGCGCCAGGGTTCGGCATCATGGCCGGTGGCGCAGGCACCCATGACGGTCGCCGCCGAGAACAGCGCGCCGGTCTTGGCCTGCTGGTAATGCGACAGATCGATCTCCGCCTCGCTCTCCCAGGCCTGGCCGGCGGAGATGCCATAGGGCGTGCCGCCGGCGCGCCCCAACGTGTGCAGCAACGGCGACAGCCGGCTGGGCGCGCGCATGGCGCCGCGGGCGATGGTCTGAAACGACAGCACGATCAGCGCATCGCCGGCCAGCACGGCAATCGGCGCGCCGAAGGCCACGTGCACGGAGGGCTTGCCGCGCCGCGTGTCGGCATTGTCGAAGCAGGGCAGATCGTCATGCACCAGGGAGGCGCAGTGCAGCAGCTCGATCGCAGCGGCCGCGGCATCCGTCACCGCCGGGCTGTCCTCGCCACAGGCGGCCGCCACCGCATGGCACAGGCGCGAGCGGATGCGCGCACCGCGCGGGAACACCGCATAATGCATCGCATCGCCAAGCAGCCTGGGCGCACCCGGCACGCTGGCATGCGCCAGGGCCTTTTCCAGAGCGCGCTCAATGCGGGTCATCACGTCCATGGCCGGTCTCCCTGACGATCACGCGTCAATCGTTCTTGTCAGCACAAACTGTCAGAGTAAATTGACACTCCGTCAATCAAAATCGACCGCAAACCCAAACGGTGTCAGGCACAGGCCGCTTTCACGCAGCCGGAAGTGCTGCGCATGGCAGCGTCAATCGCCCGATCAAGCGCACGCGACCAGAACGCGACTGTCATCCGCCACTCACACAAAACCACGCCCTGGCATGTGACATGTGGCGTAGATCACGCAAAATAACGGTTTACTCCCAGCACATGACGCCGCATCAACCGTTTGTTTTGTTTTAAAACTTGGTTAATCGGACGACACTGACCGCATCGAAAACCACCGTTTCCCGCGGCTTTCGACGAGGACAGATCCATGACCGCACATGCCTCTCCCACGCGACTGATCGGCCCCGCCTTGCCGGAGGACGCGCTGTGCATGACCGAGACCAGCCCGCGGCGCGTGCTGCTGCTGACCGGGCGTGACAGCCCGCAGGACGCGTTCCGCCTGATGTGCCAGTCGCTTGACGTCACGGCACTGGACATCGCCATGCTGACCGTTGCGTCGCATCACGACCTGCCGTTTCGCCTGCACCACGCAAGGCCGCTTGCGGTGATCTCCACCCTGTCCACCGAAAGCAGCACATTGCCCAACGCGCTGCGCTGCATCGCGGCCTATGACCAGGACATGCCGATCCTGCTGATCACGGAAGACGACGCCACGGCCCTCGGCACGATCGACGCCGCGCGCCAGCTCTGGGGCCTCACCCGGCTGCGCCGCCTGACCCACACACCGGCCCCGCATGACCTGCTGGATTTTCTCTGCCTCGCAGGTGCCGGGTTGATGCCGATGGGTCTGATCTCCGGCTGGGATTGAACAGCCGGGGCCAGCCTGCCCCCGCCAGAATTGCTGAACCCGGAACCACCTTCAGCCTGGCCGCCCCGCAGCACGCGTTGATGACATAGCCCCATCGAACAGCCGCGATGTCTGCGCCTGGATCTGCTGCACCAAGGTCTGCGGCAGCGGCAGGTAGCCGATGCTGATCGCCATCTGGCTGCCATGCTCCAGCGCCCAGTTGAAGAAGCGCAGCAATTGCTGGGCTGCAAGCGGATCCGCCGGGTGGCTGCGCATCAGCACATAGGAGGTGGCCACGATCGGATAGGCCTCCGGCCCCGCCGCATCGGTGACGCTCATGTGGAAGTCCTGCTCGCTCGCCCAGTCCATCGCCGCAGCCGCGATGCGAAAACCTTCAACGCTCGGCGCCACATCGTGGCCGGCCTTGTTGCGCACCAGCGCAGTGGTCATCCCGCTGCGCGCGGCATAGCTGTATTCGACATAGCCGATCGCGCCTTTGATCTGGCGCACCACAATGCCCACACCGCCCGTGCCCCGGGCACCCACGCCCAGCGGCCAGCGCACGATGGTGCCGGAGCCGATGCCCGTGTGGAACGACACACTGGCCTTGCCCAGGAATTCGGTGAAATTGTAGGTCGTGCCCGAGCCGTCGCTGCGATAGACCGGAAGGATGGCGAGGTTGGGCAGGCGCAGCCCCGGATTCAGCGCTGCGATGGCAGGGTCGTTCCAGCGCGTGATGCTGCCCTGATAGATCGCGGCCAGCACATCTCCGGTCAGGTGCAGCTGCCCTGGCCCGATACCATCGAGATGCACCGCGATGGCGATGCCGCCGATCACCAGCGGAAACTGCGCAAGCCCCTCGCGCTGCAGCTCCGCCTGGCCAAGCGGCGCATCCGTGATCGCGAAATCCACGATGTTCTGCGCCAGCTCGGTGATCCCGCCCGTCGAGCCGATCGGCTGGTATTGGATGGTCGTCCCCCCCGCTCCGTCATAGGCCTTGAGCCATTGGGTCATGATCGGAAAGGCGAAGGTGGAGCCGGAGCCGTTGAGCTCCATCGCGCGCGCCGGCAGCACACCGGCAAGCGTGATTGCGGCAACCAGGGCAACTGACAAACAACGCATCGTGGAACGCCTCGCTGTCCGGGAGATGGTCACTCACCCGGCGCGACACGGACCGGGTCCGGACAGATTGCGCAATACCAAGACAGATTGCGACAAAAGCTTTTGCAGCGTGATCTGACCAAGACACTGTCAGCCGAGGCGCGCCCACCCATTTGGCATCGCGCCGGCCGAAAGGACGTCAGGCGCGGCCGGTGGCCCGGCGCAGAACAGCCTCGGCGGAGAACGCAGCGCCGTCATCCACCCAGGCCACGTATTGATCGGGCCGCACCAGCACCAGAGTTCTGCCAACACGATCACGCCCCTGCTGGCGATCATCTTCGATCACCTGCAACGGGAGGCCGAGCTGTGCCGCGGCCTCGCTGAACGCCGCGACACCTGCCGGATCTGCATCCAGCGCCAGCAGGGTGAAGCCCTGGCCGAGCACATCAAACAGCTTGCGCCCGTCCGACAGCGCGAACGGCGTCAGGTGATGGCCCGGGCGAGCCCGGTAGTCATGCCTGCCGACCGCGCTGCACACGCCCCCTTCAGGCCCGAACACGATGGGCGAGCCGAGATAGTTGGGGTCAAACGAATGCACCTCCCCCACGGCGTCACCGCTGCGCGCCGCCCATTGCGCCTCGAATTCGGCGAGATTGCGCTCGGGGCTGTAGCTGTCGACCAGGGCGCGGTCCACCTCGATCGATTTGGCGATGAAATCCCGCGCCGTGGAGGCGAACACCGGCTGACGCTCCAGCGAGTAGCTGTCCAGCAGCGCCTCGCTGCCCCAGCCCTGCAGGGCGGCCGCAAGCTTCCAGGCCAGGTTGGCCGCATCCTCCAGGCCGGTGTTGATGCCGTAGCCGCCATAGGGCGGGTGGCTGTGCGCGGCATCCCCCGCGATGAACAGGCGGCCCGCGCGATAGCTGTCCGCCACCGAGAAGCGCAGATCCCAGAAGCCGATATGGTCGAAGGAGACGTCGAACTCGGCACCGGCACTGTCATGCAGCAGCTTCACGAAGTCGAAATTGTCCTTTGTGGTGTCCAGCGGCACCGGGCAGTGGAAGAACCAGGTGGTACCCAGGTCAACCCGGCCGAAGAAACGCCAATAGCCGTGCAGCTCCGGAGAGAGCACGTTGAAGAACGACATGCCGGGATGGCCCGCCAGCAATTCGTGCAGCTGGGTGGATTTGAACACCAGCAGCACCATCAGCCGGCGGTGATCCTCCATCGTCTGGGTGATGCCGGCGGTCTCGCGCACGAAGGAGCGGCTGCCGTCACACCCCGCCACATACTGGGCACGGATCTGCATGCGCCCCTCGCCGCGATGCGCCACCACATCAAGCGTGACCCCGCTGGCATCCTCGGTGATCGCCTCGGCTCGCCAGCCATAGAAGGTGCGGATATTGGGGAATTCCGCCGCCCGCGCGCGCAGCACCGCTTCGGTCTGGTATTGCGGCAGGCGTTCATTGCCGGTGTGGTAGAACGGGCGGACCAGTTCGCGCTTCATCCAGGGATGATGGTATTTGCCAAGCAGCGTGCCATAGGTGGTCAGCCCGCCATTGCCCCAATCCGCCGGCACGGTGCGCGCGGCGCGCAGCTGTTGCTCCGCACCCCAGAAATGGAAATGCTCCATCGTGCGCGGGGTCAGGTTCTGGCCCTTGGGAATAGGCTGCGGCGTCACATACCGCTCCACCAGCACAACCTCGATGCCGCGTTGGGCCAGGGCGATGGCAAGACCAAGCCCCACCGGGCCGCCGCCCACAATTGCAATCTGGGTGTCGTAGCGGGTGATGTCGGTCACGGTTGCGCTCAATCCTTCAAACGGTCTGATCAACGGAGGCCTTGACGCGAATGCCCACGAAGGACAGCGCGAAGGCGGCGAGGGCTGCGATGGCGGCCGGCAGGGCGGCGGCCAGGAACAGATCATCTGGCTGCCATTTCAGCGCCAGCAAGGCGCCACCCAGCAGCGGGCCCACGATCGAGCCGATGCGGCCGATGCCGAACGCCCAGCCCACGCCGGTGGAGCGCAGCGCGGTCGGGTAGTAGCTGGCGGCCAGCGCATTCGCCGCCCCCTGCCCGCCCACTGTGCAGAAACCGGCCAGGAAGATGGCGATCCCCACCAGCGCCACCGAATGGCCGGCCTGGCCGATGGCGGCGATGGCGATCATGCCGAGCACATAGATCGCAGCCATGGCGCGGGCGTAGAAGCGATCGATGAAGCGGCCCAGCACCAGCGCGCCGATCACCCCGCCCACCTGCAGCAACGCCCCCAGCACGGCGGACAGCGAGATCGAGGCACCCAGCCCGTTCAGCACCGTCGGCAGCCAGCTCGACAGGAAATAGATGTCGAGCAGGCTCATGAAGAACACCACCCAGAGCAGCAGTGTCACCACCAGACGGCCGCCTCGCATCAGATGCAGCACCGGAATGCCGGCAAGCTTCGGCTCCGAGACGGTGAAACGGGCCTCCGGGCCAAAATGCAGCACCGGGAACATCGATGTCAGCAATTCGCCCACATCGCGGTCCGCCTTGCCGGACAGCGCCAGGAAGCGCAGCGATTCCGGCAGCTTGATCGCAAGCAACGGCAGGGCCGCCAGCGGCATCAGCCCGCCCACCAGGAACACCGAGCTCCAGCCATAGGCCGGGATCAGGGCGGAGGCGATCAGCCCACCCACCGCGGCCCCCACCGAAAAGCCACAGAACATCGTCATCACCAGCGTGGCGCGGCTGCGATGCGGGCAGTATTCCGCACTCATCGCCACCGCGTTGGGAAGCGCGCCGCCCAGGCCAAGGCCGGTGAGGAAGCGCAGCAGCGTCAGCTCGTTGATGTTGGTGGCCAGCATGGTGGCCAGGCTGAGCACGCCAAAGGTGAAGGTGCTGAGCAGAATGATGCGCTTGCGGCCGATGCGATCGGCCAGCGGGCCGAGCAGCAGGGCGCCGATCATCAGGCCGAACAGGCCGGCCGTCAGCACCGGGCCCAAAGCCGGGCGCGGCACGCCCCAGACGCGCACCAGTTCAGGGGCGACATAGCCGATCGCCTGAGTGTCAAACCCGTCCATGAACAGCACGCCGGCACAGGCCAGCAACAGGCGGATCTGAAAACCGGAGACCGGCTGCGCATCCACAATGGCGGCCAAGTCATGCGCCACGCCAGCCATGCGCGGTGTTGCATGCAATTCTGTTTTGGACATGCTGTTCCCCATCCCGTCCGGATCATCAACCCTGTTGCGCAGCGCCGGGCGTTGGTCGCCCGATTATGTCCCCTCAGCACGTAACGCGAGATTGCGGGGCTGGCTAGCAGGCCGCTGAAGAATCCCCCTCCTGAATGTTGGGTTGGCTTAGGATCCAAGCCATTCATGTTTTGACGGGTTGGTTTGCAACAGCATCGAGGGTTGGCGGGCTTCGTTTTACGGCATGGCCGCCAATAACCTG
>CAIYCW010000130.1 GCA_903924855.1 uncultured Rhodospirillales bacterium | reverse complement strand
CGAGATGACGGCGGGTGTCAAAACCCAATTGCGAGACGCTCGGCTCCACCGCGCCCCGGGCCGGGCGGCCACCCGGCCCGGGGCATTCCTATTCTCCGGAACAACCAACCTATACGGCAACCTCAAGAGACAATTGCGAGCAGCCAAAGGCTGCGTGGCAATCCACCGCGCCCCATCACGGCCTTCCCAAGGCGGGGCAAGCCGTTCTCCCCGCCCAGCGATCGCCCGGCGTCACGCCGGATTTGCGCGGGATTGTCTTGCGGAGCCAGGCCTGGGTCTGGGATCATCGCCGCATGAGCGAAGCCGAAAAGCTGGACGAGCCTGACCATTGGAAAGACCCCGCCTTCCGCGCGGCGGTGGAAGAGGCGTTGGAGGATGTGCGCGAAGGCCGAACCATTCCCATTGAAGAGGTTCGCCGCTGGGTGGAGTCCTGGGGCACGGATCATGAATTGCCGCGCCCTGAGTGCAAGTAGAGCTGACACCGAAGGCCCTCGACGACATCGAGGACATAAGGCGCTACGTCGCACAGGATAATCCGCGCGCAGCCGAGCTTGTTGTCTCTCGTCTGATACGTGCGTGCACCAATCTCGGCATTCTTCCGCAACGGGGGCGACCTGGCCTGATCGACGGCTCGCGAGAATTGGTGGCAGTCCGGCCTTATATCATCGTCTACCGGTTTCATGCCCATCGCATCGACATCCTGCGCATCTGGCATGCCGCGCAATCCCGCCCGCCCGACCCGCCCTGATCCAGCAAACCTTACCGCAGCCTTTCCCCCCGGTTGCATATTTGCCCGCGCATTCTTGACACTCCCCCCACCTGCGGCTAGCAACACCCCGCCTTCGGGCAAGCGCAGCTGAACCCGGATTTCCGGGCCACGATGGGCTTGGACAAGGTGCAAGAATGATCGACCGCACGGACGGACCAAAGCCAACCCCCGATCCTGCTCGCCCTGGCGAGAGTTTCGAGCAAAGGCTGGCCGCCGCCCGCGCCAAACAGGGACTGGACCCCAAACCCGCGGAATCCTCCTCGGGTCAAGGCATGAACAGCTCGGCACTCAGTGTCGGCCTGCGTGTCGGGGTGGAGATGGTGTCGGCCTTGATCGTGGGCGCAGCCCTTGGTTACTGGCTCGACCGCTGGCTCCACACATCGCCCCTGCTGTTGTCGGTCTTCGTGCTGCTGGGCGGTGCCGGCGGGGTGGCCAATGTGTGGCGCCTGATCGGGCCGAAAAACCCCGGCAAATGACGGATTGCATGCCGGGTTCGCCCGGCTCTGAATTGAAGGACAGGCATCGTGGCGGCTGAACAGACCATCGACGCACTTGGCCAGTTCAAGCTGGACACCGCTCTGGGCCCGCTTGGCGCCTCGGTGAACTTCACCCAGTCCAACCTGATGATGCTCATCGCATCGGCCCTCATCCTGTCGCTGCTGTATTTCGGCATGCGGCCCAAGGCCGTCATCCCTGGCCGCCTGCAGGCGCTGGCGGAAATCGCCTATGACGGCATCTACTCGATGTGCCACGACCAGATCGGCCACGAAGGCCGTCGCTTCTTCCCCTTCGTGTTCACGCTGTTCTTCTTCATCCTGATGGGCAATTTGCTCGGCCTGCTGCCCTTCTCCTTCACCTACACCAGCCATATCGCGGTCACGCTGTCGCTGGCCCTGGTGGTGATCGTGCTGACCACGGTGGTGGCCCTGTCCATTCACGGCCTGCACTTCTTCACCTATTTCTTCCCGGCCGGCGCCCCCAAGGCCCTCGCCCCCCTCATCATCCCGGTCGAGGTGATCTCCTACCTCTCCCGCCCGGTCAGCCTCTCGATCCGACTTTTCGCCAACATGGTCGCCGGCCACGTGATGTTCGAGGTGTTCGCCTCCTTCATCGTCATGATGGCCGCCGCCGGCACGTTCGGGGTCATCGGCGCCGCCGGCCCGCTCGCGCTGAACGTGGTGCTGGTCGGCTTCGAGCTGCTGGTCGCCTTCCTGCAGGCCTACGTGTTCTCCATCCTCACCTGCATCTACCTGCACGACGCGGTGCATCTGCACTGATCTCCGCGCCGCAGACTTTTCGCTGTTCACCCTAAACACTCTCAAGGATCGCTCACATGGACGTTCTTGCCGCTAAGGCCCTCGGCGCTGGTATCGCCGTCATCGCGCTCGCCGGCGTCGGCATCGGCATCGGCAACATCTTCGCCGCGCTGGTCACCTCGGTTGCCCGCAACCCGTCGGCCCGCGACCAGGTGTTCGGCCTCGGCATTCTCGGCTTCGCGCTGACGGAAGCCGTGGCGCTCTTCGCGCTGCTGATCGCCTTCCTCATCCTGTTCACCTGATCAGGACGCCCGGTCCGTGCGCGGCCTGCTCGCGTCGACCGGCATTCTGCTGATCTCCTCGGCCGCTCAGGCGGCTGAGGAGAAGAAGGGCATGCCGCAGCTCGACTTCGCCAATCCGCTGACGCTGAGCCAGGTTGTCTGGCTGGCGATCATTTTCTTCACCCTCTATCTGCTGCTCTCCCGCTGGGCGCTGCCGCAGGTGGCTGCGGTGCTGGAAAGCCGGGCTGCCCGCATCGCCGGCGATCTTGACGCCGCCCGCGACGCCAAAGCCGCGGCTGATGGCGCAGTGGCCGAGCTGACCGCCGCCACCCGCAAGGCCCAGGCCGAGGCTCAGGCCTCTGTCTCCACCGCTGTGGACGCCGCCAAGGCCGAGGCCGCCGTGAAGGCAAACGCCGCCAGCGCCAAGCTGGAAGCCCAACTGGCCGAAGCCGAGCAGCGCATCGCCGCCGCCCGCGCCGCAGCCCTGGGCGCCCTGCGTGGGGTTGCCGCCACCGCCACCGCCGATGTGGTGACGCGACTGGCCGGCATCACCGCCGAGCCCAGCACGATCGAACAGGCCGTCGACCGGGCGCTCGCCGCCCGCGCCGCGTAAGGGGTCACCATGGAAGAGCACGCAAGCTTCTTCGCCGAACCGCGCAGCTGGGTGGCGATCGCGTTCGTCATCTTCTTCCTGCTGCTCGGCAAGACGATCTGGAAGGCGCTCACCGGCATGCTGGACAAGCGCGCCGACACGATCCGCGCCGAACTGGCCGAAGCCAGCCGCCTGCGCGCCGACGCCGAAGCCATGCTGAAAGACGCCGAAACGCGTCGCAGCACGGCCCTGGCCGAAGCCCAGGCGCTGATCGAAGGCGCCAAGCGTGAGGCCGTCCGCCTCGCCGACCTGGCCGCCGCCGAAGCCGCCGCCTCCGCCCAACGCCGCGAGAAAATGGCGATGGACCGGATCGGCGCCGCCGAAAAGGCCGCCGTCGATGAAGTCCGTCAGGCCGCGGCCGATATCGCCACCGCTGCCGCCCGCGACATCATCACCACCAGCCTGTCGTCGGACGCGTCGGCCGCCATCGTCGATCGCGCCATCACCCAGTTGCCCACAGCGCTCGCCTCCCGCGCCGCCTGATCCGGCTCTGGTTCCACTCGATAAAAAAGGCAGCTCCGGCTGCCTTTTTTGTTGCCCACACCCCGCCGCAGCCAATTGCCTCCCGCCCCGCTCCGGCCTAGCGTTATCGCTAACAAAGGGAGGCAAACATGGTGAACAACGTCGTCAAACGCGCCTGGGCCGAAGGCCGCGCCGTCGTCAACGGGTGGCTCGCCATCCCCGATGGCTTCTCCGCCGAAACCATGGCCGCCTGCGGCTGGGACAGCGTCACCGTCGACATGCAGCACGGCGTGCAGGACTACATGTCCATGATCACCTGCTTCCAGGCGATGGGCAAACACCCGGTCCTGCCCATGGTCCGCGTGCCCTGGAACGAACCCGGCATCATCGGCAAAGTGCTCGACGGCGGCGCCTACGGCGTGATCTGCCCAATGATCAACACCGTTGAAGAAGCCCGCGCCCTGGTCTCCTACTGCAAATACCCGCCACTCGGCGCCCGCTCCAACGGCCCGATCCGCATGGTCAGCTACGGCGTCGCCAGCACCTATCAGCAAACCGCCAATGACGAGATCATCATCATGCCGATGATCGAAACCCGCCAGGCGGTTGCCAACCTCGAGGCCATCCTCGATGTCCCAGGCGTCACCGCCGTCTATATCGGCCCGTCCGACCTCGGCTTCTCCCACGGCCTCGTCCCCAAACTGGACCGCGACGAACCCGAAATGCTCGCCATCTACGACCGCGTCATCGCCGAAACCGCCAAACGCGGTCAGTTCGCCGGCATCCATTGCGGCTCAGCCGAATACGCCGTCCGCGCGGTGAAGATGGGCTTCAAACTCGTCACCATCACCAACGATGCCTCGCTGATGGCGATGGCCGCCAAAGGCGCCATCAAAACCGTCCGCGACGGGATTGCCTGAAGACAAGCGTAAGCAAGCAAGCGCTTCTTTTTGAAAAAAGAAGCAAAAACTTTTACCCGTTCCAGCCTCCCCGCCACCACGGACCATCCCGGTCAACCACGCACCGGGATGCCGGCGGACGGGTAAAAGTTTTTTTGCTTCTTTTTGTTCACAAAAAGAAGAACCGTTTCCCCAGGAAGGAGCCGTGCCAATGTCCGCCCCGATCCCCGTGATCCGTCTGCATCCCGGAGACGGGGTGGTCATCGCCCGCACCACCTTGCTGCCCGGCACCTCGCTGGGCGACAACGTGCTGGCCACCGAGCGCATCCCCGCCGGCCACAAGGCCGCCATCCGCGCCTTCTCCGTGGGTGACCCGGTGATCCGCTACGGCCAGATCATCGGCTTCGCGACCCAATCCATCTCCCCCGGCCAGCACATCCACACCCAGAATTGCGGCATGGGCGATTTCGCGCGCGATTACGCCTATGGCGAAGCCGTCCAACCCACCGCCTATGTCGACCAGCCCGCCACCTTCCTGGGCATCAAACGCCCCGATGGCCGCATCGCCACCCGCAACTATATCGGCATCCTCACCTCGGTGAACTGCTCCGCCCATGTCGCATCCGTCGTGGCCGAAGCCTTCAAACGCAACCCGATCACCGGCCACGACCCACTGGCAGACTTCCCCAATGTGGACGGCGTGGTGGCCCTCACCCACAAGACCGGCTGCGGCATGACCCAGCACGAACCGCTGCGCATCCTGCGCCGCACCCTCGGCGGCTATGCCCGCCACGTGAACTTCTCCCACGTCATCGTCCTCGGCCTCGGCTGCGAGGTGAACCAGATCGGCGGCCTGATGCAGGAACAACGCCTGGCCGACCGCCTGCGCGCGCTCGACATCCAGGAGATGGGCGGCAGCCGCAAAACCGTCCTCGTCGGCATCGACTTCGTGCGTGAGAACCTGGCCGATTCCAACCGCATCACCCGCGAGGCGGTCTCCGCCAGCGAACTCACCGTGGCCCTGCAATGCGGCGGGTCGGACGGCTATTCCGGCGTCTCCGCCAACCCCGCCTTGGGCGCCGCCTCCGACCTGCTGGTCCGCCACGGCGGCACCGTCATCCTCTCCGAAACCCCCGAAACCTACGGCGCCGAACACCTCCTCACCCGCCGCGCCGTCTCGCGTGAGGTCGGTGAGAAACTCGTGGGCCTGATGCGCTGGTGGGAAGAGTACTGCGCCCGCGAAGGCGCCGAGATGAACGCCAACCCGTCCCCCGGCAACAAGGCCGGCGGCCTCACCACCATCCTCGAGAAATCCCTGGGCGCCATGGCCAAGGCCGGCAGCACCAACCTGGTCGACGTGCTGGACTACGCCGAAGCCGTCACCAAAAAAGGCTTTGTCTTCATGGACACGCCCGGCTACGACCCCGTCGCCGCCACCGGCCAGGTCGCCGGCGGCGCCAACCTCGTCTGCTTCACCACCGGCCGCGGCTCCGTCTTCGGCTGCAAACCCGCCCCCTCCATCAAACTCGCCACCAACACCGCCATGTACACCCGCATGGAAGACGATATGGACATCAATTGCGGCACCATCCTCGATGGCGCCGAAACCGTCCAAGCCTGCGGCGAACGCATCTTCACCCACATGCTCCAAACCGCCTCCGGCGAAAAAACCAAATCCGAACAATTCGACTTCGGCGGCGCCGAGTTCGCGCCTTGGGTGCAAGGGGCTACGATGTAAGGTCGCGTGTGTCTTTGCCGCTTGCGCGGCGCGCAAGGGGCTCTGCCCCTTGCATCCCCGCCAGGAGGCCAAGCCTCCTGGACCACCATTCAGGTTGAGCGGTCAGGGGGCTCAAGACGCGCAACCTCAGTTCAGGCGCGGCGTACCCCCTGACCGCTCAACCTGAACAGACCGGGTTCCAAGGGCCTTTCGGCCCTTGGCGGGGGTGCAGGGGGCAGCGCCCCCTGCGAACCGCGCAAATGGCACACTCAGCCGCACCATTCACCGTAATCCTTGCATTCAGGCCAGTGGGTTTGGGATGCTGGGGGTATGAGGTATTTTCTGGCTTTGGCTGTGATGTTCGTCATGTCTGGGCCGGTTCGGGCGCAGGGGGTTTGGTCGGGGCAGGCGGAGCATGATGTTGTTCTGCATGATTTCCGGTTTGACGATGGTGAGGTTCTGCCCGAGTTGAAGCTGCATGCGCTGACGCTGGGCGCGCCGCACCGCAACGCCTCCGGCGAGATCGACAATGCCATTTTGATTTTGCATGGCACGTCCGGCACCTCGAAAAGCTGGCTGATCCCATCCTTTGCCGATGAGATGTTTGCGCCGGGCAAGCCGATGGATCTGTCGAAATTCTATGTGATCCTGCCGGACGGCATTGGCCGCGGCGGTTCGTCCAAGCCGAGTGATGGGTTGAAGATGGCGTTTCCGCATTACCGGTATGCGGACATGGTGCGGGCCGCCCATGCGCAGCTGACCGAGGGGTTGGGTGTGCATCATCTGCGCCTGGTGCTGGGGGCATCGATGGGTGGCATGCAGACCTGGATGTGGGCCGGCATGTATCCGGATTTCATGGATGCCGCGGTGCCGATGGCGAGCCAGCCGGCGCGGATTTCCGGCAAGAACTGGATCTCGCGCCGCGTTGCCATCGAGGCGATCCGCAACGATCCGGACTGGCATGACGGCAACTACACCACGCCCCCCACCCATTGGGTGGTCACCGCCCCGCTCGGCCGGCTGACCACCGACAACACATTGGCCGTGGCGCAGGCGGCTGCCACGGTGGAGGAGGGGGACCGGATCTACCGCCAGATGGTGGAGAATGCCCGCCGCGTCGATGCGCGGGATTCGGTCTACGCCACCGAGGCGGTGATGGATTACGCGCCCGAGCCCTTGCTGCCCGCAATCAAGGCGCGGGTGTTGGCGATCAACTCGGCCGATGACGATGTGAATCCGGCGGTGCTGCACACCACGGAGCCTGTGGTGGCAAAAATCCCCGGTGCGCGCTTTGTGCTGCTCCCGACCGATCTCACCACGCGCGGGCATTACACCTACGAGCAGGCCGCCAAATGGGCGCCTTATCTGGTGGAACTGCTGGCTTCGTTGCCGCGATAAGGCCCGATCACCGGCACCGCGTTGCGTGCGGCGGCCGCGCACAGATCCTGGTCAAGGCTGGCCAGGGCCACGCGGTGGCGCTGTGCCAGTTCCAGATAGGTGGCGTCATAGATCGTCAGCCGCTCACGCCGTGCCATGTCCAGAACGGCGCCGAACACGATCTGGCTTCCCGCCGGTTCGACCTGAAACGGCAGGGAGGCGAAGTTCCGCAGCTGGTCGGTGACCTGTCGGGATGACAGGCGGCCCCGTCTTTCGCTCATCATCAGCACATTGGCCAGTTCGCTGAACCACAAAGCCGGCACCAGGAAGCGTTCGGCGGCGGCGCGCGCCAGCACCTGATCGGTGGCGGGCGAGCTTTCATCCGCGAAACACCAGCTCAGCGCCATGGACGCATCCAGAACGAAGCTCACCGCCGTCCTTCGGCGATCATGTCCTGCAAGGTCATGCCGGGTGGTTTGGTGATCCCTTCCCGGCCGGCCCGGAAGCGGGCCACGAGCGCCTGTGGCGCGGGCTGTGCGGCCGTGGCAAGCGGGGCAAGCCGCGCCACCGGTTTGCCGCGGCGGGTGATGACAATCTCCTCGCCGGCCTCAACGCGGTCGAGCAGCTCGGCCAGATGTGTTTTGGCGTCAAAGGCCCCGATCGCGTTCATTGCAGCTCAACCAACTGGTTTGTCCGACTGGTTGTATTCGATCCACCGCCCGGTGTCACGCCAAACCGCTACCCCCGTGGATGCGTGCGCTTCCACACCGCCATCAGCTGTGCCGCATCCACCGATGTGTAGCGCTGCGTGGTGGACAGGCTGGCATGGCCGAGCAGGTCCTGGATCGATCGCAGATCAGCGCCGCCGGCCAGCAGATGGGTGGCGAAGGAATGGCGCAGCGCGTGGGGCGTCGCGTGTTCCGGCAGCCCGTTCAGCCGGCGGAATTCGCGCAGCACCTTCTGCGCAACGGCAGGGTCCAGCCTGGCGCCGCGCTTGCCGAGGAAGAGGGGCTGTGTGGGGGACGGGTCGGGATGCACCGCGAGCCAGCCTGCGATGGCGGTGCGCACCGAGGGCAGCACCGGCACCAGCCTTTCCTTCGAGCCTTTGCCCATCACCCGCAGGGCGGCATCGCTGCCCGGCCGCGGGGCATCGCGCACATCCAGCGCCAGCGCCTCGCCGATGCGCAGCCCGCTGCCATAGAGCAGCGCGAACAGCGCCGTGTCGCGTGCGGACAGTGCGCCGTCATTGATCTCCCCGATCTCGCGCGCCACCTGCGTTGCCTGCTCCGGGGAGAGCGCGCGGGGCAGGGGACGGATGGCGCGTGGCGTGGTGAGCAGCGTGAGCTGCGCGTTCTCCACCCCGTGGCGACGGCCAAGGAATTTGAAGAAGCTGCGCACCGCGGAAACCTGCCTTGCCCGCGTGCTGCGCCCGCGTCCGCTCTGCGCCGCCTGCGCCAGCCAGGCGCGGAAATCGGCAAGCCGCAGGGCCGCAAGGTCGGACAGGCTGGGCTCGCCACCCAGATGCTGTGTCAGAAACCCCAGAAACGCCGCCAGATCGCTGCCATAGGCCTCCACCGTGTGGTCCGAAGCGCGCCTCTCGGCGCTGAGCCAGAGCAGAAAATCCTGGCTTGCCTGTTCCGCCTGCATCAGCGCGACAATGCGGCCGCCACGGCGCGGCCGAGGAAGTTCCAGGCGCCCAGCCCCGCGGCCGGGTCCAGCACATCCGGCCCGCGCGCGGCCAGCGCCACCAGCGCGTCAAACCCCGGCACGCGGATCAGCGCCTGCGCCTGCGCCAGCCCGCCCGCCTCGCCATGCAGGGCAAAGCGCCAGTCTGCCGGGGCGTCGAACACCACGCAGTGCGCGCCGAGCAGCTGATCCACCGCACCCGGCGGCAAGGGCCGCGCGCCATCGATGCCGCAGGCACACAGCGAGGCGGCATCAACCGCAAGGGTGCGCGGGAATTCCAGGCTGATGCACTCGGGCGCGTTCGGCGCCTCGATCAGCGCCAGCACCGCCTCCTGCACCCGGGCGGCCAGGCTGGCGGAGGCGCGTCCGGCCGCCAGGATCTGGCCGGCCTGGGTCTGCATCGCCTGCGCATGCAGGCGCTGGGCGTTCAGCATCGCCGCCATATGGTCGGCGAAGGCCGCCCCATGCACGCGCGACGGCGGGCTGAGCACCTGATAGAGGTCAGGGTTTTCCGCGAGAAACTCCGGGTGCGCGCGCAGAAACGCGCGCACCTCGGAGGCTTGCCCGGCCAAGGCGCGGGCGTCGTCCATCAGGCAATCGTCTGCCCGGTGCCTTCCCAATCCTTCAGGAACGCGGCCAGGCCCTTGTCGGTCAGCGGGTGGTGATACAGCTGGCGCAGCACGGCGGGCGGCAGGGTTGCCACATCGGCGCCGAGCTTGGCTGCGGTCGTCACATGGATCGGGTTGCGGATGCTGGCCACCAGCACCTGGGTCTGCAGCGCCGGATAGTTGCTGTAGATGTCCACGATCTCGGAGATCAGCTTCATCCCGTCCTGGCCGATATCATCCAGGCGCCCGACGAAGGGCGAGATGAAGGTCGCACCGGCTTTGGCTGCGATCAGCGCCTGGGCGGCGGAGAAGCACAGCGTCACGTTGGTCTGCACGCCGTCCTTGGACAGCGTGTTGCAGGCGCGCAGCCCGTCCGGCGTCAGCGGCAGCTTGATGCACACATTGTGCGCGATCTTCCGCAGCACGGCGGCTTCGCGCATCATCTGGTCGTATTCGGTTGCCGCCACCTCGGCGCTGACCGGGCCTTCAACCAGGGCGCAGATCTCGGCGATCACGTCGAGGATCTTGCGGCCGGATTTGGCGATCAGGCTCGGGTTGGTGGTCACGCCATCGAGCAGGCCGGTGGCCGCAAGCGACTTGATCTCGGCCGTGTCGGCGGTGTCGACGAAAAACTTCATGCGTGCTGTTCCGTTGTTTTTGGCCTGCCGCTGCGGGCCATCCTCTGGCAGACCATACAGGATGACACGCAGGTTCCAAAGTCAGCCGGGGCTGGATGGGCTGGGAGATTCGCCCAAGGCAGACATGCGTCCCACGGGGCGTCCCACGGGGCGTCCCACGGGGCGTCCTGCGGGGCGTGTCCCGGTCCTGCTGCCCTATCCCTTCCCGACTCCCTTCGATTACCGCGTGCCGCAGGGCATGGCGCTGGCCCCGGGCGATATCGTGCGCGTGCCGCTGGGCAGGCGCGAGGTGATCGGCGTGGTGTGGGACGGCACTGCGGATGGCGGCGTGGGCGACAACCGGCTGCGCCCGGTGGCCGAGCGCCTCGAAGCCCCCCCGATGCGCCAGGATCTGCGCCAGCTGATCGACTGGATCGCCTCCTATACATTGGCAGCCCCGGGCGAGGTGCTGGCCATGGCGCTGCGCGTGCCGGCTTTGGCGGAGGAGACCGCGCGGATCGGCTGGCAGCCGGCCCCGCATGCGGATGCGGCCAGGCTCACCCCAAAGCGCCAGGCGGTGCTGGACGCGCTGGCCACATCCTCCCCCCAATCCGGCCCGGCTCTGGCCGAGGCGGCCTGCGTCTCCTCCGGCGTGATCCGTGCCATGGCGGATGCGGGGCTGCTGCTGCCGGTGGCGTTGGCCGGCACGCCTGCCTTCGCGGCACCCGATCCCGCGCATCCGGGCCCGATCCTGTCCCCCGATCAGCGCCATGCGGCCAATATATTGTGCGAGGCGGTCAGCACCCGCGCCTTCAGCGTCACCCTGCTGGAAGGTGTCACCGGCTCGGGCAAGACGGAAGTCTATCAGGAGGCCATCGCCGAGGCGCTGCGCCAGGGCCGCCAGACGCTGGTGCTGCTGCCGGAGATCGCGCTCTCCGCCCAGGGCCTCAACCGCTTCGCCCAGCGCTTCGGCGTGAAGCCGGCCGTCTGGCATTCCGATCTCTCCCCCGCCACCCGCAGGCGCACCTGGCGCGCGGTGAATGACGGCAGCGCCCCCGTGGTGGTCGGCGCCCGCTCCGCCCTGTTCCTGCCCTTCCCCGATCTCGGCCTGGTGGTGATCGACGAGGAACACGAGACCGCCTTCAAGCAGGAGGACGGCGTGATCTACCACGCGCGCGACATGGCGATCGTGCGCGCCCGGCTCTGCGCCGCCCCGGTGGTGCTGGCCTCCGCCACGCCGAGCCTGGAGACCATCGCCAATGCCGAGGCCGGCCGCTACCGCCACCTCATCCTGCCGCAGCGCCATGGCGGCGCGGTCCTGCCGGATGTCTCGCTGATCGATCTGCGCGCCGACACGCCGGCGCGGGGCGATTTCCTCGCCCCCACGCTGATCCAGGCCGTCACCGACACGCTGGCCCAGGGCGAGCAGGCGATGCTGTTCCTCAACCGCCGCGGCTACGCCCCGCTCACGCTGTGCCGACGATGCGGCCATCGCGTGCAATGCCCGAACTGCACCGCCTGGCTGGTGGAGCACCGCGCGCGCCGCGTGCTCACCTGCCATCATTGCGGCCACAGCCAGGGCATCCCGCAAGCCTGCCCCGCCTGCGCCGCCGAGCAGAGCCTGACCGCGGTCGGCCCCGGCGTGGAGCGCATCGTCGAGGAGGCCGCCCGCCACTTCCCGCAGGCCCGCGTGCTGGTGATGGCCAGCGACACGCTCACCGGCCCGGACGCCGCCTCACGCGCCGCATCCCAGATCACCGGCCAACAGGTGGATCTGATCATCGGCACCCAGATCGTCGCCAAAGGCTGGCATTTCGCGCATCTGCGCCTGGTTGGCGTGGTGGATGCCGATCTCGGCCTTGCCGGCGGCGATCTGCGCGCCGCCGAGCGCACCGTGCAGCTGCTGCACCAGGTCTCGGGCCGCGCCGGGCGCGAGGCGGGCAGCCCCGGCCGCGTCATGCTGCAAAGCTGGAATCCGGAGCATCCGGTGATGCAATCCCTCACCCGCCACGACCTGGCCGGCTTTCGCGAACGCGAGGCCGCCGAGCGCCGGCCCGGACATTGGCCGCCCTATGGCCGCCTTGCCGCCCTCATCATCAGCGCGCCTGAGGCGGCCGACGCCGATCGGATCGCAGCCGAACTGGGCAGGGCTGCCCCGCACGGAGAGGGGATCACCGTGCTCGGCCCGGCACCCGCCCCGCTTGCCATCCTGCGCGGCCGCCATCGCAGGCGCCTGCTGCTGCGCACACGGCGCGAGATCGCGGTGCAACCGCTGCTGCGCGCCTGGCTGGCCGCGGTGAGGGTCCCCGCCGCCGTCCAGGTCGATGTCGATGTCGATCCGGTGAGTTTTCTGTAATCCCTGCCGTTGCGCAGCATGGGGTCACATGCTAGATGCCCGCGTCCGCAAAACCTTGCGGACCCTGCATCTTCGGGGCACCTCCCGTGCACCGGCCCAGAAAACGGAACCGCACCTTTGGCCTCTGGCGGCTCAACCATTTCTAGCGGCGGCGGACTGACAGACCGGTATGCGGCCGCTCTGTATTCGCTGGCCAGCGATCACAGCGCCCTCGACGAGGTCGTGGCCCAGATGGATGCCCTCGGGCGTCTCGTCGATGAGAGCCCGATCCTGCGTCGCCTGCTCGAAAGCCCGCTGATCGACATCAAGACCTCACAGTCGGCGATGCTCGCGGTGCTGCAGGGCCAGGGCTTCAACAAACTCATCACCGATTTCGTCGGTGTGGTGACGGCCAACCGCCGTCTCGGCGCGCTGCGCGCGATCATCGCCTCGTTTGCCGCCCTGGTGGCCGAGAAGCGTGGTATCGTGGTCGCCGACGTCACCACCGCCCATCCGCTGACCGATGTGCAGGAGGCCCAGCTGCGGGCCCGCCTGATTGAAGCCGGCTACGGCTCGGTCAACATCGTCAAGCGCGTCGACGCCTCGATCCTGGGCGGGCTGATCGTGAAGATCGGCGCCCGCCTGTATGACACCAGCCTCAAGGCGCGCCTGCAGCGCCTGCAATACGCCATGAAGGGAGCCGCCTGATGGAAATCCGTCCTGCCGAGATTTCGGAGATCCTCAAGAAGCAGATTGCTTCCTTTGACACCGAAGCCAACGTCTCTGAAACCGGCCAGGTGCTGTCCGTCGGTGACGGCATCGCCCGCGTCTTCGGCCTGCAGAACGTCATGGCCGGTGAGCTTGTCGAATTCCCCGGCGCCGGCCTCAAGGGCATGGCGCTGAACCTCGAGACCGACAATGTCGGCGTCGTGATCTTCGGCGATGACCGCGCCATCCGCGAAGGCGACACGGTCAGCCGCACCGGCACCATCGTGGACGTCCCGGTCGGCCGTGGCATGCTCGGCCGCGTGGTCGACGGTCTCGGCAACCCGATCGACGGCAAGGGTCCGCTGGTCGACGTCGTGCGCTCGCGCGTCGAGGTGAAGGCCCCGGGCATCATCCCGCGCAAATCCGTGCACGAGCCGATGCAGACCGGCATCAAGGCAATCGACGCGCTGATCCCGATCGGCCGTGGCCAGCGCGAGCTGATCATCGGCGACCGTCAGACCGGCAAGACCGCCGTGATCGTGGACACGATCATCAACCAGAAAGAGGGTCACGCCCACACGGATGAGAGCAAGAAGCTCTATTGCATCTATGTGGCGATTGGCCAGAAGCGCTCCACCGTGGCCCAGCTGGTCCGCACGCTCGAAGAGCAGGGCGCGCTGGAATACTCCATCATCGTGGCCGCCACCGCCTCCGATCCGGCGCCGATGCAGTTCCTGGCGCCGTATACCGGCTGCACCATGGGCGAGTTCTTCCGCGACAACGGTCAGCACGCGGTCATCTTCTACGACGATCTGTCCAAGCAGGCCGTCGCCTACCGCCAGATGTCGCTGCTGCTGCGCCGCCCACCTGGCCGTGAGGCCTATCCGGGTGACGTGTTCTACCTGCACTCCCGCCTGCTGGAACGCGCCGCCAAGATGTCGGACGCCATGGGCGCCGGCTCGCTGACCGCCCTTCCGGTCATCGAGACCCAGGCCGGTGACGTGTCCGCCTACATCCCCACCAACGTGATCTCGATCACCGACGGCCAGATCTTCCTGGAGACCGAACTGTTCTTCAAGGGCATCCGCCCGGCCGTGAACGTCGGCATCTCGGTGTCGCGCGTCGGCTCCGCCGCCCAGATCAAGGCGATGAAGCAGGTGGCCGGCCGCATCAAGCTGGAACTGGCGCAGTATCGCGAAATGGCGGCCTTCGCCCAGTTCGCCTCGGATCTCGATGCCTCGACCCAGAAGCTGCTGGCCCGCGGCTCGCGCCTGACCGAGCTGCTGAAGCAGCCGCAGTTCAAGCCGGTTCCGGTTGAGGAGCAGGTTGTGGTGCTGTTCGCCGGCGTGCGCGGCTATCTCGATGCGATCCCGGTCTCGGCGGTCGGCAAGTTTGAGCGCAACATGCTGGCCGAGCTGCACGCCGTGCACCCGGGCATCATCGCCGCGATCAAGGCCGATCAGCAGATCAAGCCGGAAGTCGAAAAGGAGCTGATCGCGTTCCTCGACAGCTTCGCCAAGTCGTTCGCCTGATCGCAGGGGGTCTTTCATGCCCAGCTTGAAGAGCCTGCGCGTCCGCATCAACAGCGTGAAGTCGACGCAGAAGATCACCTCGGCCATGAAGATGGTCGCAGCGTCGAAGCTGCGTCGGGCGCAGAGCCAGGCCGAGGCGGCCCGCCCCTATGCCGAACGCATGGAGCGGATGCTCGCCTCTCTCGGTGCCTCCGTGATGGGCTCGCCCACCGCGCCGCGCATGCTGGTCGGCACCGGCAAGGACCAGGTTAAGCTGCTCGTGGTCGTCACCGCGGATCGCGGTCTGGCCGGCGCGTTCAACACCAATGTGGGCCGTCTGGCCCGCAACCTGGCGCGCCGTCTGGAAAGCGAAGGCAAGACGGTGAAGATCCTCACCGTCGGCCGCAAGGGGCGTGACTATCTGCGCCGCGAGATGGCCGCCAACCTGCTGGACGAAAGCATCAGCTACGCCGGCCGCAAGTCGATCAACTTCGCCGACGCGCAGGACATCGCCGACCGCGTGACCACCATGCTCAACGCCGGCGCGTTCGATGTGTGCACGGTGGTGTACAACCGCTTCGCCTCGGTGATCTCGCAGGTCCCGACCGAGATGCAGCTCATCCCGGCCGCGTTGCCGGATGAAACCGCTGTCGAGGTGCCGCCCGGCACGCCGATAGCGACCTACGAATACGAGCCGGCCGAGGAAGAACTGCTTGCCCGTCTGCTGCCGCAGAACCTGGCAATCCAGATCTACCGCGCGCTGCTGGAATCGGCCGCTGGCGAACACGGCGCGCGGATGTCCTCGATGGACAACGCAACCCGCAACGCCGGCGACATGATCAAGCGGTTGTCCCAGACCTACAACCGTGCGCGTCAGGCCAATATCACCAAGGAATTGATCGAGATCATCTCCGGCGCCGAAGCCGTTTGATCCTCGCGTAACAGGAGACAAGCATGTCGAGCAACAATGTCGGGCGCGTGACGCAGATCCTCGGCGCCGTGGTTGACGTCCAGTTTGATGGCGAGCTGCCGTTCATCCAGAACGCGCTGACCACAGACCTCAACGGCAACAAACTCGTGCTCGAAGTGGCGCAGGAACTGGGCGAAAAGACCGTCCGCTGCATCGCCATGGACGCCACGGAAGGCCTGGTGCGCGGTCAGGAAGTGACCGACACCGGCGCCCCCATCTCGGTTCCGGTCGGCCCCGAAACTCTGGGCCGCATCCTGAACGTGATCGGCCAGCCGATCGATGAGCGCGGCCCGGTCAACGCCAAGATGACCTACCCGATCCATCGCGACGCGCCGTCCTTCGCCGATCAGTCCACCGCGGCTGAAATTCTCGTCACCGGCATCAAGGTGATCGACCTGCTCGCCCCCTACGCCAAGGGCGGCAAGGTCGGCCTGTTCGGCGGCGCCGGCGTGGGCAAGACCGTGCTCATCCAGGAACTGATCAACAACATCGCCAAGGCCCATGGCGGCGTGTCGGTGTTCGCAGGCGTGGGTGAACGCACCCGCGAAGGCAACGACCTCTACCACGAGATGATCGACGCCGGCGTCATCAAGCTCGGCGAAGACGGCTCGACCGCGGGCTCCAAGGTGGCGTTGGTCTACGGCCAGATGAACGAGCCGCCGGGTGCCCGCGCCCGCGTCGCCCTCTCCGGCCTGTCGCTCGCCGAATACTTCCGCGACGAGGAAGGCCAGGACGTGCTGTTCTTCGTGGACACCATCTTCCGCTTCACCCACGCCCGCGCCGAAGTGTCCGCCCATCTGGGCCGCATCCCCTCCGCCGTGG
>CAIYCW010000129.1 GCA_903924855.1 uncultured Rhodospirillales bacterium | reverse complement strand
GTCGTACACGTCCGGCGCCACCTGGGTCAGATGATTGACCAGCACCTCCACGGTGCAGATGTCGCGGTAGTCCTGTAGATATTCCAACTCCTCGGCCGTGGACACATGCAGGATGTGGGCAAGGCGGCCGGTCTTGGTGGCCAGCGCCATCAGCCGGCGGGTGCCCAGGAAGGCGGCTTCCTCGTCGCGCCAGACCATGTGGTTGGAATAGGGGTCGCCCGACTTGAACATGCCCTTGCGGGCCTGCAGCCGGTACTCGTCCTCGGAATGATAGGCGATGCGCCGGCGGCCTGAGCGCATGACCTTCTCCAGGTTCTCGTCATCCTCGACCATCAGATCGCCGGTGGAACTGCCGGCGAAGATCTTGACGGCGCAGACGCCCTTGCCGAGTTCCAGGTCCGCCAGTTCGGGGATGTTCGTCTTGGTGCCGCCGACATAGAGCCCCATGTCGCACCAGGCCACCTGCTCGACATAGCCGCGCTTCCATTCCAGCCGCTCCTCGCTGGTCACGGCGGGCGATGTGTTGGGCATGTCGAACACCGCCGTCAGCCCGCCGAGGATGGCGGCCTTCGTCCCGGTCGGGATCGATTCGATGCTCGCATCGCCCGGGTCGCGCAGATGCACATGCGGGTCGATCAGCCCGGGCAGCACGTGCAGGCCGCGTGCGTCGAACACCGTCTCCGCCGTGGCGCCGGCCGGGGCAGCGAGGCTTGTGATGCGACCAGCACTCACCCCGATATCGGTCTCAGCCATGCCCCAGGGCAGCACGGCGATGCCGCCTTTGATCAGCAGGTCGAAATGGGCGGGCATGCTACCTCCTCAGGGCCGAAACGCCCTGGCAATCTTGCATGGCACGGCCGGGACTTCCATCTGTGCATCCAGGGGGATTTGGTATGATCGTGCTGTTGCCCGAGCGGGGCGTGCTGGAACTGGGCGGCGAGGACCGCGTGGCCTTCCTGCAGGGTCTGGTCTCCAACGACGTGACGCAGGCGGCGCCAGGCCGCGCCGTGTGGGCGGCCTTCCTCACGCCGCAGGGCAAGTTTCTTGCCGATTTCTTCATTATCGCCGAGGTCGACACGCTGCTGCTGGATTGTGAGCGCGCCCAGCTGCCCGATCTGCTGGCCAGGCTGACCCGCTTTCGCCTGCGCGCGAAGGTGACATTGCGCGACGCCTCCGCCGACTGGCATGTGCATGCCGGCTGGGGCGAGACGCCTGAAGCCGAGATCGTGGTGCCCGATCCGCGCCACCCACAGGCCGGCACCCGCGTGCTGTCCCGCATCATCCTGTCCGGCCTTGCCGATCGCGCGGCTTGGGAGCGTCACCGCATCGCGCTCGGCCTGCCTGATGGCACGCGCGACCTCGAGGTCGAGAAATCCGTGCTGCTGGAGGCCGGGTTTGACGAACTCGGCGGCGTGTCCTGGACCAAGGGCTGCTACATGGGCCAGGAGCTCACCGCGCGGACCAAATATCGTGGCCTGCTGAAGCGCCGCCTGGTCCCGGTGCGGATCGCGGGCCCCCTGCCGCCGCCCGGGACGCCCGTGCTGCACGGGGCGGAGGAGGTGGGCAGCCTGCGCTCCGGTGTTGCGGGCGATCCATCGCTTGCCATGGCGCTGATGCGGCTGGAGGCGATGGCGCAGGATGGCCTGACCTGCGACGGCCACAAGCTCCACATCACCCGCCCCGATTGGATGGCTATTTCTGCCGCTTGAGATCGGTGGGATCGAGCACCGACAGCGCCTGCCAGCCAAAGCGCAGCAGCGGCAGCGCCTGCTCCGCGAAATCAACGATCCGCCCCGGCAGATCCGGCGATGCCAGATCATCCGGCTGCAACGCCCGGCGTACGATGAAGGATTTCAGCCGCAGCGTGTCGGCCACCTTCTGTCCCGCCGCCGCCTCATAGCCGCGCGGCAGCCGGGTCAGCCGCTCCGTGTCATCGAGCGAAAGGCCCTGCGCGGCAAGCTCGGCCTCGATCGCCGCAAACTTTGACGGCTCCACGAAGATCGCCTCGCGAAGCGCGCCCAGTCGTGGCGCGTCGGGCGCATAGAACCCGCTGGCCAGGAAGCTGCCCTCGGGCGCCACATGCACATAGACAATCCCGCCATCGGGCGAGCGGCCGCCATCGCGCGCCAGCACGGCGCCTGCATGGGTCTTGTAGGGCCGCTTGTCGGCGCTGAACCGCACATCGCGATGGATGCGAAACAGCGCCTTCGCCGGATCGCCGGACAGCGGAATGTCGCGCGCGGCACAGCCCAGGATCACCGCCTCCAGCAGCGCCCGGAACGGGGCCACCACCGCGGCCTCGTAGCGGGGTTTGTTGGCCTGAAACCAGGCGCGCTCATTGTTGGCGGCCAGCTCGCTCAGAAACCCCAGCGCATCGGGCGGAAACCCGGCAAACATCGCTCAGTGCCCGTCCAGCGCCGCACAGCCCGGCACATCGAACAGCACCGCCAGACCGCAGGCGGAGTTGAACATCTTCTGCCCCTCATGCGCGATGCCCGGCACCTCGATCAGCCGCTGGTTCAGCTCCGCACCATGGCGCGCCTTCATCATGTCGAAATAGGCCAGCGTGCGCGCCACACGATGCGGCCCCTGCGCCTCGCCGGCACAGCTCTTGTCGAGCACCGGGTGATTGGGATCGGTGTCGGCCATGCCGAGCAGATAGGTCACGTCGCGCCGGGCGTAGCGCGCCTCCAGCGTCTCCTTCGAGTCGGTGACATAGGCCGGCACACCGCGCTCAAAGCCATAGCGCCAGGCATTCTGCCCCGGGCATTGCGCCTGTGGCACCGGACGCTCGGCGGTGAAATACAGGAAGGAGGACGGGTCGGACACCACGTAGCTCACCTTGATCCCCAGCGCGTCGAGCGCCGCATCGCCCTTGCCCGCGATCGCGTAGCGCTGCAGCGTCTGCGCGCCGGCGGAGAAGCCGGCCAGCACCACGCTGTGCAGCTTCGGGAAATGGGAGCGATCCGCAAGCCTTGCCAGCAGCGCGTCGATCGCGGCAAAGCCGCTCACCGGGGCAGGGGTGGTCGCCGCCTCGCCGCCCGCCCAGCGATCATAGTTCCAGCCCAGCGTGTTGGCCGGCAGGTGATGCGCGGGGATGTCGAAATCCGCCAGAAACTGCGGCGCCAGCACCAGCACGCCGCGCCCGGCCTCACCGGCGGCGGCGCGCGCCTGCACGCCCGCCTTCAGATAATCCGCGGCATTGCGCAGCAAGCCGTGGAAGATGATCACCACCCGCGTCACATCCGGCTGCGGGTCGGACCAGTCCTCCGAGGCGAACACCCCGAACAGCGCCGGGCCGGACGGGGTCGGCACGGTGATCGTGTGCTCCGCCACCGCGCGCACCGGGCGGCGATAGCGCTCCGGCACCTGGGCCTGTGCCATCGGCGCTGCTGCCAGCAAGCCAACACTCAGCATCACCGCGGCGGCTGCGATCCGCAAAGACATGCTGCTTCTCTCCCATTTCACGCTCAGGCGGCGCTGCGCAGCGACACTGTGGCAGCAAGGCTCTCGCGGATAAATCCCACCAACGGATCGACCAGCGCCATGCGGCCCTCGGCATCGCCGAAGATCGCCATTTCGGCAACCCCAAGCTCCGGCAGCCCCGCCGCCTCCCGCAGACCGGCTGGCAAAGAGGAGCGGCCCAGCACGGTCACCGCAAGCCCCGCCTCGGCGGCGGCGATCACGCCCAGCAGGCTTGCCGAGGTGTAGACGATCTCATGCGCCACATGGGCCCGCGCCAGCGTCGCCAGTGCCCGGTCGCGGAACATGCAGCCGGGCGGCAGCATGGCCAGCGGCAGCGGTGCGTTGCGGCCATCGGCCAGATCGCGTGCCCGGTCCGGGTCGCGCGCGGTCACCCAGGCCAGGGTCTCGGTCCAGATCGGGGTGCCGGTGGTCTCCCCCTCGCGGCGCTTGCCGATCACCAGATCGAGCGCCCCCCGCTTACAGGCGGCGCGCAATTCGTGGCTGCGCCCCACCTCCACCTCCAGATGCACATCCGGATAGGTGCGGGCGAAGCGCGCGAGGATGGGGGCCAGGTGTTGCGGCACGAAATGATCGGCAACGCCCAGGCGCAGCCGGCCATGCACAGGGGGTGCGATCATCCGCCGCACCGCCTCGTCGTTCAGCGCCAGCAGGCGGCGCGCATAGACGAGCAACACCTCGCCATCCGGCGTCAGCGCCAGCTTGCGGCTGGTGCGGGCAAACACCCGCACGCCCAGAATATCCTCCAGCCGCTTCACCTTCAGGCTGATGGCTGATTGTGTCAGCCCCAGCACCAGGCCCGCGGAGGTGAAGCCGCCCTGGTCCGCCACTGTGGCGAAGCAGCGCAGCAGGTCGATATCGAGATCAGGATAGCGCATCGCCGCAGTATCAGCCGCGGCGATGCCGGACGCAAACCCCCATCAGGTGTTGTCGAAATCCGTGCTGCCGCTGTCCGTCCAGCCGCTGTCGGAGGCACTGGCATCCTGCCAGCCACTGTCCGGAGCCGCGTTCGACCAGCCACTGTCGGCCGCCGGATAATCCTTCGCGGCCCCGCCCTGATCCATCGGATCGATCGCAGGCGCGCCCCAGGGCGAGGCCTGCTCGACGATCACCGTCTGCCCGCCGCCAAACCCGCCGCCCAGCCCGCCGAACCCGGCGCCCAGCGCCTGGTTGTGGCTGGAAAACAGGTTGCTCAGCGCATCCGCGGCCAGGATGCCGCCGGCAACGCCGGTCGCGGTCCGCAAGGCCGAGCCCAGGAAGCCGCTGCCGCCGCTTTGGAACATGCCGGGCTGATAGCCGGGCGCGTATTGCGGCGGCGGCGGGGCATAGGCGGGCTGGCCATAAGCCTGCTGCGGCTGGGGCTGCGGGGCCGGATTGCCGCCGCCGAACAGGCCGCCCAGAAACCCGCGCGATGGCTGCGGCTGTGCCGGCTGCCCCCAGGGGGAGGCCGCGGGCTGCGCCGCCTGCTGCTGCTGCATCTGCTGGATCTGCGCCTGGAGCTGCTGGATCTGGTTGGTGGCCGCCGCCAGCGCATGCTCCTGCACGAAGGCGAGCTGGGTGATGCGGTAGCGCGCCTCCGGATAGCGCGTGAACAGATCGGCCAGCAGCGCATCGGCCTGCGCATCAACCGGTGGCAGCGCCGGCCCGCCCGCCAGCGGCACCGAGCCTGCAAAGCCAGCGCCACCCGCCGGACGTCCGCCGGTGCGGGCGACGAACTGGGTGATGAGATCGCGTTCCTCGTTGGTCATGATCCACCCGAAATTGCTGTGTGCACCATTCTCTGGTGCTACACGGATGTGGCGCTTCTGCGGCCCCGGTTCAAGCCAGCCCCAGGCGCTGCGCCTCGATCACCGGGCAGCGATCCATCACCACCACAAGCCCGGCCTTGCGCGCCAGATCGGCCGATGCCGCATCGATCACCCCAAGCTGCATCCAGATCACCTTCGCCCCCAACGCGATGGCCTCCGCCACCACCGGCGCCACCTGGTCGGATGCGCGGAAGATGTCCACCATCTCCAGCGGCACTGCCTCGGCAAGCCGTGCCACCACCGTGGCGCCATGCAGGCTCTGCCCGGCCAGACCCGGGTTGACCGGCGTCACCTCATGGCCGCGCGCCACCAGAAACCGTGCCACGCCAAAGGATGGCCGCTCCGCCTTGTTGGACGCGCCGACCACGGCGATGCGCCGTGTGCCCGTCAGGATCCGGCTTATCTCGTCGTCATCCAGCCCATCCACGCTCATGCCGCCCGCCTCGCTTGTTGCACCCGCCCGGCCCCACTATGGTGCGCCGCGACACAAAAGCCGAGTGCCGCCAGACATGAACGCCATCGCCGACGCCGTATCCAAGCCCGTCAGCTTTCAGGACCTGATCCTGCGGCTGCACAATTTCTGGTCCGCCCAGGGCTGTGTGATCCTGCAACCCTATGATCTGGAAATGGGCGCCGGCACGTTCCATCCGGCCACCACGCTGCGCGCACTTGGCCCCAAGCCCTGGGCCGCCGCCTATGTGCAGCCCTCGCGCCGCCCTTCCGATGGCCGCTACGGCGAGAACCCCAACCGTCTGCAGCATTACTACCAGTATCAGGTGATCATGAAGCCGAGCCCGGCGGAGGCGCAGACCCTGCTGCTGGACAGCTACCGCGCCATCGGGCTCGACCCGATGCTGCATGATTTCCGCTTCGTGGAGGATGACTGGGAAAGCCCGACGCTGGGCGCTTGGGGCCTCGGCTGGGAGGTCTGGTGCGACGGCATGGAGGTCGGCCAGTTCACCTATTTCCAGCAGGTCGGCGGCATCGCGACCGTGCTGCCCAGCTTCGAGATGACCTATGGTCTCGAGCGGCTGGCGATGTATGTGCAGAACATCGAGCGCGTCTACGACCTCGACTTCAACGGAAAGGGCGTCACCTACGGGGATGTGTTCCTACGCGCCGAGCGGGAATATTCCGCGCATAATTTCGAGCACGCCAACACCGAGCGCCTTTCCCAGCATTTCAAGGACGCCGAGGCCGAGTGCGCGGCCCTGCTGGAGCACAAGCTCGCCTTGCCGGCCTATGACCAGTGCATCAAGGCGAGCCACCTGTTCAACCTGCTCGACGCCCGCGGCGTGATCTCGGTCACCGAACGCGCCGGCTACATCGCCCGCGTGCGCACCCTGGCCAAGGCCTGCTGCGAAGCCTGGCTGGCGGGGGAGGTTTCGTGATGCGTGAGCTTCCCCTTGACCAAACCTGTTCTGATCTCGCCCGAGAGTTGGCGGCGTTGATGAACGAACCACTCGAAACAGCGGTGATTACGGCGCTTCAGGAGAGGCTTGACCGTCTTTCGTCGCCCATCCTGCACTCGAACCGGATGGACAAAGATGCCTGAGTTTTTCCTTGAACTCTTCAGCGAAGAGATCCCCGCCCGCATGCAGGCCAAGGGGGCGGAGGATCTGGCGCGTCTCGTCACTGAGGCGCTGAGCCCGCTGAACCCCGCTGACGTGCAAAGCTTTCACGGCACGCGGCGCATCGCCTTCGCCTGCCGGATCGATGCCTCGGTTCCGGAATCCCGCCTCTCCGAGCGGGGCCCGCGCACCACCGCCCCCGAACAGGCGCTGGCCGGCTTCCTGCGCAAGCACAACGCCACCAAGGACATGCTGACCCAGGAAGGCGATTTCTGGGTGCTGGACCGCCTGGTGCCCGGTGCCGCGGCCGCGGAGCTGATCGCCCGCGCACTGCCGGGGCTGATCCGCAAATTCCCCTGGCCGAAATCGATGCGCTGGGGCAGCGCCTCCCCCTTCACCTGGGTCCGCCCGCTGCGCCGCATCATTTGCCTGCTGGACGGTGAAGTGGTGCCCTTCGCCCTCGCCGAGGGCGAGGATGACGCGCATGGCCTGGTGGCGTCCAACCTGTCCGAAGGCCATCGCTTCCTCTCGCCGGGCGTCTTCACCGTCACCTCCGCGGCGCAATGGAAGGCCGAGCTGGCCGCCCGCCACGTGGTGATCGACGCTGCCGAGCGCCGCCGGCTGGTCGCCGATGGTGTCGCCCAACTCGCCGCCGCCGAAGGCTGCACCATCGTGGAGGACCCTGGCCTGCTCGATGAGGTGGCAGGCCTCGTGGAATACCCGGTGCCGCTGCTCGGCCGCATCGACGACGCCTACATGGACCTCCCGGCCGAGGTCATGCAGGTGTCGATGCGCGTCAACCAGCGCTATTTCGCGCTGCGCAAGCCGGATGGCAGCGCCGCCCCGTTCTTCGCCTTCGCCGCCAACATCAAGGCCACCGACGGCGGTGCCGCCATCATCGCCGGCAATGAACGCGTGCTGCGCGCCCGCTTTGCCGATGCGCGGCATTTCTGGGATCTGGATCGCACCCACACGCTGGAAAGCCGGGTGGCAGCGCTGGACGCCATCACCTTCCACGCCAAGCTTGGGAGCCAGGGGGCCCGCATCCGGCGCATCGAACAGCTGGCCGCCCATATTGCCCCGCTGGTCGGCGCCGACCCGCATTTCGCCTCGCGCGCCGCCTTTCTGGCCAAGGCCGATCTCACCACCGGCATGGTGGGTGAGTTCCCCGAGCTGCAAGGCGTGATGGGCGCCTATTATGCCCGCCATGACGGCGAGAACCCGGCCGTGGCGGCCGCCATCGCCGAGCATTACTGGCCCAAAGGGGCAGGGGATTCCGTGCCCACCGCCCCGGTCTCGATCGCAGTCGCACTTGCCGACAAGCTCGACATTCTGGCCGGCTTCTTCGCCATCGGCGAGAAGCCCACCGGCTCCGGCGACCCGTTTGCACTGCGCCGCGCGGCGCTCGGCGTCATCCGCATCATCCGCGAGAACGGGCTGCGTCTCCAACTCGCTGGTCTCATCCGAGAGGCCGGCCTCGCCGATCCCACGGAGCTGCTCGACTTCCTCGCCGAGCGCCTGCGCGTCCAGCTTCGCACCGAAGGGGCGCGGCACGACGTGCTCGCCGCCATTCTTGCCCAGGGGCTGGATGACGATCTCACCCGCCTGCTCGCCCGCACCGAGGCCGTTGCCAGCCTCATCACCACCGCGGAGGGTGCGAACCTTCTCGCCTGCGCGAAACGGGCCGCCAACATCCTGCGCATCGAGGACAAAAAGGACGGTCCGCATCACGGCCCGATCAATCCCGAACTGTTGATGCTTGACGAAGAGCAATCTCTGGCGCGCCATCTCGACACAACCGAGCCTGCCGTGGCACTTGCTGTGCAGCAGGAGAATTTCGTGCAGGCCATGACAGATCTCGCCTCGCTTCGCGCGCCACTGGATGCCTTCTTCGCCAGTGTCACCGTGAACGACGCCGATCCCGCCCTGCGCACCAACAGATTGCGCCTCCTCGCGCGCGTGCGGACCGCCATGTGCATGGCGGCTGATTTCTCGAAGATCGATGGCTAAGGAACCGACAATGTCCAAATGGGTGTATAGCTTCGGCGCCGGCTTCAACGAGGGTCGCGCCGATATGCGCAACCTGCTGGGCGGCAAGGGTGCCAACCTCGCCGAGATGGCCTCCATTGGTCTGCCGGTTCCGCCTGGCTTCACCATCACCACCGAGGTCTGCACCGCCTATTACGAAGCCGGTGAGAAATACCCCGCCGATCTGGACGCCGAGGTGAAAACCGCCCTGGCCCGCGTGGAGGAGGCGGTCGGCCTGAAATTCGGCGACGCTGAAAAGCCGCTGCTGGTCTCCGTCCGCTCCGGTGCCCGCGTCTCGATGCCCGGCATGATGGACACCGTGCTCAATCTCGGCCTCAACGACACCACGGTGCTGGGCCTCGCCCGCGCCTCCGGCGATGAGCGCTTCGCCTGGGACAGCTATCGCCGCTTCATCCAGATGTATGGCTCGGTGGTGCTGGGCGTGGACCATCACCGCTTCGAGGAAATCATCGAAAGTGCCAAGCTCGATGCCGGCGTGGTGGAAGACACCGCACTCAAGGCGTCCGACTGGCAGAGCGTGGTCGATGGCTACAAGGACATGGTGGCCGCCGAAATCGGCCGGCCTTTCCCAATGGACCCGTCCGAGCAGCTCTGGGGCGCCATCACCGCCGTGTTCGGCAGCTGGATGAACCCGCGCGCCAACACCTATCGCCGCCTGCACGACATCCCGGCCAGCTGGGGCACCGCCGTCAACGTGCAGGCCATGGTGTTCGGCAACATGGGCGAGGATTGCGCAACCGGCGTGTGCTTCACCCGCGACCCGTCCACCGGTGAGAACATCTTCTACGGCGAATACCTGGTCAACGCGCAGGGCGAGGACGTGGTGGCCGGCATCCGCACCCCGCAGCCAATGGCCAGCCTGAAGGCGAAGCCAGGCGAGACGCCGATGGAAGTGGCGATGCCCAAGGCCTACCAGGAGCTGCTCCAGGTGCGCCAGACGCTGGAACGCCACTACACGGACATGCAGGACATCGAATTCACCGTCCAGCAGAACAAGCTTTACATGCTGCAGACGCGCTCCGGCAAACGCACCGCCGCCGCCGCCCTGCGCATCGCCGTGGAGATGGCCGAGGAAGGACTGATCGACCGCAACGAGGCGATCAAGCGCGTCAACCCGTCCTCGCTTGATCAGCTGCTGCACCCGACGCTCGACCCCAAGGCGCCGCGCACCCTGCTCAGCAAGGGTCTGCCGGCGAGCCCGGGCGCTGCCTGCGGCGTTGTGGTGTTCAGCGCCGATGAGGCCGAGATCCGCGCCGGCAAGGGCGAGGCGGTCATTCTGGTGCGCATCGAGACCTCGCCGGAAGACATTCACGGCATGCACGCAGCCAAGGGCATTCTCACCACACGTGGCGGCATGACCAGCCACGCCGCCGTGGTCGCCCGCGGCATGGGCCGCCCCTGCGTCTCCGGCGCCGGCGGCGTCAATGTCGATTACGGCAACCAGACGCTGCAGGCCGGCGGCCATGTGATCAATGTGGGTGACACCATCACGCTCGATGGCGCCACCGGCGAGGTTTTCCTCGGCTCCGTGCCGATGGTGGAACCCAAACTTGCCGGCGAGTTCGCAACGCTGATGGGCTGGGCCGATGGCGTGCGCCGCCTCAAGGTGCGCACCAACGCCGAAACCCCGCTCGATGCCGAGACCGCGCGGCGCTTTGGCGCCGAGGGCATCGGCCTGTGCCGCACCGAGCACATGTTCTTCGACCCCGCGCGCATCCTGGCGGTGCGCCAGATGATCATGGCGCATGACGAGGCCGGCCGCCGTGCCGCGCTGGACAAGCTGCTGCCGTTCCAGCGCCAGGATTTTACCGACCTGTTCCGCATCATGGCGGGCCTGCCGGTGACCATCCGCCTGCTCGACCCGCCGCTGCACGAATTCCTGCCGCATGCCGAGGCCGAGATCGCCGAGGTTGCCGAATCGCTTGGCACCGATGCCGCCGCCATGCATCGCCGGCTTGAGGAGCTGTCGGAAAGCAACCCGATGCTCGGCCATCGTGGTTGCCGCCTCGGAATCGTCTACCCCGAGATCAACGAGATGCAGGCCCGCGCCATCTTCGAGGGGGCCATCGCCATCGCCAAGGAAACCGGCAAGGCGCCGGTGCCCGAGATCATGATCCCGCTGGTCGGCATGAAGCGTGAGCTGGAGATCGCCCGCAAGGTGGTGGACACGGTGGCGGAAGCCGTGTTCGCCGAAGCCGGCATGACCATCGAATACACGGTCGGCACCATGATCGAGCTGCCGCGCGCTGCCATCACCGCGGACAAGATCGCCGATGTGGCCGATTTCTTCTCCTTCGGCACCAACGACCTGACGCAGACCGTCTTCGGCCTGTCGCGCGACGACGCCGGCAAGTTCCTGCCCTTCTATGTCGAGCATGAGATCCTGCCGAAAGACCCGTTCGTCTCGCTCGACATCGAGGGTGTGGGCGCCATGATCGCGCTTGCCGCCGAGCGTGGCCGCAAGACCAAGCCCAACCTGAAGATGGGCATCTGTGGCGAGCATGGCGGCGATCCGGCCTCGATCGCGTTCTGCGAGGCAACCGGCCTCGACTACGTCTCCTGCTCGCCCTACCGCGTGCCGGTGGCCCGCCTCGCTGCCGCTCAGGCCGCGTTGGGCGTGGGCGTCGACAAAACGGCCTGAGCTGATGGGGTGGGACCCGGAGGGTTCCACCCGCCACTTCTTGCGTGGCACTGAAGAAAGGCCTTCTTTTCTGAAGAAAAGAAGCAAAAGACTTTAACTCATTGGCGCCGACCTATCCGGATAGGCCCGCCCCAGCGTTCAAAAGTTTTTTGGTTCTTTTTTTCAAAAAAGAACATTCTTTCTTTCTTCAACAATCGCCCCGCCAAAGTGAAGGGCCACAACCATGGACCTCCTCACCATCGAAGCCAACGGCGCCAGCTTCAACGTGGCCGTGGCCGGCAAGGGCCGTCCGCTGCTGCTGCTGCATGGGTGGCCGGAATTCTGGTGGTGCTGGGCGGAGGTGATGGACCGTCTGCAGGACGATTTCCAGCTCATCGCCCCCGATCTGCGCGGCTTCGGCGACAGCGACAAGCCGGAGGGCCCGTGGGGTGCCGCCGACCATGCGGCCGACATGCTGGCGCTGATGGACGCCATGGACCTGCCAAAGGTGGGCGTGGTCGGCCATGATGTGGGCGGTGCCGTCATGCAATCCATGGCGCGCGCGGCGCCGGATCGGTTTGCCGGCCTGTTCTTCTTCGGCTTCGTGCATCCCGGTATCGGCGCGCGCATGGGCATGCCGGACCGGCTGTCCGAGATCTGGTATCAATCCTTCAACCAGATGGACTTCGCACCTGGTCTGATCGGCCGCTCACGTGAGGCGTGCCGGCTGTATGTCGGCCATATCCTGCGCCACTGGGCGCATGTGAAGGAGGCCTTCGCCGATGAGGTGCTCGACCGCTATGTCGAGAATTTCCTCAAACCGGGCAATCTGGCTGGCGGCTTCGCCTGGTATCGCGCGGCCCATGCCGGCCGCATCGCGATGATGGACGGCACGGCCCCGAAGCTGCCGCCGATCCAGCTTCCCACCCGCATCCGCTGGCCCGCGCATGACCCGATCTTCCCGGCTGCGTGGATCGACACGCTGGGCGAGACCTTCAGCCAGCTCGATGTGCGGCTGTTCGAAGGCGTCGGCCATTTCCCGCACCGCGAAGACCCGGACACCGCGGCCGCCGAGATTGACGCGTTCTTCGGCTGACCGGCCTGTGGCCATGGTTGCGTCCGGGATCTCCCGGATGACCGGACAACACGGACCATGCTACTCTGCCTCTGAATTGGAGGCATTTTGGAGCCATGTCCGTCAATCTCTCGATCAAGAACGCCCCGGATGACGTGGTCGAGCGTCTGCGGGCGCGGGCCGAGCGGCATCACCGATCGCTGCAAGGCGAGTTGATGGCCATCATCGAGGACGCGGTCCGCGAGGATCGTGCCGCCACGCCCGCGGACATCCTGGCCGAGTTGCGCCGGGCGGGGCTGCGCACCCCACGCGAGTCGGCCTCCATCATCCGCGCCGGGCGCGATGCGCGTTAAGGTGGTCGACGCCTCAGCTCTGGCCGCCTTGTTGTTTGGCGAGCCGGAAGCGGAGGCGATTGCTGAATTGCTGGGAGATGCGCGTCTTGCGGCCCCGGCACTGCTGAATTTCGAACTCGCCAATGTCTGTGTGATCAAATCACGCCGTCATCCCGATCAGAAGACCGGCCTCATGGCGGCGTTCAAACGGCTGGATCGCCTCGCGGTTCAGGACGTCGCGGTGGATCATGCAGCCGTGGTTGAGCTTGCGGCGGAGACGGGGCTTACGGCCTATGATGCTTGCTATCTGTGGCTTGCCCGCACGCTTGGTGCCGAGTTGGTCACGCTGGATCAGCAACTGGCCAAGGCTGTGGTGGCACCGAGGCCCGCGTAGGGCGGAAGAGCGAAGCGTCATCCGCCAACCTCTCCGCGAACACAAACGGCGGAGGCGCTGCGCGCTTCCGCCCTACTTCTTGCGCCCATACACGGTGATCGTGCGGTAATACTTGCCAATTCCCGGCAGCAGCTTCAGCAGCGCCTGGTCCAGCCCGTCGGCGGCCTTGGTCAGCCAGTTCACCGGCTCCTTGAACACGAATTTGGACAGCACTGCCGCTGGCACGTGGAACAGCTCGCTGTAGAGATGCTCGGGCGCGAAATGCTGTGCCAGCAGGTCCAGCTCCTCGCGCCCCAGCGGTTTCTCATCCGGCGTGCGGGCCTTGGGGGTGAGGGCACGGACCAGCTGGGCGGCCGGGTTCAGCCGCAGCGGCTCCACGAACAGAATGCGCCCACCCGGCCGCAGCACGCGGGTGATCTCGGCCATCGCGGTCGGGAAATCCAGATGGTGCAGGATCGCCACGCCAAAGACGAAGTCGAAGCTCGCATCCGGGAATTCCAGCCTGTGCGCGTCCATCAGCTGGAACTCGGCGGGGTAGCCGAATTCCTCCGCGCGCACGCGGCCTTCCTCCAACTCGGTCTGCGAGATGTTGATGCACACCAGGCGCCTCGGCACCACGCCGAAGCGCTTCAGCGTGGCCTCCCAGGAATGGGTGCCGATCTCCAGCACATCCAGCCCCGCCACGGTCAGCGCCACATCACGCACGAACACGTCGCGCCGGTCGCGCGCCGGCCCGCCATTGGCGTGCGACAGCGTTGCGTCATACACGCCGCGCTGCAGCGTCTGGCCGTCCCAGATCTCGGCCTCTCTGGCCACCCGCTCGCTCTGCGTGCTCATATAAATCCTTGTGGGCTGTAAAAGTGTCTTTGGTTCTTTCTTTTCAAAGAAAGAACTTCTTTTTTTGAAAAAAAAGAAGCAAAAAAACTTTCATCGCTCTAGGCCGGGTCTGGTTCTCCCTGAACCGGCGTGGCTCCGAGAGAGACAAACAAGGCGGTGACCTCGGCGATGGCGGCTTCGGCCTGGGCCGGGTCGTTGCCCTTGGCCACGATGGCCACACCCTGGCCATGTGCGCGGTAATACGGGTAGGAGCCGAGATCAAGCTCCGGATAGCGGTTCTGGATCGCTTCCAGCCCGGCCGCGATCTGCCCTTCTGCGGCGCCGGTGCTGTGCACTGCGCGCGAGATGATCGGCGGGCCGCCGGCAAGCCGCGGCGCCAAGGTGGCGAACATCGCCTGCATGATGCGAGGAACACCGGCCATCACATGCACATTGCCGATGGTGAAGCCCGGTGCGATCGAGATCGCATTGTCGATCAGCGTGGCACCGCGCGGCATCGTGGCCATGCGCTGGCGGGCGGCGTTGAACGCGGCCACACCTTCGGCCGTCTTGGCGTAATGCGCCTCCATCCGGGCCCAGGCCTCCGGATGCGGCTCCCACGGCACGCCAAAGGCTTCGGCCACGCATTCGCTGGTGATGTCGTCATGCGTGGGGCCGATGCCCCCGGTGGTGAACACATGGTCGAACCGCGCCCGCACCTCGTTCAACGTGCCCACGATGGTCTCGCGCACATCCGGTATCACCCGCACCTCACGCAGCGGAATGCCGATCTCCCCCAGCCCGCGGGCGATGAAGTTGATGTTGGCGTCCTGGGTGCGGCCGGAGAGAACCTCGTTGCCGATCACCAGCAGGCAGGCGGTGGGGTTTGGTTTGGTCATGGCATGAACCTACAGGAAGTCGCGCAGCAATGGCACAAGCGGAAGGTCGGCTGCCGGCATTTTGTAGGTGGCAAGCCGGTCCGGCGCCACCCAGGCCAGGCGCTGGCCCTCCCGCGGGGTGGGGATGCCCTGCCATTTCCGGCACAGGAACAGCGGCATCAGCAGATGGAAATGCTCATAGGCGTGGCTGGCGAAGGTGAACGGCGCCAGACAGGCGGCGTGCACGGTGATGCCAAGCTCCTCGTGCAGTTCGCGGATCAAAGCGGCCTCCGGCGTCTCGCCCGGCTCCATCTTGCCGCCCGGGAACTCCCACAGACCGGCCATGGATTTCCCTTCCGGCCGCTGCGCCAGCAGGATGCGGCCATCGGCATCGATCAGCGCCACGGCCGCCACCAGCACGATCTTGCGTGGGCCCGCCGGTTCCGTGGTGCCGTGATCGCCGAACAGGTCGGCGCGGGTGGCCTCAAAGCGCAGCACCTTGCGCTCGGCGCCGTGGGCTGCGGACATTGCCATCGCCTCACCGACATGGCGAAAGCCGATGCGGCGCAGCACCGCCATCGAGGCGGCGTTCTCGGTGGCGGCCGAGGCCGTGATGCGGTCGATCTCCAGATTGGCCATGCCCCAGCGCGCCAGCCGGCCCGCCGCCTCGCTGGCCACGCCGTGCCCCCAATAGGCCCGGCCGACCCAATAGCCGAGCTCCGCCTCGCGCATCGCCTGGTTGAGCCGCAACTCGATGCCGCCCACCAGCAGCTCGGTGCCGTTGTCAGTCCCCGTGATGGCGAGCCGATAGCTTTGGCCATCCGCCATCGGGGCAAGGCTTGCACTCACCCAGGCCTCTGCGTCCGACATCGCATAGGGGAACGGCAGGCGTCCCAGCGTGCGCACCACCTCCCAATCGTTCAGCAGCCGGTGCAGGGCCGCCACATCCGAGGGGCGCCACGGGCGCAGACACAGGCGCTCCGTGGTGAGCTCGGTGAAGACAGGATGATCCATTCAGCTGCGATACGACCCGTTGATGTCGATATAGCCATGCGTCAGATCGCAGGTCCAAACCGTGGCGCGGCCGTTCTTCAGCCCCAGATCCACGTCGATGACGATCTCGCGCCCCTTCATATGGGCCACCACCGGCGCCTCGTCATAGCCGGGCACCACGCCGCCTTCGCGCGCCATCCACACACCGCCGACACTCACCGAAAGCCGGTCCCGGTCGGCCGGCTCGCCCGCCTTGCCGACCGCCATCACGATGCGACCCCAATTGGCGTCCTCGCCGGCGATCGCGGTCTTGACCAGGGGCGAATTGGCGATCGCCATCGCCACACGCTTGGCGGACGGGCCGGACACCGCGCCCGAGACATTGATCTGCACCAGCTTCTGCGCGCCCTCACCGTCGCGGATCACCTGCAGCGCCAGATCGAGCAGAATCTCGTTCAGCTTCAGGGTGAAATCACGCAGCATGGCGCCACCCTCGGCGGGCACCTCGGGGTTGCCGGCCTGGCCGGTGGCAAACAGCAGCACCGTGTCCGAGGTGGAGGTGTCGCTGTCCACCGTGGTGCAGTTGAAACTCGTCTGCACGCCGCGCGACAGCAGGCGCTGCAGGGCGGTGCTGGGAATTTTGGCATCGGTTGCGATGAAGCACAGCATCGTCGCCATGTCGGGGGCGATCATGCCGCTGCCCTTGGCGATGCCGGAGATGCGCACCGGAACGCCACCGATCTTGGCCACCCTGGTGGCGCCTTTGGGGAAGGTGTCGGTGGTCATGATGCCGCGGGCGGCTGCCTCCCAGCCATCCGGCGTGAGAGTGGCATGCAGCGCGGGCAGCGCCGTGGTGATCCGCTCCACCGGCAATTGCTCGCCGATCACGCCGGTCGAGCCGATGAACACCTCGGCTGGCTTGGCGCCGATCAGCCCGGCTGCCGCCTCCGCGGTGGCCTTTGCCGCCTCCGCCCCCACACGGCCGGTGAACACGTTGGCATTTCCGGCATTCACCACCAGGCCGCGCGCGCTGCCATGGGGCAGGGCCGCCCGGCACCAATCCACCGGCGCGCCTGGGCACAGATTGCGGGTGAACACGCCGGCCACCGTGGTGCCCGGTGCGAACTCCGCCATGACCAGATCGGTGCGCCCCTTGTAGCGGATGCCGGCCGCCATGGCCCCGAAGCGCACCCCCGCGATCGGGGGCAGATGGGGCAGGGCGGTGGCAAGCGGGGAGACCGGGATGGCCATGGCGGGGTCCTCAGAGAGAGCGGGTCAGATCACTTCTTGGCGGGCGGCGTGGCAGTGTCGGTGGCCTTCATCGGGCTGCCGTCCTGATTGAATCGCTCCACCTTCACATCGGCGCGCGCGGTCTGCACGACCTTGGTGATGCCTTCCTGGATCATCGCCGAACGCAGCTCGTCATGCACCTGCTCGTAGGCCGGTGCCGGCGCCTGGCGGCGCTCCTCCACCTTCACCACGTGCCAGCCATAGCGGGTCTGCACCGGCTTGTCGGCCACTTCGCCGGGCTTCAGCGCAAACGCCACCGCGGAGAATTCCGGCAGCATGTCGCCTTCCTTGAAGAAGCCGAGATCACCGCCGCTGGCAGCGGCCGGATCGGTCGAGTTCTTCTTTGCCAGCTCGGCAAAATCGGCACCGCCCTTGAGCTGCGCGATCAGCGCCACGGCCTCGGCCTCGGTCTTCACCAGGATGTGACGGGCATGCACCTCAAGCTCACCCGGCTTGCCAGCGATCTGCCTGTCATAGCGCGCCTTGATCGCCTCTTCGGTCAGCGTCGGGCCCACTTCCTTGGACACCAGGGCGGATTGCAGCATGCGGTCGGCGGCACCGGCCATGGCGCGTGCCACCTGCGGGTCCTGGTCCAGCTTCTGCTTCTTGGCCAGGAACGAGATCGCCTTGCCATCGATCGCCTGATCCAGCAGCTGCGGCAGCAGCTGGTCGGGCGGCATCTGGCGGGCCTCTTCCGGCAGGGTCTGCGCCAGCGCGTTCAGATCGGAGAGGTGAATTTCGGCGCCGTTGACCTTGGCCAGCAGCGGATCGATCTGCCGGGCGGAGGCGGGCTGCGATGCCGGTGCCGCCGATTTCGGCGCGGTCTGGGCCATCGTGGCGCCGGACGACATGGCAAAGGCGGCAAGCGTGGCAGCGGCCACGGCGGTGTGAGACAGGCGCATCGGGGTTCCTTCGATTTTGGCGGATCATGGCCCAAGCCTGACCCACCCACAATAACAGCGCCGTGACATGGCTGAGGTCGGAGCTGCGGAATTGACCCGACGATGGGCCGGTCCTATCTCACAGCGTCGTCACCTCAAAGGCCCATCATGTTCGCAAGCCTCGCCCGTGCCGTGTTCGGCACCGCCAACGATCGCTCCCTGAAGGGGTATCAGAAGCGCGTGCCCCAGATCAATGCGCTGGAGCCGCGCATGCAGGCACTGTCGGATGACGAACTGCGCGGCCAGACCGCCGCCTTCCGCGCCCGCCTTGCCGCCGGCGAGAAGCTGGACGCGCTGCTGCCGGAGGCCTTCGCAACCGTGCGCGAGGCGGCCGTGCGCGTGCTCGGCATGCGCCATTTCGACGTGCAGCTGATCGGCGGCATGGTCCTGCACGATGGCAAGATCGCCGAGATGAAGACCGGTGAGGGCAAGACCCTGGTGGCAACGCTGCCGGTCTATCTCAACGCGCTGCCGGGACGCGGCGTGCATGTCGTCACCGTCAACGACTACCTGGCCTCTCGCGACTCGGAATGGATGGGCCAGCTTTACGGCTTTCTCGGCCTGACCACCGGGGTGATCGTGCATGGCAAGGAGGATCACGAGCGCCGTGCCGCCTATGCCTGCGACATCACCTACGGCACCAACAACGAATTCGGCTTCGACTATCTGCGCGACAACATGAAATACCGGCTGGACGAGATGGTTCAGCGCGATTTCGCCTATGCGATCGTCGATGAGGTCGATTCGATCCTGATCGATGAGGCGCGCACGCCGCTGATCATCTCCGGCCCCGCCGAGGACAGCTCGGATCTGTATCGCGCCGCCAACCACATCGTGGCCGAGCTGATCCGTGACGAGACCACCTACGACAAGGACGAGAAGGCCCGCTCCGTCTCGCTGACCGAGACCGGCAGCGAGACCGTGGAGGAGATGATGCGCCAGGCCGGCATCATCACCGAAGGCAATCTCTACGACATCTACAATATCTCGGTGCTGCACCACGTCATCCAGAGCCTGCGCGCCCACACGCTGTTCGCGCGCGACGTGGATTACATCGTCCGCCAGGACAAGGTGGTGATCATCGACGAGTTCACCGGCCGCATGATGGAAGGAAGGCGCTACTCGGAAGGCCTGCACCAGGCGCTCGAAGCCAAGGAAGGGGTCACGGTGCAGCCGGAGAACCAGACCATGGCCTCCATCACCTACCAGAACTATTTCCGCCTCTATCCCAAGCTCTCCGGCATGACCGGCACCGCGATGACGGAAGCCGATGAATTCGCCGAGATCTACAGGCTCGACGTGGTCGAGGTGCCGACCAACGTGCCCGTCACCCGCAAGGACAGCGATGACGAGATCTACCGCTCGGCCGAAGAGAAATATGCCGCCGTCGCCACCCTGATCGACGAGGCGCGCGGTCGCGGCCAGCCCGTGCTGGTCGGCACCACCAGCATCGAGAAGAGCGAGCTGATCAGCGAGCTGCTGAAGCAGAAGAACGTGCCGCATTCCGTGCTCAACGCCCGCTTCCACGAGCAGGAGGCGGTGATCGTGAGCCAGGCCGGCGCCCCCGGCGCCGTGACCATCGCCACCAACATGGCCGGGCGCGGCACCGACATCAAACTCGGCGGCAATCTGGACATGCGGCTCAAGATCGAGCTGGAGGGGATCAACGACCCCGAGGCGCGCCAGGCGCGTGCCGAGGCGATCAAGGCCGAGATCGCCGTCAACCACGACCTCGTCAAGCAGGCCGGCGGGCTTTACGTCATCGGCACCGAGCGCCACGAAAGCCGGCGCATCGACAACCAGCTGCGCGGCCGCGCCGGCCGCCAGGGCGACCCGGGTGCCTCCAAGTTCTTCCTGTCGCTGGAAGACGATCTGATGCGCATCTTCGGCTCCGACCGGATGGGCGGCATGCTGCAGCGCCTGGGCCTGAAGGAAGGCGAGGCGATCGTGCATCCCTGGATCAACAAGGCGCTGGAGAAGGCGCAGAAAAAGGTCGAGGCGCGCAACTTCGACATGCGCAAGAACGTGCTGCGCTATGACGACGTGATGAACGCGCAACGCAAGGAGGTCTACGCCCAGCGCCGCGAGTTCATGCGCGCCGAGGACGTCAACGAGACCGTGACCGAGATGCGCGCCGAGGTGATCGCCGCCATGGTGTCGGCCTGCGTGCCCGAACACGCCTATGCCGAGCAATGGGAGACCGCGAAGCTGCAGGCCGATGTGCAGCGCGTGCTCAACCTCGATCTGCCGATCCAGGATTGGGCGCGTGAGGAGGGCATGGACGAGCACGGCCTGCTCGATCGCATCCAGGGCGCATCCGACGCGTTCATGGCGTCCAAGGCCGCCAATATCGGCCCTGAGCTGATGCGCTATGTGGAGAAGAACCTGCTGCTGCAGGTGCTCGACCAGGTGTGGAAGGAGCATCTTCTTGCCCTTGACCAGCTGCGCCAGGGCATCGGGCTGCGCGCCTATGGCCAGCGCGACCCGCTGAACGAATACAAGAGCGAGGCCTTCGCCCTGTTCAACGGCCTGCTGGACGAACTGAAGGAGCGCGTGACGATGCTGCTCTGCCGCGTCGAGCTCGGGCCCGACCCGCAGGCCAGCTTCGCCCCGCAGCCGCCCACATCGCTGATCGAATCAGCCGGTGGCGAGGGCGCGCCGGACGGCGATGGCATCACCACCTCGCTCTACGGCACCGCCGGCACCACCACGCTGGCGCCGGGCGTTGATCCCAACGACCCCGCCACCTGGTCCGCCACCCCCCGCAACGCGGCCTGCCCCTGCGGCAGCGGGCGGAAGTTCAAGCACTGCCACGGGGCTGTGGCGGTGCGCTGAGCGCCTCTGTCAGAGTGCACGCAACGATGGCTGTCCTTTAGGCTCCAAACCCAATTACCACATTGATCGGCTCGGCAGTGCTGTGATTCAAACTCTCAGATTGTGGAGTTTGGATCATGGCTGGCGAGTTTTGGCTGAGTGATGAGCAATGGTCAGCGATTGATCCTCTTCTGCCC
>CAIYCW010000128.1 GCA_903924855.1 uncultured Rhodospirillales bacterium | reverse complement strand
GGGTGGCCAGCAGGGTGTTGGGAAGCAGTGCGGGGGGCAGGCCGGTCTGGATCACAGCCCGCCCACCACGATGATCTGATCGAAGACATGGGCGGCAAAGTCGCGCAGCAGGCCCAGCATGAACGGGCCGCCCAGGGCGAGCGCGGCGCCGATGGCGGCGACCTTGGGGACGAAGGCCAGGGTTGGTTCGTTGATCTGGGTTACCGCCTGGACCAGGGACATCACCACGCCCACCACCAGCGCCACCGCCAGCATCGGCCCGCCCAGTTTGAGCGTGACCAGCATGGTTTGGCGCAGGATCTCACCGAGATTGGTGTCGGTCATCGGCGGTGCGCCGAACGGGTTCGGGTGTGGCGCATGGTCAGATCGACATGTGCATGATGTCCTGGTACGCCTGGATCACCCGGTCCCGCACGGCGATTGTGGTTTGCAGCGACAATTCCGCCTTGGAGACCGCGGTGACCACATCGAGCAGATTGCCCTGCCCGATGATGGCCTGGCGCGATTGCGCCTCAGCCGCGTTGCCCTGATCGACGCTGACCTGCAGGGCCGATTCGAGGGCCGCGCCAAAGCCGGGCCCGGAGGCGGCGGATGGCGCCTGGGCGCCTGTGGCAAGCACGCTTGCCGGTGCTGCGGCCTGGGTGCTGCGATAGGCCTGCAGGGCTGCCGGGATTGGGGTGATCTGGCCTGCCATGGCCGGCCTATTTCAGCATGGCGATGGTGCGGGTGAGCAGGCCGCGCGTGACCTGCATGGTCTGCAGATTGGCGCTGTAGCTGCGCTGGGCCTCGCGCATGTCCATCACCTCGACGAAGCTGTTGACGTTGGGCAGGCTGACATAGCCGCGCGCATCGGCGGCGGGGTTTGACGGGTCGTATTTCTGCGGAAAGGCGGACGGGTCGGTGCCGACGCTTTTGACGCGCACCGTCTCGGCGCCAGTGGCGTGGTCGAGCTGGTTTGCGAAGCTCACGGTTTTGCGGCGATAGGGCGCGGCACCCGGCGTGCTGCCGGTGCTGTCCTGGTTGGCGAGGTTTTCCGCGATCACCCGCAGCCGTGTGGTCTGTGACTGCATGCCGGCCGATGAGATGTCGAGCGCCTTTTCCAGATCCATCCGAATCCTCCTATTTGCCCAAGGCGGTGCGGAACATGCCGAGATATTTCATGTAGATGGCCGTCACGGCCTCATGCTGGGTGTCGGTCTCGGCGACCTTGACCAGTTGCTGATCCACCGACACCGCATTGCCGTCCGGCGCCTTTTCGCCGCGCAGCAGGGTGACGCCTTGGTCGTGGGTGATCAGGCCCTGCAGATGCAGGGGGCTGGTGTTCTGCAGCCCGTCCGCCCCGGTTTGTGAGGCGGTGGTGCCATCCGTCTCCGGCGGGCGGAGTTGCAGGCCCAGAAAGGCGCTGAACGGCTTGAGGTCGCTTGGCGCATAACCCGGCGTGTCCGCATTGGCGAGGTTCTGCGACAGCAGGCCCTGGCGCGCGCCCAGCCATTGCAGGCGACGCTCCGCAAGGTCGAACAGGCCCGTTCCGCTCGCCAACTGTCCCAGTGGCACTGCGCCCTCCGTGATTGGTGTGGGGGGGATGATGGGGGGGAAAGGTTGACGAAAGGTGAAGCGGGCCTGGTTGCGTGATGACGGCGCGGCGCTACAAGCATGGCATGCACACATGCAGCACCACGCCTCATGCGGTGATCATCGGCGGCTCGATCGGCGGGCTGATGGCGGGGCTGCTGCTGCGCCGCATCGGCTGGCGGGTGACGATCTGCGAACGCTCCGCCGTGCCGCTGTCCGGCCGCGGTGCCGGGATCGTCACGCATGAGGCGCTGTGGCAGGCGCTGTTTCAGGCGGGGCTGACCGAGGCGCAGCGCCACGGCGTGGTGGTGCATGACCGGGTCGCCTTCGCGCAGGATGGGCGGGAGCTGGCGCGGATGCGCTACCGCCAGATCATGACCTCCTGGGATCATCTGTTCGGCATGCTGCGGGCGCTGTACGGCACTGCTGACTACCATCTGGGCCAGGAGCTTGCCGGGATTGTGCCGCATGCGGGCCATGTCACGGCGCGGTTCGTCGATGGATCGGCGCTTGATGCCGATCTGATCGTGGGGGCGGATGGGTTTCGCTCCACCGTGCGGGCGCTGGCCTCGCCCAATATCAGGCCGGTCTATGCTGGCTATGTCGGCTGGCGCGGCATGGTGGAGGAACGGCAGATCGCGCCTGCCACGCATGAGCGGCTGTTTGCCCTGTTCGGCTTCTGCCTGCCGCCGGGCGAGCAGATGATCACCTACCCGGTGGTGGGCGAATTGCATGACACGCGGCCGGGACATCGGCGGGGCAATTACGTCTGGTATCGCCCGGTGGAGGCCGAGCACGGTCTGCGCGATCTGCTGACCGATGCGCGCGGGGCGTATCACGGCCTGTCGATCCCGCCGCCGCTGATCCGCGCCAGCCATATCGATGCGTTGCGCCGCGACGCCGCATTGCTGCTGGCGCCGGACTTCGCCGATCTGGTGATGACCACGCAGGCGCCGTTTCTGCAGCCGATCTACGATCTGGCGTCCGACCGGATTGCGTTTGGCCGGGTGGCGCTGCTGGGCGATGCCGCGTTTCAGGCGCGGCCGCATGTGGGGGCCGGTGTGACCAAGGCCGCCCTGGATGCGGTGGCGCTGGCGCGGGCGCTGCATGGCGCAATCAGCGTGGAGGCGGGGCTTGAGGCCTACAACGCCGAGCGCGTGCCGGAGGGACAGCGCATCGTGCAGCGGGCGCGGCATCTGGGGGCCTATATGCAGGCGCATCTGGCAACCGAGGAGGAACGCGAAGCGGCGCGGCAGCATCATTCGCCCGAGGCGGTGATCGCGGAGACGGCGGTGGCGGATATTTGAGGGATGCGGATTGGGCTTGTAGGGGGGACCACGTAGCCTGGTGAATTTGCTTGCGGCGGGTTTGCGGGCGGCGTTACGTCTGGCGCATGCAGAACAAGCCATTATCCCACGATCGGATCGGCCGCACCCGCATCGCCCGGCGCCAGCGCGGGTTGCGACCGGTGGTGCTGTGGCTGCCGGATGTGAACGATGCGGCCTATCGCGCGCAGCTGGCTGAAGAGTGTCGCAGCCTTGCTCACCTGAGCGATGAGGAAAACGCGATCGTCGATGACTTCATCGCCATCGCCGCTGACAATCAGGAATGGCGATAGGCGGCATCCGGCGTGGGGATGTCGTGCTGGCGCGTATGCCCGGCGATAAGGCGCGTCCAAGCGTTGTCGTGAGGTCCAACCTGTTGGCCGAATTGCCTTACGTGACGATCCTGCCGATCACGTCGCATGTCCGGGCCCTGTCCAAGTTGCGGCTTGATGTTGCCATGGGCGAAAGCACCGGGCTGCGGCTGCCGTCGCAGGTGATGGTCGATTGGCCGCAGACAATCCGAGTGGCGCAGATTGGCGGGGTGATCGGCGCCTTGGATGCGACCACGATGGAGGCGATCACACGAACACTGGCGGTGGTGTTGGGCATTGGAACGGTGCCCAGCCGGCCCGGTGCGAAAGAGGTGTAGCAACAGCTACACCGAACAATACCGCTCCTGGATCTCGGCATCGGCCAGCAGTGCCTTGGCGTCCGCCTGATAGACGATCTCGCCCTGGTCCATGATATAGGCGCGATCGGCGATGCCGAGCGCCAGCTCCACATTCTGCTCCACCAGCAAAATGGTGGTGCCGCCGTCGCGCAGCCGGGCGAACAACGCGAACATCTCGTCCACCAGCACCGGCATGATGCCCTCCGACGGCTCGTCCAGCATCAGCAGCTTCGGCTTGGAAACCATGGCGCGGGCGATGGCCAGCATCTGCTGCTCGCCACCGGACATGGTGGTGGCGTCCTGGTCGAGGCGTTCGGCGAGCCTTGGGAAGGTCTCGGCGATCTCGGCGATCACATCCGCCTCGCGCGCCGTGTGGTGGGAGGCGAGCAGGCCGAGCCTGAGATTGTCGCGCACCGACATGCCGGGGACGATGCGGCGCTCCTCCGGCACGTAGCCGAGACCCAGGCCGTTGCGGCGATGGGTGGGCAGTTTGAGGATGTCCTGCCCGTCAAACACCACACGCCCCTCGGCGCGCGAGGTCAGCCCCATCACGGCGCGCAGCGTGGTGGTCTTGCCGGCGCCGTTGCGGCCGATCAGACAGACCAGCTCGCCCTTGTTCACTTCCAGATCGATGCCCTGGAGAATGTGGCTGCGGCCGTACCAGGCCTGGAGCTTTTCGAGCTTCAACATCGCTCAGTGTTCCCGCTGGCCGAGATAGACGCGTTTGACGGTGTCGTTGGCGCGGATGTCATCCGGCGTGCCTTCGGCCAGCAGCTCGCCGTGATGCAGCACCAGCAGACGGTCCGAGATGCCCATCACCAGCTTCATCTTGTGCTCGACCAGAATCACGGTGCGTTCGGCTGCGAGTTTGAGGATGAGATCCATCATGGAGCGGGTCTCCTCCGGCGACATGCCGGCGGTGGGCTCATCGAGCAGCAGCAGGCGGGGCTGGGAGGCGAGCGCCATGGCGATCTCAAGCGCGCGCTGTTCGCCATGCGCAAGGCTGCCGGCTGGGCGGGTGCGGCGATCGGTGAGGCCCACGGTGGCCAGCAGAGCGTCCGCACGCTCCGCCAGTTCGGGCAGCGCGGTGCGCGGGCGCCAGATCTGATAGCGCGAGACCAAGGCCTGGAGCGCCACGCGGACATTCTCGTGCACCGAGAGCAGCGGGAAGACGGTGGTGATCTGAAAGCTCTTGGCGATGCCGAGGGCTGCGAATCTGTGCTGCGGTGTTCCGGTGATGTCGCGTCCCTCGAAGATCACGCGGCCCTCGCTGGGCACCAGCGATCCGGAGAGCAGGTTGAAGAAGGTGCTCTTGCCGGCCCCGTTCGGGCCGATGATCGAGGTGAGCTTGCCCTTGGGGAAGCTTGCGGTGATGGCGGACAAGGCGCGGAACTTGCCGAAGGATTTGCCGACCGCCTCGGTGCTGAGGATGATCTCGCTCATCGTGCGCGCCCCAGCAGGATGGTGCCCCAGATGCCGCGCGGGAAGAACAGCACGCAGGCGATGAAGGACGCACCCACGAAGATCTGCCAATGCACGGTCCAGAGCGAGACCAGGTTTTCCAAAAGCAGGAACACCCCTGCCCCCACGAACGGCCCGAAGAACGTGCCCATGCCGCCCAGCAGCGCCATCATCACCACCAGGCCAGAGGTGGTGTAGAACAGGGTCTCGATCGGCACGATCGACAGATGCAGCGCCTGCAGCGCGCCGGCCAGGCCGCAGAAGCCGCCGGAGAGGATGAAGGCCAGATAGCGCGTGGCGCGCACGTCATAGCCGCAGGCGCGGGCGCGGGCCTCGTTCTCGCGCACCGCCTCCATCGCGGCACCGAAGGGCGAGGCCAGGATGCGCGACAGCACGATCAGCGCCAGCGCCACCCAGAACGCCACCACGTAATAGCGGGTGAGTGGGTCGACGAAGTTGAGATGGATCGGGCCGAGATCGATATCGGTCAGCGTGATGCCGCGCAGGCCGTTCTCGCCGCCGGTGAGGCTGACCCATTGGTAGAAGATGAAATAGACGCATTGGGCGAGGGCCAGCGTGACCATGGCGAAGTAGATGCCGCGGGTGCGGATGGCGAAGGCGCCGATGCTGGCGGCGAGTGCCATGCCGGCCACCACGGCGCAGAGAATGGCGGCCCACCAGGGCAGGCCCAGGCGCAGCATGGCAAGGCCACATGCATAGGCGCCGCCGCCGAACAGGGCTGCATGGCCGAAGGAGAGCAGGCCCAGCGTTCCGAACAGCATGTTGAAGCCGAGCGCGAACAGGCCGTAGATCAGGATGTTCACCGCGATCGCCTTGAACGGCATCAGCAGCGGGAACACCACCAGAAAGGCGATGGCGAGAAGCACGCGGTGCTGTTTGCACCCGGCCACGAGATCGGGGGGCAGCATCAGCTCATCAACCCCGCGCGTCCGAAGAAGCCCTGGGGGCGGACCAGCAGGACCACCGCCATCAGGGCGAAGATGGCGACCTGCGCCATCTCCGGCGCAAACAGCGAGGTCATCGCCACCACCACGCCGACCAGCAGGCCGGCCACCACGGCGCCGACCAGCGAGCCCATGCCGCCCACCACGGTGACGACGAAGCTTTCAGCCAGGATGGTGCTGCCCATCTCCGGGCTGGTGCCCTGCAAGGGGGCTGCGAGCAGGCCGGCCAGGGCTGCGAGGCCGGTGCCGATGCCGAACACGACGAGCCAGACGCGCGCCACATCGATGCCCAGGATGCGCACGATCTGCGGGTCACGCGCACCTGCGCGGATGATCAGCCCATAGGGCGTGCGTTCGAGGAACAGCCAAAGCGCTGTCAGCACCACCACGGCCACGCCAATCACGAACAGGCGGTAGGTGGGGAAATAGCCGATCCAGATATCGGAGGCGCCTTGCAGAATATCCGGCGTGTCCACCGGGTAGCCGGAGGTGCCGAAAAAGATGCGCACCAGCTCCACCAGCACATAGGACAGGCCGAAGGTGAGCAGCAGCGGATAGTCAATGCCGCGCCCGTAGAGATGGCGGATCAGGAAGCGTTCGCAGAGCATGCCGAGGCTGCCCACGATGATGGGGGCGATGATGAGGCAGGCCCAGAAATTGAACCCCATGCCCAGCAGCACCAGGCCGGCATAGGCGCCCAGCATGTAGAAGGCGCCATGGGCGAAGTTGACCACCGTCAGCATGCCGAACAGCAGCGACATGCCAAGGGCGAGCAGCACGTAGATCGCCCCCAAAGCGAGGCCGGTGAACAGCTGCAGGACGAGGAGGTCGGGGGTCAGGCCGTCCAATGCGGGGTTCCTGGTGGTTCGGCGGCTTGATTGATGCCGTCATTGCGGGTGGAGCGAGGTTTGCAGTGCCCCACAGGTCGAGCCTGCGGTTCAATGGATTGCTTCGCTTCGCTCGCAATGACGGATGGTGAGCGTGGCGGAACGCTTTGGCTCAGACGTGGCCTTCGTCCTTGCAGGACAGCAGATTGTCGGCATTCGCGGCCTCGGTGCCGATGACGTTGAACACGTCATACGGGCTGGAGCCGCCGGACTTGCTTTCGATGATCAGCACCGACTGCACCGATTGATGGTCGCAGGCGCGGAATTCCTGCGGGCCCTTGTAGCTGTCGTATTTGGCCCCTTCGAGGGCTGCGATCACCTTGTCGGTCTCGACACTGCCGGCGCGTTTGGCGGCATCCAGCAGGGAGCGCACGCCGGCATAGCCGAGGGCGCCGTAATCCGACGGCACGCGCCCTTCATTGGCGGCGCGGTATTTGTCGTTCAGCGCCTTGGCCGATGGTGTGGTGGCCTCGATGCCCCAATAATAGGAGGAGCCGCCGACCACGCCCTCGAACGCCTTTTCACCGGCGGCGATGCGCGAGGTGTAGAGCAGGATGGGGGCCACGATCTTGGTGGTCTTCTTCAGGCCGAAATCGGTGGCCTGCTTGATGGAGATCTGCTGGTCGCGGCCGAAATTGGCGAGCACCAGGATATCCGGCTTCAGCGACTGGATGCGCGGCAGCAGGGTGGAGAAATCGGTGGCGCCGAGCGGGTGGCGCAGATCGGCCAGCACCTCGATGCCCATGGATTGGCCGACCGCCTTGAAGCCATCGACCATCTCATGGCCATAGGCATAGTCCGCCTGCAGGAAGACGACCTTCTTGCCGTAATGGCTGAAGGCGTAGCGGCCGACGGCGCCGGCCGTCAGATGCGGGGTCATGGCTTCGTGGAAGGTGGTCTTCGACCAGTCCGGCAGAGCTGCGATCTGATCGGATTGCGAGATCGAGTTGTAGATGATGCCGCGCTGCTTGGCGACGTTGTTGACGGCGAGCTGCACGGCGGCGGAGAGCGAGCCCACGATGAAATTGGCGTGGTCCTTCTCGATCAGCTCGATGGTGCGGGTGGCGGCTTCACCGGGGTCGAGCCGGTCGTCACGCACCAGCAGCTCCGCCATCCGGCCGCCGAGGCCGCCGGCCGCGTTGAACTCGGCAATCGCGATCTGCGCGCAGGCGACCTGGTCCTTTGCCTCGGTGCCGTAAGGGCCGGTCAGCGGGACGGGAAAGCCGATCTTGATGGTGTCCGCCGTCTGGGCGCGCAGGATTCCCGGCATGGCGAGAACGGAGCCCGCGGCCAGGATGGCGCGGCGGGTGACAGCTGCTTTCTTGGTCGTTTCCATGACGAAGTCCCTTGTTTTCGGGTTCTTGTTATCAACTGATAGCAAATTCACAGCGAAGCGCAACGGCCAGATTGGGGATGTGATCCCATTGTTATCGCGCGGCGATGTGTCAGCCACCGTGCAGCGCGCGCAGCACCACCTCCGGCGAGAGCGGGATTTCAGTGATGACGACGCCCAAGGGGGCGAGGGCATCGTTGACGGCGTTGGCGACACAGGCGGCAGCACCCGCGGTGCCGGCCTCCCCTGCCCCTTTGGCGCCGATGGCACTTTCCCTGGTGGGCGAGATCACGTGCGCCACCTCGATATCCGGCATTTCGCCGGCCATCGGCACCAGATAGTCGGCCATGTTGGCGTTGATCATCTGGCCCTGACCGTCATAGTGGCAGCGCTCGAACAGGGCGGCCCCCAGGCCCTGCACCACACCGCCGCGCACCTGTTCATCGACCAGCAGCGGGTTGATCGGCTGGCCGCAATCCTCCACCACCCAATGCTTGAGCAGGCGGATGAAGCCGGTTTCGGTGTCCACCTCCAGATAGCTGGCCTGGATGCCGTTGGTGAAGGCGAAGCCGTATTCGCGCGGCACGAAATGGCGGGTTGCCATCAGTTCGGATTGGAAATCTTGCGGCAGCGTGTCGGGGCGGAAATAGGCGATGCGGGCGAGCTCGGCGAGGGTGAGGCGTTCAGTGTTCGTTAGTTTATCTACCACCACCCCAAGGTGGATGTCGAGATTTTCCGGTGCTGACTGCAGGATGGTGGCCGCGAGTTTGAGGATGTTCTCCCGCAGCGCGCGGCCGGCCTGAAACGCGGCCTCCGCCCCGATGCCGGCGCCGCGCGACGCCCAGGTACCGCCGCCATAGGGGGTGGTGTCGGTGTCACCCAGAATGACGCGCACGCTCTCCAGCTTAACCCCGATGGCGGTGGCCGTGACCTGGGCGATGATGGCGGCACTGCCCTGCCCCTGCTCGGTGATGGAGGAGGCGACGGTGATGCAGCCCGACGCGTCCAGCTTCACGCTGGCGCCGTCCTGCGAGGAGATGCGCGCCCCGCCCACGCCGTAGAAGGCGGGGCCGGGATTGGTGATCTCGATGAAGCTGGCAAGGCCCAGGCCGCGATAGACGCCGCGCGTGCGGGCCGCCGCCTGGTCGGCGCGCAGGGCGGGCAGGTCCATCATCGCGAGCAGCTTGTCCAGCGCTGCGTGGTGGCTCAGCGCCTCGAAGCGGATGCCGGAGGGGGCGGAGCACGGATAGCCATCGTCCCGGATCAGGTTGCGACGGCGGATCTCCACCGGGTCCATGCCGATGGCGCGGGCGGCGAGATCGACCAGGCCTTCGGTGGCCGAACAGGCAATCGGGTGGCCGACCGCGCGATACTGGCAGGTGGGGGTCTTGTTGAGGAACACCACGCGGGTGCGGGCGCGGTAGTTGGGCACGGCATATTGCCCGCCGGTGAGGTTCACCACCTGGTTGGCCTCCACCGCCGAGGTGCGCGGATAAACGGAGAACGGGCCGATGCCGGTGATGTCGTCGATCTCGAAGAAGGTGATGGTGCCGTCATTCCTCACGCCGATCCGGCCATCGAGGACGTGGTCGCGGGCGTGAATGTCCGAGGTGAAGCTTTCGATGCGATCCGCCACGAACTTCACCGGCCGGCCGGTCATGCGCGCCAGGGCGCAGACGGCCATGTCGTCCGGATAGATATGCACCTTGATGCCAAAGCTGCCGCCCACGTCATGGGTGATGACGCGGATCTGCGCTTCGCTGAGGTTGAGATGCCTGGCCACGATGTTCTGGATCATGTGCGGCGCCTGGCTGCCCATATGCACGGTCAGCCGCTGCTCGGCGCGGTTCCATTCGGCGATGGTGGCGCGCGCCTCCAGCGTGACGCCGGTGTGGCGGGCGAAGACGAAGCGGCGGGAGAGGATGTGATCGCTGGCGGCGGCGGCAGCGTCGACATCGCCGGCATCAAGCCTGCGCTCGAAGGCGATGTTGTCGCCAAGCTCGGGGTGGATGGGTCTGGCATCCGGGGCAGCCGCCTCGAACATATCCACCTGGGCGGGCAGTTCGCGGTATTCGACCAGTATGTGCTCGGCCGCATCCTCCGCCTGGGCGCGGGAGGCTGCGAGGATGGCCACCACGGGCTCACCCTGCCAATGCACGCGATCCACCGCGAGCGCATGCTGCGGGGCGGATTTCAGCCCCTTCAGATGGGAGAGCACGCCAACCCAGGGCGTGCAGTGCCCGGCCATCTCGGCGCCGGTGACGATGCGGGCCACACCCGGCATGCCGGCTGCGGCGGAGACGTCGATCGAGACGATCTCGGCATGGGCGTAGGGGCTGCGCAGGAACACCACATGCAGCATGCGCGGCAGCTGCAGATCCGAGACATATTCGCCGCGGCCCTGCGTGAGGCGCGCCAGATTGGCGCGCGGCACGGCGCGGCCGATATAGGAGTTGGGCAGGTCGGCCGGCCACACAACAGCATCATTGCCCATCATGCCTGCTCCCGTGCGCGGGCGGTGGCCTGCACCGCGTCGATGATGGCGTGGTAGCCGGTGCAGCGGCAGTAATTGCCGGAGAGATGTTCGCGGATCGCCTCCCGCGTGGGGGACGGGTCGTGCAGCAGCAGGTCCTGCGCCGCGATCAGCATCCCGGGCGTGCAATAGCCGCATTGCAGCGCGTTGCGATCGATGAAGGCCTGCGCCAGATCGCTGATCTCCCCGGAGTCGGACAGCCCCTCGATGGTCTCGACCACACTGCCATCGGCCTGTGCCGCCAGCACCAGGCAGCCGCGCACGATGGCGCCGTCCACCCGGATGGTGCAGGCCCCGCACACGCCGTGCTCGCAGCCGAGATGCGCGCCGGTGAGGCCCAGCTGCTCGCGCAGGAAATCCACCAGATGGGTGCGCGGCTCGACCTGGGCCGCGATGGTCTCGCCGTTGACGGTGAGGGTGATGGCGATCATGCGGCCAGCCTTTGCTGCGGCATCATGGAGGAGACAACCCGGCGCAGCAGCACGCGCGCCAGATGCAGCCTTGTGGCGGAGGAGGCCTGCAGATCATCCGGCGGGTCGAGATCCTGCGCGAGGGCGGCCTCGGCACGGGAAAGGCTTGCGGGATCGGCCGCAGTGCCGAGCAGGCAGGCGGCGGCGTTGGTGGCGAGAATGGCAGTGGCGCCCACGGAGAAATAGGCGAGGCGCAGCTCCGCAAGCGCGCCGCCCTCAACGCGGCCGGCTGCGGCAAGCCCCACAATGGCGTAATCACCGCTGCGCCGCGCCAGCTCCTGAAAGCCGAACACCGCCCCCTCGCAAGGCGTGTCGATCTCAACGGCGGCGAGGATCTCATCGGACCCCAAAGCCGTCTCGAACAGGCCGGTGAAGAAATCGCAGGCCTGGATGCTGCGCGCACCGCCTGGGCCGAGGACGTCTATCCGCGCCTGCAACGCCAGCGCGCAGGCCGGCAGCTCGGCCGCGGGGTCCGCATTGGCAAGACTGCCGCCGATGGTGCCGCGGCTGCGGATGGCCGGATGCGCCACGTGCTGGATGGCGGCGTGCAACAGCGGCGCCGCCTGGGCGATCAGCGGCGAGGCCTGCAGCTCCGCATGGCGGGTGAGCGCTGCGATTCGCAGCCGGCCCTGCTGCACGCTGATGCCACACAGCTCCGCCAGCCTGCCGATATCGATCAGATGCGAGGGCTGCGACAGCCGCAGATTCAACGCCGGCAACAGGCTCTGCCCGCCGGCCAGCAGCTTGGCATCCGGATGCGATTGCAGCAGGGCCAGCGCCTCCGCCAGGCTGGCCGGGCGCAGATAGCCAAAAGCGGGTGCTTTCACGCAACGCTCTCCCGGTTTACGTTTCCTTGCAGGAAGAGTCGGGCAAATGCCGTTCACGTCAAGGTGTGACGGTTGCGATCAGGGCGCTGCGCGCGCCCGGACAACAGGAAAGGCTGGCACACATGGCCATGAAACGCCTCGACCATTACGCGATCCGGACGCTGAAGCTGGCCGAGACGGCGAAGTTCTACGAGGACGTGCTGGACCTTGTGCCCGGCCCGCGCCCGAACTTCCCCTTCCCTGGCATCTGGCTCTATTGCGGCGATGTCGCCACGGTGCATCTGATCGGCATCGATGCGCGCGACAATTCCGGCTATCTGGAATATTTCGGCCCAAGGCCGGACCCCAGCGGCGGCACCGGGGCGGTGGACCATATCGCCTTCCTCGGCGACGACATCGCATCGATGCGCCTGCGCCTCGCCGAACTCGGCATCCGCTTCGTCGAGCGCAAACTGCCCTACACCCCGCTGGATGCGCTGTTCATCGAGGACCCGAACGGGATCATCGTGGAGATGAATTTCCCGCGCTGACCCGGGGCACGGCCCTGCAATGTTGACAAGCCGCGCTGCGGTTGCTGGCCTGCGGGAAAGCAAAAGCTGGAGCCAAGCATGCCCATCGCCCGCCTCGACCATTATTCGATCCGCACCGCCGATCTCGACTCCACCACGCGCTTCTACACCGAGGTGCTGGGCTTCGAGGTCGGGCCGCGGCCGAATTTTCCGTTCCCCGGCGTGTGGCTCTACAACAACGGCCTGGCCGTGGTGCATGTGATCGGCATCGACCCCAATGACAGCTCCGGGCTGCAGGACTATCTCGGCGATCGGGCGGCCACCGACAAAGGCTCCGGCATGGTGGATCACGTGGCGTTCTACGGCACAGACCCCGATGCGATCCGCACCCGCATCCAGGCGGCCGGGCTTGCCTTCACCGAACGCAAAGTGCCCTCCGTGGCGCTGGAACAGATCTTCGTGGAAGACCCGAGCGGGATCGTGGTGGAGCTGAACTTCCCGATCTGAGACGAGTGCCCCGATGTATTATCTGTTCAAACTCTTCGTCTCGATCCACATCGCAACCGGGGCGGTGGGGCTGCTGACCTTCTGGCTCGCGGTGCTGACCCGCAAAGGCGGCGCGGCGCATCGCAAATATGGCGGGCTCTTCGCGCGCGCCCTGCTGGCGGCCGGCTCGGCGGCGCTTGCGATGAGCCTGTGCACCCTCGCCTCCCCCATCGAAACCCACCCAAGCTTCGTTGCCGCCGGCATGAGCCGCGAAACATTGGTCAACATCTTCGGCTGGCTGATGCTCTACCTCTCGGTGTTCACCCTCGCTCTGGTGTGGCACGGCCGATCGAGCGTGCGGCTGAAGAGCAACCACCTTGCCCATCGCGCCTGGTTTCCGATCGGCCTGCAGATCGCCACCATCGCGGCCGGTGCCAACTGCATCTGGCACGGCGTGCTGATCAGCCAGCCGCTGATGATCAGTTTTCCCTTCATCGGCATCATCTTCGCAGGCCTCACCCTACGCTTCATCGCCACCCCAAACCCGCCCCGCCTCGCCTATCTGAACGAACATGTGAAAGGCATCGTGGGCGCCGCCATCTCGGTCTACACCGCCTTCATGAATTTCGGCCTGGTACGCCTGGTGCCGTCCCTCACCTTCAACCCGCTGCTCTGGGCGGTGCCGCTGAGCATTGGGCTGGGGATTATTATCTATCATGTGCTGCGGTTGCGGCGCGGTGCGCGGCGGGCGTCTTGAAGAAAAGAGTCTTCTTTTTGTGAACAAAAAGAAGCAAAAAAACTTTTATCCTTTAGCCTCCGCCGTCATTGCGAGCCCCTTCCCGCTATCGCGAGCCCCCCTCCCCGTCATCAACTCAGTTGAGTGCGTTGATCTCGGATTTTTGCGTTTGCGATGACGATGATCTTACGCATGAGAGCTGTCAGTGCGACGATAGGTTTTTTTCCGTTTGCAACCAGCCTTTTATAGAACGCGGCGAGCTCG
>CAIYCW010000127.1 GCA_903924855.1 uncultured Rhodospirillales bacterium | reverse complement strand
TTGAAAGTTTTTTTGCTTCTTTTTTTTCAAAAAAAGAAGACTCTTGCTTACTTCATCGTAAGTTCACACGCTGTGACGGAGCGCGCTGGCAAATCTCCAGAAAATCTGGAGTCGTCCCTCATGCTGTCCCGCCGCACCGCGCTCGGCCTCACCGGCGCCGTCGTTCTGCCCCGCTTCGCCATCGCCCAGAGCGACACCCGTCCCGCGATCACGGTGGCCGTGCAGAAGATCTCTACCTCGGCCACCTTGGAGACGCTGCGTGAGCAGTCCAACGTCGGCACGCGAATCTTTTCCAGCTTCCTCGAGACCATGATCGGCGTGGACTGGACCGGTGGGCTCGGCCGGGTTCCGATGCTGGCGACCGCCTGGCGCCGGATCGACGCCAAGACGGTTGAACTTTCCCTGCGTCCCGGTGTGCGCTTCCACAACGGCCAGGTGATGACCGCCGAGGACGTGGCGTTCAGCTTCGGCAACGAGCGGATGTGGTCGGGCAGCAAGGTCGGCACCGCCGGGATGTTCGTCTCCACCACCGCCGGCGCCTCCGGCAAGCTGCCGCCGCCGGAAGCGGCAGCGATTGCCAAGGCGTCATTTCCCGGGTTCGAACGCATCGAGATCGTCGATGCGTCCACCGTGCGGTTCATCAACGCCACCCCGGACGTGACGCTGGAAGCGCGGATGACGCGCAACACCGGCGTGATCATCTCGCAGCAGGGCTTCGCCGATGCGGCGAACTGGCTGGACTGGGCGCGCAAGCCGGTCGGCACCGGCCCGTACAAGGTGCGAGTCTATCGCCCCGACCAGGAGCTGATTCTGGATGCGCATGACGAGTACTGGGGTGGCCGTCCGCCGCTGAAGTCGATCCGCTTCGTCGAGGTGCCGGAGGTCTCCGGCCGGGTGAACGGGCTGCTGGCCGGCGATTACGACTTCGCCGCCGATCTGCCGCCCGACCAGATCCCGTTGGTGGAAAGCCATGCCACACATCACGTGGTCGGAGGCAAGATCAACAACATCCGCCTCAGCGTGTGGGACAAGTATAACCCGGCCATCGCCAATCCGTTGGTGCGCCGGGCGCTGACGCATGCGGTGGATCGGCAGTCGATCGTTGACAGTCTTTGGCAGGGGCGGACCGCCATCCCCAAAGGTCTGCAGTGGGAGTTCTTCGGCGACATGTATCTCGCCGATTGGAGTGCCCCGGAATTCAACCTGACGTTGGCGCGGGACCTGCTGAAGCAGGCGAACTACAAGGGCGAGGAGATCCGCTACCAGCTTCTCAACAACTACTACACCAACCAGACGCCGGGGGCACAGATCCTGACCGAAGGCTGGCGCCAGGCCGGGCTGAACGTGGTGATCGAGATGAAGGAGAACTGGGGGCAGATCCTCGGCAACTTTCCGGGCCGCGGCATCTGCGACAACTCCAACACGGCCTGGTTCGGCGACCCGGTGGCCTCGCTGGCGGCGATCGGGCCGGGCGGGCAGACCTGGGAGGCCGGGCAGTGGCGCAATGACGAGGTGCCGGTGGTGATGAAGGTGCTGCAGACCTCGGTGGATATGGACGTGCGACGGAAGGCCGCGCGGCGGTTGATGGAGATCGTGGAGCGGGAGGATCCCGGGTATACGGTGCTGCATCAGAATGCCAACTTCACGGGCAAGCGCCGGGCGGTGAAGTGGGAGTCGGGGCAGTCGTTTATTATGGATTTTGGGCCTGGGAAGTATTCAGTTTAAGGAAGAATCTTCTTTTTCTGAAGAAAAAGAAGCAAAAAGACTTTCATTCGTTTGGGTCCGGCCCTTTCGGTGCGGGCGGGCCCAAACGAATGAAAGTTTTTTTGGTTCTTTTTTTACAAAAAAAGAACTGCTTGCTTACCGCCGGACAAATCGCCCGGTTCCCGGCGTCGCCAACACCTCCTTGCCGTTCCAGATCTCCGCGCCCCGCAGGAAGGTGCTCGCCACGCGCGCGCGCAGGGCGCGGCCGTGATAGGGCGACCAGCGCATCTCCGGCCGGTCCTGGATGGTGGCTTCGTCGAACGTGAATTCACCGCGTTCGAGGATCACCAGATCGCAGTCCGACCCCAGCCGGATCTCGCCTTTGCGGGGCCACAGGCCGTGATGCTTCGCCGAGCGTTCGGCGCAGTAACGCGCCATCAGCAACGGCGACAGGCCGCGCTCGTCGAGCAAGGTGAACATCAGCGGCGCGAAGCTCTGCAGGCCGGTCAGGCCGGCGCCGCAGGCGAAGATGTCGGGCGAGCTCTTGCGATCGGCCGGCCAGGGGGCGTGGTCGGTGGAGACATAGGCGATCCGGTCGTCCACCAGCGCCTGCCACATGCGCTCCACCTCGCCCGCGCTGCGGAAGGGAGGGTTGCACTTGCCGCGGCCGCCGAGGCGGATGAGGTCGGCCTCGGTCATGCACAGATACTGGATGCAGGCCTCGCCGGTGGTGCTTCCGCCCATGGCGCGGAACTGCTCGGCGATGGTGAAGCCGCGGGCCAGCGAGGAATGGGCGATGTGGACATGCGCGCCGGTCTCCAGCCCGATCTCGAAGATCTCGAGATCGGCCATCGTCTCGGCCAGCGGCGGGCGGGTGCGGCAGTGCATGATGGCGTGGGTTTCGCCTGCGGCGCGGGCCTCGGCGGTGAGGCGCTCCACGAGTTCCTGGTCCTCGTTGTGGACGGCGACGGGCAGCCCGGTCTTGGCGATCTCGCGGAAGGCTTCGACCATGGTCGGGTGGTCGATGCGCGGGAATCGCACGGCGTCGTATTCATAGGTGGAGAGCTTGAAGGAGGAGATGCCGGCTGCGGCCAGGCCCGCGATGGCGTCGATGCCGCCGGTCTTGCGGATGGTGCCGTAGAGGGCGACGTCGACATGGGCGGTGCGCTCGACCCAGCCGATCTTCTCGGCGAGCACGGTGGCGTCGGTCACGGCCTGGGGCACGTCGTAGGGCATATCCACGCAGGTGGTGATGCCGCCGGCGGCAGCTGAGCGGGTGGCGCCTTCGATGCCGGGCCAGCCGATGGCCGAGGCCGTGTGCATGTGGCCGTCGACCAGGCCAGGCAGGATCAGGCGGCCGGTGTGGTCGTGCACCGTGTGGGCGGGTGGGGCCAGCCCCTGGCCGATGGCGGCAATCGTCTCGCCGCGGACGGCGACGTAGCCGCCTTGGATGATCGCCCCGGCGGTGACGATATCGCCCAGAATGACGCTGTCGAACGGTTCGGTCTGCATGGGCTGGTCCTTCAACGCGGGAGCGTGGCTTCGATCTCCTGGGCCACGGCCTCGTTTCCTTCGGCGCGCAGGGCGGCGATGACGGCGAGACGATCTTCGATACCGCGGTTCTGGCTCATCTTCCACTGCGCCTCGATGCGGGTGGAACGCAGCCGGAAGGCGCGGATGCCCTTGTACATCATCTCGCGGTATTTGGTCTCGAGGTCGCGGACGTCGAAATGTCCGGGATCGTGCTCGGCCATCTGGTCGAGCATCGGCTCGTGCTGGTGTTCGGGTTCGAGCGTGCCGTGGATGTGGACGGCGGAATAGTCCCAGGTCGGCACGGCGGGCTGGGTCTTGTACCAGCCGGGCGAGATATAGGCGTGCGGGCCGCTGAAGATCAGCAGGGCCTGGCCGCCGTCGAAGGCCGCGCATTGCGGGTTGGCGGCGGCGAGGTGGCCGCGCAGGAGGAACTGGTCGCCCTCGCGCCAGAGGGCGATGGGCAGATGCGAGGCGTCCATGCCGGTCTCGGTGCGGGTGACCAGAAGGCCGAAATTGTGGGCGCGGATGAGCGCCTCGATGCGGTCGAGGTCGGTCTCCACGAAGGCGGGGCGCAAATACATCTGGCTGGTATCCTCTGACGGCGCGGCATCATGACGCAGCAGACGCCGCGCGCCATGATCCAATTCGAATGGGAGCGGGCAGACCATTGCCGGCGGGTCGGCTTGTTCCCCAACCTGCTGCGCCCTATGATAGGATCATGAGTGATTGTGAACCTGTTGTTCTTGAGGCCTGCCTGCAGGCGATCGAACCCGCCATGGTCGAGGCCGAACGACGGGCCGTGGCGCTGGTGGCCGCATTGAAGCGCGCGCGCAAGGCGGTGCAGGACGGGGCGGTGAGTGCGGTGCCCACGACGCTGGCGTTGGCCCGCCAGGAGGCGGCAAGGGTGCGCGATACGCTGGACGGCGCGATCGGCGCCTGGCGCTACGATGTCGCTGCCGCCTTTGAAGGTCAGGCGTATCTGAATGAGCTGGCAGAAGCGGCGGCGGCCCAGGGCGTGACACTGGTGCAGCGCGACGGGCGGGTGACGGCGTTTCCGGTGGCGTTGCGGCTCGATGTTCGCGGGCAGGGCGTGCGGATCGGCAACCGTCTGGAGAAGCGCATCCGCCCGGGTGTGCTGGCGGCTTCGCTGAAGCAGATGCAGCTGCGGCCGCAGCGCTTCAACGCGCGGGCGTTTCTCGATCGGCTGTTCAGCCTCTATGAACCGAAGGCGCGGGCGGAGGATCCGGCCTGGCGGCCGCGACTGCCGGGGCAGGGGCCGCTCGTGCCGCTGGCCGATCTGCATGAGCAGCTCACCTTGCTGCCGGCGGCTGCCAGCGACTATCCGCTGGAGGAATTCACCGCCGATCTGCTGCGGCTGGACCGTGTGCCGGATGCCACGACATCGAGCGGATATCGCTTCGAGCTTGGTGGCTCCACCGGCCGCAAGGGCGGCAAGCGGCTGACGATGTTTGACGAAACCGGCGCGCAGCACGATTACTACGCCATCCGTTACATCCTGGACCCGTCCGATGGACGTTCTGACAACCAAGCCCCTGCCGCTCGCTGAGTGGCTGCCGGTGATCGCCCGGGAATATTTCGAGCATTTCGTGCCGCAGGGCGGAAGTGCGGTGAAGTTTGCCATCCTGCCGGAGGACGCGTTCGACAAGACGGCGGCGGCGCTCGCGTTGATGGCCGGTCAGCGGCACCTGTACAGCGTGCGGATCGACGCCGCGCAGACGCGGCTGCACATGCTGCACGAGCTGTTCTTCGCCATCGCGGGCCGGCTGCCTTGGGCGGATCTGGCGCAGGCGCGTCTTGAACGGCTGTTCGCGGCGCATGACTATCCCTGGCCGCGGCCGGGGGAGGCGATGACGATGGCCGAGCTGTCCAGCCATTTCGGTGTGGCGCTGGGGTTGCTGGCGCGGCAACGCGATCAGTGGCTGACCAAGGAGATCTGGGAGGACCGCACCCTGGCGCAGGATTTCCGGTCTGCGCTGCTGCGGCTGTGCCTGGCGCAGCTGGGGGCGGATGACGGCGCGGCTGCGACCGCGCTGGCCTGGCTGCGGGGGGAGAAGCTGACGGCGGGGCTGTTGCGCGGGGCGGAGCTTTCGGCGCGGATCAGCCGGATGAACGCGCGGTCGATGCTGACCAGCCTGTGTCATTTCATTCGCTCGGCGGGCGGGGCGGGTCTGCTGCTGGTGCTGGATGTGCGGGCGCTGTCGCGCGGGGCGGTCGAGGGGCCGGTGAAATACACGCCGGCTTCGGTGATGGACACGTATGAGGTGCTGCGCGAACTGATCGACGAGACAGAGAACATGCCTGGTCTGTTTGCCGTGGTGCTGGCCGGCGAGGCGCTGGCGACGGGGGATGCGCGGCGGGCGCTGAGCCAGTATCCCGCGCTGCAGATGCGGGTGTGGCCGGATGTTCGGCCGGGCGATCGGCAGAATCCGGTGGCCCCTTTGGTGTGGTTGCAGGCATGAACCTCGAAGCGCGCACGGCCATCGAGGCGCTTCGCGCTGGTGTGCCAAACCGGGCGGCGATCCGGCTGATGGGCACGGAACAGAGCGACATCGAGCAGGCGTTCGACACGGTGCTGTCGCAGGCTTGGGAGACGCGCGCGCCGCATGGCATCGGGATTGCCGGCGGGTTCGGGGCGGGCAAGTCGCATCTGCTGGGGTATCTGGCCGAGGCGGCGCGGCTGCAGAATTTCGTGGTCAGCCATGTGGTGATCAGCAAGGAGACGCCGCTGTTGCATGCGGCGAACGTGTTCGCGGCGGCGGTGCGGTCGGCGGAGTTGCCGACCGGGCCGGACGATCCGATCTCGGCCTGCACGCAGGCGTTGCGGGAGCGGCCAGAGGCGCTGGATGCGCTGGAGGATCTGGTTTCGGCGGAGGGATCCGGGTTTGCCGGGGTGTTCGCGGCGGTGCTGTTCCTGTTGCGCCGGGCTTCGACGCCGCTGGAGACGCAGCGGCGGCTGGAGCGGTTTCTGGGCGGCGGGCTGATCAGCATGTCGGTGCTGCGGCCGGCGCTGGCGGCGTTGGGGGCGGGGAAGCGGTTTTCGGCCAAGGTGCCGCCGGCGGCGGAGCTTGCGGTGCAGCTGATCCGGTTTCTGCCGTTGTTGTTTCGGGCTGCGGGTTATGCCGGGTGGTGTGTGCTGCTGGACGAGGTGGAGCTGATCGGCCGCTACACGCCGTTGCAGCGGGCGCAGTCCTATGCCGGGCTTGCGACCTGGCTGGGGCTGGACGCGGCTTCGGGCGTGCCGGGCATCGCAGGTGCCTATGCGGTGACGGATGATTTCGCGGTGGCGGTGATTGAGGCGCGGGAGGATCGGGAGAAGCTGCCGGCTAGGCTTCGGCTGAAGGGCCGAGGGGCGGATGCGGAGCTTGCGTTGGCGGGGATGCGGCATATCGAGGCTGCGGTGCGGCATCATCGGCTGCCGACGCCGGGGCCGGTTGATCTGGCGCGGTGCCAGGAGAAGGTTCGGCTTCTCTATGCCGAGGCCTATGGCTGGACGGCGCCGATGCTGGCGCCGGCGGAGCGGGTGAGCTCGCGCACGATGCGCCAGTATATCAAGGGCTGGGTGACGCAGTGGGATCTGCTGCGGCTTGAGGGCCGTGACGTTGTGTTGGTGTCCGAACTGATGGAAAACGACTATTCGGAGAATGCCGCGCTCGGCGAACCAGCTCCCCCCGAAAACGAATAAAAGTTTTTTTGCTTCTTTTTTTTCAAAAAAAGAAGTGCTTGCTATTAAACTATGTCCGCTACGGGGAAGGGCTGTGCCATCTCAATAGCCCGAGCCGCGCGAAACACCAGATCATCCCGATACTGCCCCGCCGCGATCTGCACGCTGCGCGGCAACCCTGCCTCGGTGAACCCCATCGGCACGGTGATGGCTGGACCGCGGGTGAG
>CAIYCW010000126.1 GCA_903924855.1 uncultured Rhodospirillales bacterium | reverse complement strand
CGAGCTCGCCGCGTTCTATAAAAGGCTGGTTGCAAACGGAAAAAAACCTATCGTCGCACTGACAGCTCTCATGCGTAAGATCATCGTCATCGCAAACGCAAAAATCCGAGATCAACGCACTCAACTGAGTTGATGACGGGGTAACGACAACCATGCTATCACATCTCCCCGCCACGATCCTCGCCGGTGGCCGTTCCTCCCGCATGGGAACCGACAAGGCCCTCACCATGCTGGCCGGCCGCCCGCTGCTCGCCCACGTGCTGGACGCACTGCGCCCGCAAACCTCCGCCATCCTGCTCAACACGAATGCCGATCCTGCCCGGTTCGCAGCCTTCGGCCTCGAGATCGCAGCGGACGTCCTGCCGGGTCAGCCCGGCCCGCTCGCCGGCCTGCTCACCGCCATGGAATGGGCGCACGCCCTGGGCGCCCACCGCGTGCTCACAGTGTCCATCGACACGCCATTCCTGGCCGCCGACCTCGCCATCCGCCTCGCCGCAGCCGGACCCGACACGGTGATCGCAGCAAGCAAGGGCAGGCTGCACCCCACCATCGGCCTGCACCCGACAGCCCTGGCCCCCGCCCTGCGCGCCGCCTTGAACGCGGGCACACGCCGGGTGACAGACTGGCTGGCCAGCGTCGGTTTCGCCACCGCAGCCTTCCCACACACCACCCAAGACCCGTTTCTCAACATCAACACCCCGGCCGAGCTGTCGGTGGCACAAGGCTTGCTGACGCCAGACTGATCAGTCTGCAACCCGTCAGTGAGGCTTCATCTTGATGCGTGATGTTCCGTTTGCCCGCCGCGACCTGATCTCGGGTGCCGCCGCCCTCGCCGCCTTCGCCGCCATGCCGAAATCCGCCAACGCACAGGGCGAGCATGTGCTGCGCTACGGCATGGCGATGGCCGATGTGCCGCTCACCACCGGCCAGCCCAACCGCGGCGCCGGCGCCTATCAGTTCACCGGCTTCACCCTCTACGACCCGCTGGTCGGCTGGGAGATGAACGTCGACGACCGTCCCGGCAAGCTGGTGCCGGCACTTGCCACCTCCTGGGAGGTCGATCCATCCGACAAGAAGAACTGGATCTTCAAGCTGCGCCCGGGCGTGAAATTCCATGACGGCTCCCTGCTCGATGCGGAGGCCGTGCTGTGGAATTTCGAGAAAGTGCTCAATCCCCAGGCAAAACACTTCGACGCCGCCCAGTCCGCCCAGGTCAAACCGCGCCTGCCCTCGGTCGCATCCTGGAAGAAGCTGGACGACATGACGGTGCAGGTCACCACCAAGGCGGTGGACGCGCTGTTCCCCTATCAGCTGCTGTGGTTCCTGGTCTCCTCGCCCGCGCAATACGAAAAGCTCGGCGGCAGCTGGGAGAAGTTCGGCTTCGAGCCCTCCGGCACGGGTCCGTTCAAGATGGGCGTGCTGGTGCCGCGCACCCGGGTGGAGCTGGTGCGCAACCCGGATTACTGGGACAAGACGCGCATCGCCAAGCTGGACCGGCTGATCCTGGTCTGCGCCCCGGAAGATCTCGGCCGCACCAACGCGCTGCTCTCAGGCGGGCTCGATCTGATCGAAACCCCCACGCCGGACGCCGTGCCCCAGCTGACCTCACGCGGTATGAAGGTGGTGGGCAACGTCACGCCGCATGTGTGGAACTATCATCTGTCGATGCAGCCGGGCAGCCCGTGGCTCGACAAGCGGCTGCGCATGGCCGCCAACCTCGCGGTCGATCGCGACGCCATCGTCCAGCTGATGGGCGGGCTGGCCAAGCCCGCCTTCGGCCAGGTGGACCCCGCCAGCCCCTGGTTCGGCAAGCCCAATTTCAAGCTGCGCTACGACATGGATGCGGCCCGCAAGCTGGTCTCCGATGCCGGCTTCTCCAAATCCAACCCGGTGAAGACCAAATTCATCGTCGCCACCTCCGGCGCCGGCCAGATGCTGTCGATGCCGATCAACGAGTATATCCAGCAGAGCTATGCCGATATCGGCATCCAGATCGAGCTGATGCCGGTCGAGCTGGAGGTGCTCTACACCGCCTGGCGCAAAGGGGCGGCCGATCCGTCGATGGCCGGCATCTCGGCCAACAACATCGCCTATGTCACCTCCGATCCGTTCTACGCCATCATCCGCTTCTACGCCTCCAACCAGATCGCGCCCGCAGGTGTGAACTGGAGCGGCTACAAGAACGAGGAGGTGGACAAGCTCGCCGCCGCCATCACCAGCACCTTCGATGTGGAGGCGCAGGACAAGATGCTGGCACGCATCCACGAGATCGTGGTGGATGACGCGGTCCAGGTCTGGGTGGTGCATGACACCAACCCGCATGTGCTCTCGCCCAAGGTGAAGAACTACGTGCAGGCGCAGCACTGGTTCCAGGATCTGACCACCCTTGGCTGATCCCCTGCTCGATCCTGTGCCGGACCTTGGCGGTCCGGCACAGCCGCTGCTGCTGGTGCAGAACCTGTCGCGCCATTTCGGCAAGAAGGGCTCGGTGGTGCGCGCGGTGGATGGCGTCAGCTTTGCCGTCAAAAAGGGCGAGACGCTTGGCATCGTGGGCGAATCCGGCTGCGGCAAATCCACCACATCGCGGCTGATCATGGGGCTGATCGAGCCCTCCGGCGGCGAGGTGATCTTCGATGGCGAGCATGTGGGACCCGGCGGCATGCCGCTCTCGGTGTATCGCCGCCAGGTACAGATGGTCTTCCAGGACAGCTACGCCTCGCTGAACCCGCGTCTGACCATCGGCGAGTCAATCGGCTTCGCGCCCCGCGTGCACGGGCTGAGCCGGGAGGCGACCGATGCGCGGGTGCGCGACCTGCTGGCCGCCGTGGGCCTGGCACCGGACCAGTTCGCCCGGCGCTACCCGCATGAGCTGTCCGGCGGCCAGCGCCAGCGCGTCAACATCGCCCGCGCCCTGGCCCTGCGCCCGCGGCTGATCATTCTGGACGAGCCGGTCTCGGCACTCGACAAATCGGTCGAGGCGCAGGTGCTCAATTTGCTGGTCGATCTGAAGGCGGAGTTCGATCTCAGCTATCTCTTCATCAGCCACGACCTCAACGTGGTGCAGTTCATCGCCGATCGTGTGCTGGTGATGTATCTCGGCCAGGTGGTGGAGATCGGCCCGGTGGAGGCGCTGTATCGCGAAGCCGCCCATCCCTACACCGCGGCCCTGCTCGCCAGCCGGCCCTCGATGGACCCCGACCTGCGGCGCACCACGCCGCCGCTGACCGGCGATCCGCCCAACCCGGTCAACCCGCCCTCCGGCTGCCGGTTCCATCCGCGCTGTGCCGTGGTGCAGCGTGGCTGCGACATCCATGTGCCGCCCTTGGCGGACGTTTCATCAGGCCATCTGGCCGCCTGCGTGCGTGTGGGGGCGGCATGAGCGGCGATCTGGTCAAGGTCCGCGATCTCGCGGTCCGCTTCGTCTCGCGGGACCGCACCGTGCATGCGGTGCGCGGCGTCGATTTCGATCTCGCAGCAGGCGAGGTGCTGTGCATCCTGGGCGAATCAGGCTCCGGCAAATCGGTCACGCTGCGCGCGCTGATGCGCCTCAACCCGGCCGCGCGCACGCTGATGGAGGGCACCGTGCAGGTGGCCGGGCGCGACGTGGTGGCGGCCAGCGAGCGCGAGATGGAGGAGATCCGCGGCAGCCTCGTCTCCATGGTGTTCCAGGAGCCGATGACGGCACTCGACCCGGTCTTCACCATCGGCCAGCAGATCGGCGAGACGGTGATGCGCCATGAGGGGCTGTCGAAGGCCGAGGCCCGCAAGCGGGCGCTGGAACTGCTCGATCTGGTGCAGATCCCGTCGGCCGAGCGCAGGCTTGCCGCCTACCCGCACGAGCTGTCAGGCGGGCTGCGCCAGCGCGCGATGATTGCCATCGCCTTGTCCTGCCGGCCCAAGCTGCTCCTGGCGGACGAGCCGACCACGGCGCTGGATGCGACGGTGCAGATCCAGATCCTGCTGCTGCTGCGCCGTCTGCAGCAGGAGCTTGGCATGGGGGTGATCTTCGTCACCCATGATCTTGGCGTTGCCGGCGAGATCGCCGACCGCATCGCCGTGATGTATGCCGGCCGCTTCGTCGAGGAAGGCAGCGTGCGCGAGGTGATGCGCAAGGCGCGCCATCCCTACACGCAAGGCCTGCTCGGCGCCACGGTGCATGAGGGCATGCGCGGCAAGCGCCTGGTCACCATCGCGGGCGCCCCGCCCAATCTGGAAACGCCGCCAGGCGGCATGCCGCCTGACATCTGCGCCTTCGCCCCGCGCTGCGAGCGTGCCGATGCCGCCTGCGAGCAGGGTGTCCCGGCACTGGACGGCGCGTTCGGCACCCATCGCGCAAGATGCATCCATCAGATCGCGGAGGCTGTGACATGCTGATCACCATCCTGCGCCGCATCCTCTACGCGCTGCCGATCGCCCTTGCCGTTAGCCTGTTCTGCTTCGCCCTGGTGCATATCGCCCCGGGCGATCCGATCAACGCCATCCTGCCGCCGGACGCGCCGGCCGATGTGGTGGACGCGGTGCGCAAGACCTACGGGCTGGACAAGCCGCTGCCGGTGCAGTTCGGCATCTGGCTGTGGAAGGTGCTGCAGGGCGATCTCGGCAAGTCCCTCGCCACCGGCCGGGATATCTGGCCCGATCTGTCCGGCGCGCTGCAGAACACGCTCACCCTGGCCTTGGCTGCGGCGATGATCGGCTTTCCGATCGGCATCGTGCTCGGCAGCCTGGCCGGGGCGTTTCGCGGCACCTGGATCGACCGCGCCTGTGTCGGCACCGCGGTGGCCGGCGTGTCCGTGCCGCATTACTGGCTGGGCATGGTGATGGTTGTGATCTTCTCGGTCACGCTGAACTGGCTGCCCTCGATGGGCGCCTCGCAGGACGGCTCCGGCGGCTGGTCGCTGGATTGGGAGCATCTGCAGCATCTGGTGCTGCCCGCCATCACCCTGTCGGTGATCCCGATGGGCATCGTCACCCGCACGCTGCGCGGCATCATCGGCGAGATATTGGGGCAGGATTTCATCACCACGCTGCGCGGCAAGGGGCTGCGCCGCCCGGGCGTGGTTGTGCACGTGATCAAGAACGCAGCGCCGCAGGCGCTGTCGGTGATGGGGCTGCAGCTTGGCTATCTGATGGGCGGCTCGATCCTGGTGGAGACGGTGTTCGCCTGGCCCGGCACCGGGCTGCTGCTCAACAACGCCATCTTCCAGCGCGACATCCCGGTGCTGCAATCCACCATTCTGGTGCTGGCGATGTTCTTCGTGGCGCTGAACCTCGCCGTGGACATGGCCCAGTCCCTCATCGACCCAAGGATGCGCCGCGCATGAGCGAGATCGCCAGCACCGCCCCGAGCGGCCTGATCCAGGCCCCCGCCCGCGCCCCCGCCGGCTATTGGAGCGGCGTGTTCAAACGCCTCAAGCGCGACCGTCTCACCCTGATCTGTGCCGGCATCCTGCTGGTGATGCTGATCATGATCCTGGCAGCCCCGCTAATCGCGCCGCACTCGCCCTATCAGGGCAGCATGATCCGCAGGCTCAAGCCGATCGGGTTTCCGGGCTATCCGCTCGGCACCGACGAGCTGGGCCGCGATATGGTCACACGGCTGATCTATGGCGGCCGGCTGAGCTGGCTGCTCGGCATCACCCCTGTGGTGATGGCCTTCGTCATCGGGGGCCTGCTTGGCATCATCGCGGGCTTTGCCGGCGGCTGGCTCGGCATGCTGATCATGCGGGTGACGGACGTGTTCTACGCCTTCCCGTCAGTGCTGCTGGCGGTGGCCATCTCGGGCGCGCTGGGCGCTGGCATCTTCAACGCCATCCTCTCGCTCACTTTGGTCTTCATCCCGCCGATCATCCGGGTGGCGGAGACCGTCACCACCTCGGTGCGGGTGCTGGACTATGTGGAATCGGCGCGCGCCTCGGGGGCCTCGGTGTTCACCATCGTGCGGGTGCATGTGCTGCCCAACGTGCTGGGGCCGATCTTCGTCTACGCCACCAATCTGATCTCGGTTGCGATGATCCTGGCCTCCGGCCTGTCCTTCCTCGGCCTCGGCACCAAGCCGCCGGAAGCCGAATGGGGGCTGATGCTGAACACGCTGCGCACCGCGATCTACAACCAGCCTTTGGTCGCGATGCTGCCCGGGCTGTGCATTTTCGTGACCTCCATCTGTTTCAACCTGGTCAGCGACGGGCTGCGCGGCGCGATGGACGTGCGCAGCTGACATCACAAGGAGAGCATTGATGCGCAAAACACTATTGGCCACCGCCGTTTCGCTCGCAGCCCTGAGCCTCGCCGCTGCCCCTGCCCTGGCGCAAAAGACACTGCGCATCGCCATGACCGCGTCGGACATTCCCACCACCACGGGCCTGCCCAACAACGGCTTCGAGGGTATGCGCTTCCTCGGCTACCCGGTGTTCGAGGGTCTGGCGCTGTGGGATCTCTCCTCCGCCGACAAGCTCGCGGGGCTGCGTCCGGGCCTGGCTGAGAGCTGGGAGCAGGACAAGGCCGATCCCAAAGTGTGGATCTTCCATCTGCGCCAGGGTGTGACCTTCCATGACGGCACGCCGTTCAACGCGGATGCGGTGATCTGGAACCTCGATCGCTACTTCAAATCGGACAGCCCACAATTCGAGCCGCCGGCCGCCGGCATCACCCGCGCCCGCGCGCCGCTCACCGACAGCTACCGCAAGATCGACGATCACACGGTGGCCATCACCACCAAGCGCCCGGCCAGCTATTTCCCCTATATGGTGGTCTATATCCTGTTCACCTCGCCGGCCTCCTTCGAGGCGGGCGGCAAGGATTGGGCAAAGGTGGCGCTGCTGCCGCCGGCCGGCACCGGGCCGTTCAAGATCACCAAGGTGGTGCCGCGCCAATCCGTCGAGCTCGCCAAGAACGATGACTACTGGGACAAGGCGGGCATGGCGCATGTCGACAAGGTGGTGCTGCTGCCGATGCCGGAATCCAACACCCGCATGGCGGCCCTGCGCTCCGGCCAGGTGGATTGGATCGAGGTGCCGCCGCCCGATGGCATTCCGTCCCTGAAGCAGGCCGGCTTCAAGATCACCACCGGCTCCTATCCGCATGTCTGGCCATGGTTCTTCAACATGGGGGCGAAGAACTCACCGGTGGCGGATGTGCGGGTGCGCCAGGCGCTGAACTACTGCATCGACCGGGACGGCATCGTCTCGCTGCTGGCCGGCACCGCCGAGCCTTCCGTGGGCTGGCTGAAGCCGTCCGACCCGAATTTCGGCAATCCGGTCAACCACTACAAACTCGATCCCGCCAAGGGCAAGGCGCTGCTGGCCGAGGCCGGCTACACGGCGGCCAAGCCGCTTTCGTTCAAGGCGATGATCTCGCCCTCCGGCTCCGGCCAGATGCTGCCGATGCCGATGAACGAGTTCATCCAGCAGAGCCTGAAGGAGAACTGCAACGTCGATGTGTCCTACGACGTGGTGGAATGGAACACGCTGCTCACTGCCGGCCGTTTCGCGCCGGACAACCCAGGGCTGAACGGCGCCTCGGCGCTGAACATCAGCTCGCCCAGCTCGGACGTGGCGGTGATGGCGAGGTATTTCTCCTCGGCCAATTTCGCGCCGAACGGCTTCAATTTCGAGCAATGGAAGGATGATGCGTTCGACGCGGCGCTCGCCAAGCTCGAAGCCGCCACCGATCCGGCCGAGATCCAGGCGGCCACCCGCACGGCGCATGAGCGCCTAGTGGACAATCCGCCCTGGCTCTACATCGTGCACGATCTGAACCCGCGCGCGATGAGCCCGAAGATCACCAACTTCGTCTCCCCGCAAAGCTGGTTCGTCGACCTCGCCAGGGTCGGCATGTAACCCAGCCCTGTGAAGCTGGCGCGGCAAGGCCAAACCTTGCCGCAGCCCAGTTCTAAAAGTTTTTTTGCTTCTTTTTGTTCACAAAAAGAAGACCTTGCTTACCCGTTGGTCTGCCACACCAGATGGTTCAGCGGCCCATGCCCCTGCCCCAGCCCTGGCGCCGTCTCGATCGCAGCCCGCACATAATCCCGCGCAACCGAGACGGCATCGGGCAAAGATCGTCCCTGTGCCAGATAGGTGGCGATAGCGCTGCCCAACGTGCAGCCGGTGCCATGGGTGTGGCGCGTGGCGATCCGCCGGCTGCGAAACGTGATTGTTTCAACGTCGGTCACCAGCAGATCGACCAGATCATCCCCAGGCAGATGCCCGCCCTTCAGCAGCACCGCCGGCACGCCCAGTGTCAGCAGCGCTTCCGCTGCGTGATGCATCTCGGCCTCGGTGCTGATGCGCATGCCGCACAGCGCCTCCGCCTCCGGCAGATTGGGGGTGAGCAGGCTTGCCAGCGGCAGCAGGCGGCGCTTGAGATGGGCGATGGCCTCCTCCGCCAGCAGGGAGGCGCCGCCCTTGGCCACCATCACCGGGTCGAGCACCAAGGGCAGGCCCCTGCCCTCCAGGGCCGCGCACACCGCGGCGATCACGGCAGCACCGCCCAGCATGCCGGTTTTGACCACATCGGCCCCCAGATCCTCCAGCACGCAGCTGATCTGGGCGGCCACGAAATCCGGCGGCGCGCTGTGCACCGCGTGCACGCCTAGCGTGTTCTGCGCGGTCAGCGCGGTCACGGCCGTCATCGCGTAGCCGCCCAGGGCCGAGACCGTCTTGATATCGGCCTGTATCCCCGCCCCACCGCCGGAATCAGAGCCCGCGATGATCAGCACCCGGCCCTGCGGCTGCATCCGGATCATACCACCGGCTCGTCGATCAGGGCAGCGTCGCGCAGGCTGGCGGCGGTCTCGGCGATCATGGCGCAGAGCCGGTCCACGATGCGCTCCACCATGGCAGCGTCCTCCCCCTCCGCCATCACGCGGATCACCGGCTCGGTGCCGCTTTTGCGGATCAGCAGGCGGCCGGTGGCTGCAAGCTCGGCCTCGGCCTCGGCAATCGCCGCCATCACGCTGGGCTGCGCCAGCGGCGACACGCCGTGGAAGCGCACGCTTTTCAGCACCTGCGGATAGGGCTTGAACACCTGGCACGCCGCACTGGCCGGGCTGCCGCTCTCCACCAGCACCGCCAGCACCTGCAGGGCCGCCAGCAACCCGTCGCCGGTGGTGGCGTAATCGGACAGCACCATATGGCCGGATTGCTCACCGCCTAGATTGAACCCGCCGGCGCGCATCATCTCCACCACATAGCGATCGCCCACCTGGGTGCGATGCAGGCCAAGCCCGATGCCCTGCAGGAATTTCTCAAGCCCGAGATTGGACATCACAGTGGCCACCACGGCGCCGCCGGTCAGCCGTCCGGCCGCCTGCCAGCTGCGCGCGATCAGGCCCAGCACCTGGTCGCCATCCACGATGGCGCCGGTCTCATCGGCCAGGATCAGCCGATCCGCGTCGCCATCCAAGGCGAGGCCCAGATGGGCGCCGTTCTTCACCACCTCCGCCGAAAGATAGCTCGGCACGGTAGAGCCACAGCCGCGGTTGATGTTGAACCCGTCCGGCTTCACGCCAAGCTCGATCACATCCGCACCCAGCTCCCACAGCACGGCGGGCGCCACCTTGTAGGCGGCCCCGTTGGCGCAATCGATCACGATACGCAGCCCGTCCAGCCGCAGCCCGCGCGGGAAGCTGGACTTGGCAGCCTCGATATACCGCCCCGCCGCGTCGTTCAGCCGGGAGGCACGGCCGAGCTTGGAGGGGGCGGCCAGCTTGCCCGCCAGATCGGACATCATCAGCGCCTCGATCTCGATCTCGGTCTCATCGGAGAGTTTGAACCCGTCCGGCCCGAACAGCTTGATGCCGTTGTCCTCGAACGGGTTGTGCGAGGCCGATATCACCACACCCAGATCGGCGCGCAGCGAGCGGGTGAGCATGGCAACCGCGGGCGTGGGCAGCGGCCCCGCCAGCACCACATCCATGCCGGCCCCGATGAAACCCGCCACCAAAGCCGGCTCGATCATGTAGCCGGACAGGCGCGTGTCCTTGCCGATCACCACGCGGTGGCGGTGGCTGCCATTGGTGAAGAACAGGCCGGCCGCTTGGCCCAGACGCAGCGCGATCTCCGCGGTCATCGGCGGCGTGTTGGCGGTGCCACGAATGCCGTCAGTCCCGAAGAGCCGCCTGGTGTTGGACATAAAACGCCGATCCTGTCATTCGCCGGAAAGTGTTCCACCAGAATGCGGCGGAATGCTGTCCATTAGCTTAATTGCGCGAGTGCGCGCCATACCCGCACCGCCTGCACCGTCTCCGCCACGTCATGCACGCGCAGGATTGATGCGCCCTGCTGCATCGCCCAGAGCGCTGCCGCCACCGAGCCGCCGAGTCGCCTGGCCGGGCGTGTCTCGCCGGACAGATGACCGATGAACGCCTTGCGCGACACGCCGATCAGCAACGGCAGGCCAAAATCGGCAAATTCCGGCAGATCCTGCAGCAATGCCACGTTCTGCGCCGCCATTTTGGCAAAGCCGATGCCGGGGTCGATCGCGAGGCTCTCCCGCGCGATGCCGGCTGCCTCCGCCTCCGCCACGCGGGCGGCAAGCTCGCGGTGCACATCGGCCACCACATCGTCGTAGATCGCATGCGCCTTCATCGTGGCCGGCTCGCCGCGCATATGCATCAGCACCGCCAGACAGCCCGATCGCGCCACCACCGCGCGCGCGTGCGGGTCATGGGTCAGGGCCGTCACGTCATTGACGATGCGCGCCCCCGCATCGAGCGCCGCCTGCATGGTGGCAGCATTGCGGGTGTCGATGCTGACCACGGCACCCTCTGCCGCGAGCGCCGCCACCACCGGGCGGATGCGGGCGATCTCCTCCTGCACGGAGACGGGAACCGCGCCGGGGCGCGTGCTCTCGCCGCCGACATCGATGATGTCGGCCCCATCCGCCATCATCTGCCTGCCAACGAAAACGGGGTCCGTGTGGACCCCGCCATCGCTGAAACTGTCCGGTGTGACGTTGAGGATCCCCATCACCAACGGACGGGGACCCTGCAACATCTCAGCCCAGCCGGCCAACCCGCTGACTAGCCGGCGGCCGGTGCGGTACCGAGGCCGCTGGAGGGCGGCAGCGGGCGCGTGGTGGTGGGCACCGAGGCCCGCCTGCTGTCCGGCGCCGGGTCGTCATTCACCCGGCGGATCACCTTCTCACCGCGCAGCACGGTGCGGATCTCATCGAGCGACAGCGTCTCGTATTCCAGCAGCCCTTGGGCAAGGGCGTGCAGGTTGGCCAGGTTCTCCGTCAGGATCGCCTTCGAACGCGCATAGGCATTGTCGATGATCGACTTGATCTCGTTGTCGATCTCGCGCGCCGTGGCCTCCGAGACGTTCTTGTTCTGCGTCACCGAGTGACCCAGGAACACCTCCTGGCTGTTGTCGGCATAGGCGATCATGCCCAGCTTGTCCGACATCCCCCATTCGGTGACCATCATGCGCGCCTGCGACGTCGCCATCTTGATGTCGCCGGACGCGCCGTTGGAGACCTTGTTGGCGCCGAAGATCAGCTCCTCGGCCACACGCCCACCCATCGCCATCGTCAGCTCATCGAGGCACTTCGCCTTGGACTTGGAATAGCGATCGCCTTCCGGCAGCGACATCACCATGCCAAGCGCGCGGCCGCGCGGGATGATGGTGGCCTTGTGGACGGGGTCGCATTCCTCAAGGTTGATGGCGCAGATCGCATGGCCGGCCTCGTGATAGGCGGTCATCTTCTTCTCGTCCTCGCTCATCACCAGCGAGCGACGCTCGGCACCCATCATCACCTTGTCCTTGGCCATCTCGAACTCGGCCATGGCCACCACGCGCTTGCCGATGCGGGCCGCGAGCAACGCCGCCTCGTTGACCAGGTTGGCGAGATCCGCACCCGAGAAGCCCGGCGTGCCGCGCGCGATCACCTTCGGATCAACGTCGGATGCCAGCGGCACCTTGCGCATATGCACGCGCAGGATCTTCTCGCGCCCGTTCACATCCGGGTTCGGCACCACAACCTGGCGATCGAACCGGCCGGGGCGCAGCAAGGCGGGATCCAGCACGTCCGGACGGTTGGTTGCGGCAATCAGGATCACGCCCTCATTGCTCTCAAACCCGTCCATCTCGACGAGCATCTGGTTCAGCGTCTGCTCACGCTCATCATTGCCACCGCCGAGGCCTGCCCCGCGATGGCGGCCGACCGCGTCGATCTCGTCGATGAAGATGATGCAGGGCGCGTTCTTCTTGCCCTGTTCGAACATGTCACGCACGCGGCTGGCGCCGACGCCCACGAACATCTCGACGAAATCCGAGCCAGAGATGGTGAAGAACGGCACATTGGCCTCACCCGCGATGGCGCGCGCCAGCAGCGTCTTGCCGGTGCCCGGCGGGCCCACCAGAAGCACGCCCTTGGGAATCTTGCCGCCCAGGCGCTGGAATTTCTGCGGGTCCTTCAGGAACTCCACAATCTCCTGCAACTCGGACTTCGCCTCATCGATGCCGGCCACGTCCTCGAAGGTCACGCGGCCCTGTTTCTCGGTCAGCAGGCGTGCCCGCGACTTGCCAAATCCCATCGCGCGCCCCCCGCCGCCTTGCATCTGGCGCATGAAGAACACCCACACGCCGATCAGCAGCAGCATCGGGAACCAGTTGATCAGGATGCGCATCAGCGAATAATCGCCCTCTTCCGGCTTCGCCACCACGCCCACGCCCTTGTCGGTCAGGCGCGACACCAGGCTCGGGTCGTCCGGCGTGTAGGTCTGGAACGAGCGGCCATCCGAATGATGCCCCGTGACATTGCGGCCCATGATGGTGACATCACGCACCCGGCCGCTGTTCACCTCGTTGATGAAGTCGGAATAGGCCAAAGGTGCCGCGTCCGGCCGGTTGGCGCCGGGCTGGAACAGGTTGAACAGCACCACCAGCAGCAAGGCGATGATGACCCAGAGGGCAAGATTGCGTCCGAAATTGCTCATTTCATTCCCCGGCCTTTGCGGCCATTCGATTTCGGCCCGGCATCGTCTGCGATCCCGGGCGAACAGTGTGATGCGTCGATATACGGCACCGCAACTGCCAGTCCTGCAAATAGGAAGCCGCCGGTCAAAGCGCATCCCCCTGTATCGGACTATCCTGGCGCTTTCCCGCAAGCCCCGGCAACGGGAAAAACGGGGCGGGGCCTGCCTGAAGGGGGGGGCAGAACTCAAAATCACGGCATAGCGCCGGTGTGGCTGTGATCACCACCCCGTTGCAGCGCAGCACGGGCAAGGTGCGGCAGATCAGCATGGGCAGGCCGGTGCGGGTTGAAACGGCATCCGCCCCCCAGGCGCCGATCATGCCGCCAGCAGGGGCGGCTGTGACCATTCGGAAACGATGGTCCCAGATTTGCGCCGGATCGGCCGGGATCGGGGCTGCGATGGCGGCGAATTCACGCAGCACCAAAAGCCCCGGGCCCAGGCGCCCGGCCGGGGCCAGGCGCACGCCCGCGATCGTCGCAGGACGCGGTGCGGCGGCAAGGGCCGCCAGCCGGTCATGCGCGGGTGAGAACCCTGCCCCGCCTGTCATGGCGATCAGCCGCGCCAAAGCCTGCGGCGAAATCGGACCCGGAGACAGCACGGCAAAACCCTGCGGATAAAGTGCTGCGCGGGCTGCCAGTTCCTCGGCAACCGCAGCCTCCTGCGCTGCCCGGTCCGCGCCGCGGGCAAGGCTCGCCGCAACCAGGGCACGCGTGGCAAGCCCGCAGCCATTCGGATCGCGGCGCAAGTCGCGCAACCTCACGCGCTGCGCGTTCGGGTTGCGGTTGGACGGATCCTCCACCCACGCGATGCCGAGCTGCTGCAAGGTTGCGATCAGCCGCGCCTTGGGCATGGCCAGCAAGGGGCGCAGACGGCGCAGATCGCGCGTCTCGACGATGGCTGCCATCCCGGCCAGCCCATCCGCACCGCTTTGCGCCAGCATGCGCATCGCAATCGTCTCCGCCTGGTCGCCGGCATGGTGGCCGAACACCAGATGCAGAATGCCATGTGCCCGGCACGCGGCCTCCAGCGCGTCATGCCGGGCGCTGCGCGCGCGGGCCGCCAGCCCCGCACCTGCGGCAAGCCCGGGAAGCTCGATCAGATGGCCTGCAATCCCAAGACCGGCGAGGCGCCGCAGCGTGGCAGCGGCCTCATCCGCCGATTCGAGGCGCAGCCCATGATCCACCACCAGCGCCAGGATGGTCCCACCGCGGGCGCGCACCCAATCGGCCACCAGAACCGCGGTGGCCAGACTGTCCGCCCCGCCCGAGACCGCCACCGCCAGCCCCGGTTCCGGCTCGAACGGGCCGAGCGACTCCAGCAAGCCAGCGAATTCCACAGCCCCGATCGGGGCCGGCGGGCCTGCGATCGTCAGCGGCACCCTGCCTGGGTGCGCAAGGCTGCCGCGCGCGGCGCGATATCGGCGCGCGGCGTAGGGAACTGCGCGCGCAGCGTGTCCAGCGCCACGCAGGCCGAGCGGCTGTCGCCCAACGCCTGCTGCGAATTGGCCAGACCCAGCAGCGAATCCTGCGCGTGCGCGCCCTGCTTGTTGCGCTGATAGGTCTCGCCATAGGCCAACGCCGAATCGACGGTCTTCTTCTCTCCGGCCAGCGCCTGGGCCAGCAGCAGCTGCGCATCATAGCCACGCGGCGTGTTCTTGGCGCTGTTCAGCACCTCGCGCGCCCGGGTCTCTGCCGTGGCATAATCCCGCCGCGCCAAGGCGGCATTGCCTTCCTGGTAGATCGCATCGGGCGTGCGCGGGGGCGCCGGAGCGGCCTGGGTCTGCGGCGGCACCAGCTTGGCCGGCACCGTGCCGAGATTGCCGGGCGGCGGGCTGGTGGTGGTCTGCGGTGCCGCCTGTGCGGCCGCAGGCGCCGCCCCACCGGTGCCACCATTGTCGAGGCGGAACTGCAGATCGGAAATCTGCTTGGACAGATCGGCCTGGGCGCGGCTTTGCGCATTGGCCAACTCGTCGATGCGCCCGTTCAGCTGGCGCACCGCATCCTCCAGCCTGGTGACCCGATCAACCAGCCCTGCCGTGAGATCGGAAGCCCCGCCGGAGGGCGCCTGCTGCGAGCGCCCGCCCAGGAAGCTGCTGCCAGAGGAACTGCCCGACCCACTGCCCAGATTGTTCTGCAGGACCTGGATCTGGCGCCGCAGATCGGCGATCTCGTTGTCCAGTGCGATGCCCTCACGCGAGTCGATCTGTGCCCGGGCGGGGCTTGCTGCCCCCAGCAATGCCAGCAGACCCAGCATCAGCAGAATACGGTTCATCGGCGACCTCTCATCATCGGCGAATGCGCAATGTCCAGCCTCAGGCGACGCGCGAAGCTGCGGCAGCAATGTGCCAAGCCGATGGCGCAGGCAAGCCGCAAATCTGTTCATGTTTCACGCATAAGAAAACCGGCGACCTTGCGGCCGCCGGTTTCCAAAGCTTACGTCACGCCAAGGTTCGGATCAGCGAACCGAGGTGATGGCGTTGCGGTTCTGCGCATAGGCGGCTTCGTTCGAACCCAGAGCGGTCGGACGGTCCTTGCCATACGAGATGGTGGTGATGCGGGTCGCGGCGACGCCCTTGGCGACCAGATAGTCGCGCGAGGCGGCAGCGCGGCGCTGGCCGAGAGCGATGTTGTACTCTTCGGTGCCGCGCTCATCGCAGTTGCCAGCGATCTGCACGTTGTTCTGCGCATACTTGGCGAGCCAGGCAGCCTGACGGTCGAGCGTGGCCTTGCCGTCGGTCTTCAGGCTGGACTTGTTCAGGTCGTAGAACACGCGATCGCCAACGTTGGCGACCAGGTCTTCCTGGCTGCCCGGAACGATGCCGGCAGCAGCAGCCGAAGCGCCGTTGCCAGCGGTTGCGGCAGTGTTGTCCGAGCACGCAGCCAGAAGCGCCACGGCAGCGAAAGCGCCCAGAATTTTAACGTTCATTGATTTGCGTCCCTGGAAGGAGTGCGAAACTGGGTAACCCAGGGGGCCATCCCCGCCGGGTCAAAACGATGCGGTTGAAGCCGTGCGAAACCTTGCAAAAGGCGCCGCACACGCTGCGACGCGAATTAGCTCTTAGCTGGGAACCCGGTCAAGGCAGAGTGTCATCCACGCAACACATGACATCCATGCCGTGGCGCATCTGCAACGCATGACACTCTGAACGCCGGTTTCCCAGCCATTTTTCCGCATCGTTTCGCGTCATCCTCAGGCCAGCAACGGACCCCAGGCCGGCTCGGACGCATCGGTCGGCGTCGTCATCTGACGCTCGTTGAAACCGGTGATGTCGATCGAGACGAGTCGGGCGCTGAACCCGGTGCCGCGGGCATCGCGCGCCGGCGTTTCACGCCAGAACATGATCACCCTTCCGTTCGGCGCGAAGGTCGGCCCCTCCACGTAGAACGACTCGGACAGGATACGCTCGCCCGAGCCATCCGGGCGCATCACGCCGATGGCAAAGGTGGCGTCGGACAGGCGGGTGAAGGCGATCAGATCGCCGCGCGGCGACCACACCGGCGTGCCGTAGCGGCCCTTGCCGAAGCTGATGCGCTTCACCCCGCTGCCATCGGCGTTCATCACATAGATCTGCTGATCGCCACCGCGATCCGAGTTGAAGGTGATCTGCGTGCCATCCGGGCTGTAGCAGGGCGAGACGTCGATCGAGCCCGAATCGGTCAGGCGCCGCGCCTGGCGGCTGCCGAGATCGATCGTGTAGATGTCCGCATTCCCGCCCGGCGTGGTCTGCGACATGATCACCGAATTGCCATCCGGAGCGAAGCGCGGCGACAGCGTCATCGCGGCGAAATCACCCAAAGGCTGCTGCCGGCCGGAGGCGAGGTCGAACAGATACACACGCGGCTTGTTGTTGGCGTAGCTCATGAAGGCGATCTGGTCGCGCGTCGGGTGAAAGCGCGGGCTTTTGGCAATCCAGGTGCCATCGGTGAGGAAGCGGTTGTTCTCGCCGTCCTGATCCATGATGGCGAGACGCTTCACCCGCCGGTCACGCGGACCGGTGCCCGCGATATAGACCACGCGCGTGTCGAAATAGCCCTTCTCGCCCAGCAGCCGCTCATAGATCACATCCGAGATGATATGCGCGATGCGGCGCCAATTGGCGGTCTCGGTGCTGTAGGCGGTGCCCTGGATCTGCTGGCCGGGCAGCACGTCCCACAGGCGGAACTCCACGCGCACCTTGGTGCCGCCCTGGTTCTCCACCTTGCCGGTCACCAGCGCCTGCGCGCCGATCCCCTTCCAGTTGGCGAAGTTGGGCACGTCGCCGGTGGTCTGGCCAATGAAGGCGGCCGGGTCGATGGCGCGGAACAGGCCGGAGCGGGCGAGGTTGTTGGTGATCACCGAGGCGATGTCAGACCCCAGGCGCTGGCTTTCGCCATCAGCGCCCACGAAGCCCGGAATGGCCACAGGGATCGGATCGGTGCGGGCGCGGTCCACCACGATGGCGGTGTCCTGGCCCGGCGTCTGCGCATAGAGCCGGTTCGGCAGGAACAGCGCCGCTGCTCCCACAGCCAGGCCACGCCGGCTGAGGGTGACGCCGTTGAGATCGACAAGCGGTTCGGCGGGAATGATGGGCTGGGTCATGTGGGTACCCCGTATGATCTGCTGGCGTGACGGGAGGTCACGATGTTGTCGCGGTGGTTAACGCGTTTGGCGCATGAATTCCATGCACGCCGATCGTGGCAAGTTAAGGAAACCTCACGGCACGATCATGGCAGACTAGATCATGGCAGACTAAACGACCGTCACGGCGAGAAGATGAAGGTCAGCTTCTGCACGGCGCCGAGCTTGTCCTGCGGCAGCGGCAGATCGGCACAGCGCGGGTCCAGAATGGCGCGCTGCGCCCGCTCGTAGAATGCCAGCAGACGCGGATCGCCCTGCACCCGGGCCCGGTCGTCATCGGCCACCTGCACCAGACGGGCGGTGCCGTTGGCATCCGTGGTGACGGTCACCTTCACACGCATCTTCTCCAGGTCGAGCGCCCCGGCATCCTTGGTCCAGCATTCGCGCACCTTGTCGCCGATCGCCCCGCGCTGGGAGGCGGAGAGCGCGTTGTTGATGTCGCCATTGGGCGAGCCACCGCCTTTCGGCGCGCCACCCGCGGCCGGATTCGGCTTGGCCGTGGGCGGCTTCAACTGCTTCTGCAGCGCGCGCAGCTTCTCCAGCGTGTTGTCCACCGAATCGCTCTCGGCCGCCGCGTTCTTGGTCACGTTCGGCTGAGACGTCTTGGACGGCGGCGCCGGGGGCGGCGGCACCGGCGGGGGCGGAGGTGGCGGCGGCGGCGGTGGCGCCTCGGACGGCACCGTGGTCTCCGGCGGCGGGGGTGGTGGCGGCGGTGGCGGCGGCGGGG
>CAIYCW010000125.1 GCA_903924855.1 uncultured Rhodospirillales bacterium | reverse complement strand
GATCCACCGCCCAGGCCTCGGTCTTGCGGTAGTGCGGCGCGCCGACCAGGCCGAGCACGGTCAGCCCGCTCGCTTTCATTAAAAGGTTGTGGTGCGCCACCATGATGTTCTCGAGCACCGTCATGCCCTGGAACAGCCTTATGTTCTGGAACGTGCGCGCGACCCGAGCCCGCAGCGCGATCTCGTTTCCGGCCATGCGCTCGAGCAAATAAACGTCGCCCGAAGCGGTCTTTCCGTGGCGCGCCGAGGATTTCGTCAGCGCGTCGACCGCTTCGGCGGTCGCGACGCCCTCGCGGGCCAGAGCTAGCCGGCCCTCTGTAGGCTTATAGAAGCCGGTGACGCAATTGAAGACCGTCGTCTTGCCGGCGCCGTTCGGTCCGATCAGCGCGGTGATGTCGCCGCGGCCAACCGTGAAGCTGAGTTTGTTGACAGCCACGAGGCCGCCGAAGCGCATCGTCAGATGTTCGACGACGAGGAGGGGATCGGTTTGCCAGCGCATCAGCCGTGCCCCTCTTTCACGAGATCTCCAGACACAGCTTTACGCTCCTTCAGGAAGATCGACGGCGAACGCGTCGAGACAAAACCGCGCGGACGCAGAACCATCATCACCACCATGGCCAAGCCGAACAACAATCCGCGATATTGCGCGGGGTCGAAATCCGTCATGCCGAAGGTCGTCGCCATGAAGGTTTTCAGCCATCCGAGTTCACGCAGCAGCTCGAAGCCGCCGATCAGGAACACCGCCGCGAAGGCGACGCCGATCTGCGAGCCCATGCCGCCGAGCACCACGATCGCGAGGATCGTCGCCGATTCGTTGAAGGTGAAGCTCTCCGGGCTGACGAAGCCTTGCTTGACCGCGAAGAACGAGCCGGCCAGTCCGCCGAAGAAGGCGCCGAGCGCGAAGGCGGTCAGCTTCGTATTCGTCGTGTTGATGCCGAGCGAGCGGCAGGCGATCTCGTCCTCGCGCAAGGCCTCCCAGGCGCGGCCAATGGGCAGGCGCCGCAACCGCAACGACGCCCAGTTGGTGAGCAGCGCCAGCGCCAGGATGACGAAATAGAGGAAGATCTTGCCGTGGATGGAGGCGTATTCGAAGCCGAAGAAATCGTCGAAACCGCCGGGGCGGTCGGCGAAGACGAGGCCGAAGAACGTGATCTTCGGGATCGAGGCGATGCCCGCGCTGCCGCCCGAGAAATCGCGCCAGTTGATCAGCACGAGGCGGATGATTTCGCCGAACGCGAGCGTGACGATCGCCAGATAGTCGCCGCGCAAGCGCAGCACCGGGAAACCTAGGATCATGCCCCAGACAGCCGCCAGAATGCCCGCGATCGGCAGGCAGATCCAGAACGACAGACCGAAGGTCGTCGCGAGCAACGTGTAGGAATAGGCGCCCACCGCGTAGAAGGCGACGTAGCCGAGATCGAGCAGCCCCGCGAGGCCGACCACGATGTTCAGCCCCCAGCCGAGCATGACGTAGGTCATCACCAGCACACCGACATCGATGATGTAGCGGCTGGAATAGAGCGGCAGGGTGGCGGCGATCAGCAGCATCGCGGGTGCCACGTAGCGGCCGAGCGCCGGCATATGGCTGGGCTTCTTGGCCACGGGAGCGGCGGCCGCCTTGTGCTGCGCCCAGAGAACCAGGCCAAGCCTGCCGAGGAACACCACGGCCACGATGATCGCAACCGCAAGCGGCTGAGGGTTGATCGTCAGCTTGCTGGTGCCGATGCCGACATCGGTGCGCAGGCCGACCATGGCGCCGAACAGACCAAGGGCCACCAGGGCGGAGAGCCCGGCATCACGCAAAGCGGCTTTCATACCTTCTCCACATCCGCGCGACCGAGCAGCCCGGTCGGCATGAAAATCAACACGATGATGAGAACCGAGAACGCCGCCACATCCTTGTATTCGACGGAGGCGTAGCCGGACCAGAAGGCCTCGATCAGCCCGATGGCGAGGCCACCGATGACGGCGCCGGGAAGGCTTCCGACGCCACCGAGCACGGCGGCGGTGAAGGCTTTCACGCCGGCGTTGAAGCCGATGTAGAAGTTGATCGAACCGTAATAGAGCAGGAACAGCATGCCGGCGACGGCGGCCAGCGATGCGCCGATGACGAAGGTGAGGCTGATGGTGCGGTTGACGTCGATGCCGAGCAGGGCGGTCATCTTCATGTCCTGCTCGCAGGCGCGCATGGCGCGGCCGAGCGGGGTTTTGGTGACGAGCCAGGTGAAGCCGCCGAGCAAAGTGAGGGTGACGATGGTGATGACGATCTGCATCCAGGTGAGCTGAACGACGAAGCCATCCTGCTGGAAGATGTCAAATCCTCCGGGGATCAGCTCGATCAGGTTCTTGTCGCGCGCACCCTGGGAGACCTGGGCGAAGTTCTGCAGGGCGATGGACATGCCGATGGCGGAGATCAGCGGGGCCAGGCGGAAGGAGCCGCGCAGCGGGCGGTAGGCGATGCGCTCGATCGCCCAGCCATACAGCGCCGAGATGGCGGCGGCGAAGAGCAGGGTGAGGAAGAGGGCGAGCGGCACATAGGTGATGCCGGCGATGCCCAAAAGGATGAAGGAGATCAGCGAGAGGAAGGCGCCGATCATGAACACGTCGCCATGGGCGAAGTTGATCATGCCGATGATGCCGTAGACCATGGTGTAGCCCACGGCGATCAGGCCGTAGATCATGCCGAGGGTGATCCCGTTGATCAGCTGTTGCAGCGCGTAGGCCAAAGCACCCCCAAACGATTGAAATCCGCCGGGGCGGCCTGCAAGACGCGGGCCAGACCGGCGGGAACCCAACGAATCCAGGGCGTATTACCAGCACGGGCGGGAGGCATGCGCAAGCCGCAGAACGATGCGACGGAAAGGCTTTGCAATCGCCCGCCCGATTGCTACAAGCCGCGCTCCGCGTGATCCGTCGGGATCCCCGTGCGGGCGCTTAGCTCAGTTGGTAGAGCAGCTGACTCTTAATCAGCGGGTCGAAGGTTCGAGCCCTTCAGCGCCCACCATTCATCGTGTTGGATATCATTTGGTTGCGGCCAGTCCCATGCCAGGAGTATATTTTCCGGCGGGTCGTGGTCGCGTCAGAGACACGGCTGCTGGCGGATCCTTCGCGGAGTCCTTCGGCGCGGAGCTAGATGGCGAAACGCGCGAGCACGAATCCTGCCGCCAGGATTTGCGCAAAGTTGATCACCACGGACAGCCGGTGCATGGCATCGAAGCCCTTCTTGGCGGATGTATCACCAGCCCGCATCGCGTCGCTTCGCTGGTTGATCATCGGCATGAGACCTTGGCGCAGCCAAACGGTGGAGGCTGCGCACAGGGCCATCAAGGCCGCATCAAGACGGTGCCCGGCCGCGAGCGCGATTGAGGCGGCTGCTGAAAGAGCCGCCACGTAGACGTAATAGACCGGAAACACCTGCCGGATGAATGTACCAGCCTGATCAGCCGGCAACCTGGTGAACACCAGTGGCGCCATCACCGCGGCAAAAAATATCATGCCGCCCAGGAGCAAGGCCACCAGGAAGAGTGCGATAAGTGTTCCCATGATCAGCAGATGGCCGTGACCGTCCGTTGTGCAAGCCAAAGCAAGTTTGCACTCCTGTATCGTGGATTGAAGAAGATCACCGGGGTTTGGCTCATTGCAGACCCAGGCCAACCCTGCACACCATTCAAGCGACAGTCAGTCCTGAACCTTTTACCGCTTGGATTTTTTCTGCACGACACGAGCGATCTGATAGATCAAACCAGGAATGACAATCAAAAGCAGAACAGCGATCACCAGCAATGACATAAATTTTCTCTTACTCTATTTTATGCTCAGGAGATTTTTAACCCTCCTACCACCCGAGAAATGGGGCGCGTCGTGAATTTGCCTAGAGCTCGGTCCGAGCTGACGGACCTCACTGCTGTTCAGTTGCCTCAGACCGGGCGTTGGGTGCCGAAATCAATGCGCCCACCATGTCCGATTTCGACCGGATTTTGCGAGCCCGTGGCCGCAATTGGCATTCGGGCCATGGTTGAAAAAACCGTTGTGATATTGGATAGTCCTGGGCTCTGGAAACATTGTTTCTGCGGATGACCTGCAGCGATGATCCTGCGCGTGGCTGCACGCACAGCGCATCGGTGAGGGCGTCGGTTGAGGCTGTCGGGCAACGGGGACGCCTGGCTGTCTTGGATGCAATCGTGTTTTCTCAGAGAACCATGATCGACTGCTGACGGGCGCTTCACTGTGCCTCGGGATTTTCCACGTGTTGCCTGTGTTCCAGATGAAAAATTGGCTGGTTCGTGCCTTTTGCGTTGGGCTTATTTCTGTATCTTTATTGTTCTCGTATGATTTTTGGTTCGGCATGGGTGACTTGCGCACCAAAGCACGTTCCTTGCTCCAGGAATATTATCCAAATGCACTTGTGTTCCTCCGATGGAAAATTCTTGGAGTCGACAGCGAGGAGGTCGTTATTGGTCGAAACGGTCAGCTTTTCTTGCAGTTGGAGGGGCGTTTAAACAATGGCACAGCAAGCAACATTCGCGCCCGCATCCAATTGATCGATCACGTTGCAAAAAAACTTCAGCGTCGGCACGCGGATGTCTATGTTTTCTTCATACCAGATAAATCACACGTATTGTCAGCATTCGCGCCTGAGCCATTCCTTTCTCGAGAAAACATCAAGAGAAAATTCGTAGAAGCCGCTCTTGCGGATGTGTCTTTCAGATATTTTCCAGCTGATGAGCTTGCCGAAAATCTGGAAAATGCCGAATCGCTGTGGTTTCAGACAGACAGTCATTGGAACCATGCGGGTGCAATGTTCTTTGCCCGGGCACTTGCGCGATATATTTTCCCAACATTAGACCAGAGCAAGCAATCATTCATTGATACGGATGACTGCAGCCCGCATTTCGGCGATCTGCTGACCCTGGCCGGCGGCGTGAATTTCGGGGAGTCGGTCTGGGCCAGGCTGGTCTCGCACCACGACCGGACGTGCAGATTTCAACTGATCCCCCAGACCCCGGAATCGCTGACCGACATGGGAACGGGTCCAGAGAAGGTGGTGATCCTTGGGTCGTCTTTTTCTGCCCGCACGTCGTTCTCGGTGTTCTTTGAGCATCTCACGGGACAGACGGTGCTGAACCTCAGCCAGGGCGGCAAGACGCTCTCGTATGTCCTCAAGAAATTTATCGTCGACGACCCAATCGACACAGAGGGCAGAATATTGATTTTTGAAACGCCGGAACGTTTGCTGGAGGCACCTTTTGATACAGATGACCTGGCCCTCAAGGCCTGGGCTGAAAGTGATCCGTAGATCAATCATCCAGCTGCGTCGAAATCGATGCGCCGATGCGCCCACATCCATTGCTCCGGCCAGCGCCGGATCCAGGTCTCGAAGGTGGTTTGAATCTCAGCGGTCGCGGCCAGGATGTCGGCAGCGCGGTCCTCGGTGCGGGGCACCGTGATCTCGCGCAGCACGGTGCGAAACCGCACGCGGCCGGTGCGCACGGTGCACACGGCAAAGAGCGGGCGCTGATACTGACGGGCCAGCATGGCGGGAAACGGGGTGGAGGGGGCGGGATGGCCGAAGAACGGCACATCGATGCCGCCATTCTCGCGCAGATCGCCCATGATGCCGATCGAGCCGCCGGCCTTGGCCTGGCGCATCAGGCCGCGGGCGGCAGCCTCGCCCTTGGCGAACAGACCGGCCGGATAGAGCGGCGCGCGCAGGGCCAGCACGTAGCGCTCAGCCAGAGGGTTCTTCATGCGGCGATACACGGCGGCGTGGTTGGCGTGGGCCTGGCCGAGCGGGAGGGCCGCCACCTCCCAGTTGCCGAGATGGGCAGCCACCAGAATGCCGCCCTCCGCCATGATCCGTGCCTGTAGGATCTGGCATTCCTCGTCCACCAGCAGGCGCCAGGGCTCGGCTGCGATCCGGTCCAGCATCAGCGATTCGATCGCGGTCTGGCCCAGATTGCGCCACATGCCGCGCAGAATGCGCTGACGGTCCTCGGCCGACAGTTCCGGCATCATCAGTGCCAGATGCCGCTCGGCGCGGCGATGGCGGGAGGTATGGGGTGCCACCGCCTCCCACAACGCCCCGCCGAGAGCGGACGCGGTCTCCAGCGGCAGCGCGCGGAACACCGCGATCACCGCGCGCAGGGCCACGTATTCCAGCCGGTATTTCAACGCCTGCCTGTCCAATCGCACCGATCTTTCCCCCGCTCGCTGGCTGAGTAGGCGGCGCGGCGATTTGGCACAACCGGGGTCAGGCGGCGGCAGGCGGCCGGGCGGCCAGCAGCGCCGCCAGTTCCGGCACGAAGCGGGCGCCATGGCCGTCTGCCACCACCGCATCGAGCGTCTGGCCGATGGCATCGGCGATGGCGTGATCGGCACCGCTGGCAGCGGCGGTGGCGCGGTAATAACCCAGATCCTTCGCCGCGTTGCCGATGAAGAACGGCACCGCGGAGGGATCGCCGGTCAGCAGAAACGGCGCCATGCGGCTGAGCGCGGCACCGCCGCCGCCACCTTTTTCCAGCACGTCGATCAGGATCTCGGGCGCGATGCCGGCGCGCTGCGCATGGGCCGAAACCTCGGCCAGCAGCGCCATGAAGCCGAGCGAGATGGTGTTGTGCAGCAGCTTCATGCGGTGGCCGGCGCCGATGCCGCCCACATGAGTGATGTTCTCGCTGAAACAGGCCAGCACCGGGCGCAGCTCGTCCAGCAACGCGGCCTCCCCGCCCACCAGCAGGTTGAGCGTGCCGGCACGGGCGTGCTGCGGCAGGCGGGTCATCGCGGCATCGAGCCAGCGCCCGCCCTTCTGCTGCACCAGCGCTGCCATGCGCAGGGTCGAATCCGGCATCGCGGTGGAGCAATCCACCACCGTCATGCCGGGCCGCAGATGGGAGACAACCCCGCCCTGACCATCCAGAATGCTTTCCACCTGCGGCGAGCCGGTGACACAGAGCAGCACGATGTCCGAGGCCGCCACCACCTCGGCGATGCTGCCCCGCACCGCCACACCCATCGCGCGCAGATCATCCACGGGCTGATTGCCGGGATGGTCGAGCACCGACAAAGCGTGGCCCTTGGCTGCGATGTTCCACGCAATGCCGTGCCCCATCAGCCCCACGCCGATCATGCCGATGGCCGGTTTTGTCATCCGCGCGTCTCCCGCTGTTTTCAATCCGGATCGAACACGCCGGATTTTGCCATCACCTTCGTATCACCGCCCAGCCTGGCATCGAAGCTGTCGCTGTGTTGCAGCAGGTCGGCGAAGATGTCGGGGTTCTGCGCATGATGGATGTAGAGGCCGACCCAGCTGGTCTCGGCATTGGGGCGCTGCGGCGTCTGCGGCTTGCCGGTGCGGGCGGCGAACCAGGACGGGTCCTTGAACCCCGCCGCCACGAGATCCGCCAGCCTCTCCAGCCGGTGGTTCTGCATGCCGTACCAGTCCAGCTTCAGGTGGCGGGCCAGCTCGGCCATCATCACCAGCGGTTCGAGGGCGAAATTGTGGTAATGCTGCGCCATCACGCCGCGCGCCAGCTCCATCGGCAGCGAGCCGTCATCCTCGATGTCGCCGATCGCGGCCTGGTAGATGGTGGTGGCCTGGGCCAGGGTGTCGGGATCGCCGGTGGCCACCGCCACGCCCATCAGGCCGAGGCCCGTCCAGTAATAGTGGTTGTTGCGCTTGTGCTTGGGGTTGTCCCAATAGTGCAGCGAGGCCTGGCCGAGTTTGATCAGCCAGGGGTCGATCACCGCGGCCTCGGCGGGGGCGGCAAGCCTGCGCACCTTGGCATAGGCGACGGCAACCGCCCCCAGCGTCCATTGCCGCGTGTAATCGGCCTGGTCGTTGTTGATGTGGCGCATCTCGCCCAGCATGGCGCCGCCACGCGCCCAGGCCGCGATCCAGGCGATGGCGCAGCGCCCGGCCTCGGTGTCGTGATCGGCAAGCGCTTGGTCCGTCATGCGCGCCACCTGGCGCTGAAACGTGTTGAACGGTGCAGCCATCGCCTCGCTGTGCTGCTTCAGTGCCGGGTCGATCACCGAGCTTGCGGCATCCGAGTAGTAGCCAAGCCCCTCCACATCCCGCGGCGCGGGCGGCGGGGCGGCGCAGGGGGCGGCTGCGGCCGGCAGGACGACGAGCATCAGGGCCAGGCAGACACCAAGGCGATGGCAGATCCACTTCATGCGGCATTCTCCCGGCAGACAACGCCGGGTATCGGGCCCAACCCAGCCCGGGCACAAGTTTCAAACCATCTCGGTTTGGCAGGCAGGTGGAATGACATTTCTGTGAAGAGCCCAGGATTTGCTGGAGACCGACCAGCGCCGCCCTGAAAGTCCGTTTCGTTTTGGCCGGCCCACGCCGCCTCGTCCGGAGCCCAAGATGCATCAGGCCCACCATCAAGCCGCACGTCCGGTGTTTCGCGTGGCATTGTCGATGTCGGGCGCGATCTCGGCCGGTGCCTACACGGCGGGTGTGTTCGATTTTCTGGTGCAGGCGCTGTGGGAACTGGATCAGGCCCGTAAGCGCACGCCGGACGACCCCAGCCTGCCCGGACATGACGTGGCGATCGTGGGCATGGCCGGTGCCTCCGCCGGCGGCATCACGGCAGCGCTTGGCGCCATCGCCCTGGGCTACGCGCAGCAGGAAGGGCTCGGCCTCACACAGGTGCCAACCGAGTCCGGCGGTTCGCTGCCCTGCATGCTGCCCAGGCTCTACAACGCCTGGGTGCAAAGCCCGCGGATGGTAGGCCTCACCGACACGGCGCCCTGCCTGTTGTCGACCGAGGATCTGGCGGGTGATGCACTCGTCTCGCTGCTGAACGGCGCGGTGCTCGACAAGATCCGCGATGACGCGCTGGCACCCAGGAGCGGGCCGAAGTCCAACAGCGCCACGCCGTTCACCTGGCTGGCCGAGCCGCTGCATGTCTATCTCACCGTCAGCAACCTCAACGGCGTGCAGTACGACGTGAAGGGCGATGACAGCGCCGACGCCTATCACATGGTCAACCATGCCGATCGGCTGCATTTCCGGATCAGCGGACTGGGCAGCAACACCAGGGCCACGAGCGACTGGGCGGGCTGTGACAGCGCGATCGCCATGAATGTGGACGCGCTGCTCGAAACCGCAGGGACGGCAGCGCCGTGGCGGATGCTCGGCCAGGGCGCGCTGGCCACGGCGGCGTTCCCGGTCGGGCTGGAGGCCCGCCTGCTGCAGGTTGAGCGGGCCGATTATCAGCGGCGCCTGTTTCCCGCACCGGACTTCCCTGGCGCTGCGATCAACCCGGCCTGGCCGGCAAGCCAGATGGCCGGAGTTTCCTATGATTTCGTCAGCGTTGATGGCGGGGTGATCAACAACGATCCGTTCGAGATCGCGCGCTTCATGCTGCTGGACGACTGGCGCAACCCGAGGGCGCGCAACCCCCGCGATCCGGCGCAGGCGGAGTGCGCGGTGATCATGATCTCACCGTTTCCCGAAGGGGCGCAGGTGCCTGGTATGGCCGACCTGGATGCCAGGCTGGTGCGGGTGATCACCTCCCTGCTGCCGACGCTGATGCAGCAGGTGCGCTTCAAGCTCGACGAGCTGGCCGCCGCCGCAAGCCCGAAAGTGGCAAGCCGCATGCTGATCGCACCGCGCAAGACCGGGCAGGCATCCGGCCCGTCCTCCTCGGCCAACATCGCCTGCGGCGCATTGGGCGGCTTTGGCGGCTTCCTGGCACAGAGCTTTCGCGAACATGATTTCCAGCTGGGCCGCAGGAACTGCCAGGATTTCCTGAAAGGCTGGACGCAGAGCAAATTCACCACCGCCCAGCAAACACCGATCCTGCCGCTGTTCGGCAGCGCGCGCGAGACGGTTGCGGTGCCGGTCACCATGCCGATGATGGCGCGCGCCGATTGCGCCATTCTGCTGCGGCGCATCCGTCAGCGCGCCGACGCGCTGGTCCCAGTGGTGCTGCGCGGTCATGTGAAATGGTGGTTGTGGCGCTTTCTGATCCGGTGCGCCTGGGTGCTGCATTTCCGCGGCCTGCTGATGGACCGGATCGCGAAGGTGATCACCGATGATCTGACCGCGCGCGGGCAGCTTCAACCCGATCGCCGGCGCCGAGACCCCTCAGTTCGACAGGACAAGGCCTGAGGCGGCCAGCAGGTCGAGCGGGCCGTGAAAGGCGAAGACCGGGCCGAAGAACCCGCCGGGGCGGGTCAGCGGCAACGGGGCTGACAGATGCGTCTCGGCGCGCAACGTGCCGCCCTTGGTGAGAAAAATCTGCACGGCGTCCTGCATCGCCTGCACCTGAGCCTGGCTGAAGCCCGCGCGCAGCAGCACCTTCTGATCCAGCCTGGCGGCCGAGAGCGGGGGCGCCAGCGTGTCCGCCGCCTGGCTGCGGCGGATCAGGGCGGTGTCATCCAGCCGGATCTGCAACCGCACCAGACGCGCGTCCTTGACGGTCTGCAGGGCGGTGAGGCCAGCCGCCGCCATGCCCAGCACGCCACCCTGGCGGGTTGCCACCGCGAGATCGAGAAGCGCCTGCAGGGCGCCGTCGCCCAGATGATCGACCACCAGATGCGCCTCGCCGTCACCAAGATCAGGGCCGAGGCCGCGCAGATCGACCGACAGCGTGCCGGTGTCGCGCGCGAAGCCCAGGCTGAGGCCGACATCGCCCGCAAGCGTGCTGAGGCCGAGCGCGCTCAGCTGTTCCTGCCAAAGCGGTCGCCGGTCCGGCGTTGGCGCCTGGAGCGGCACAGCGATGGACGAGGCCTGCAACGCCAGATGCAGATCGGCATTTTGCGCGCCCGTCGCCGGAAGCCCGGACAAAGTGACGCGCTCGATCCGCGCCGCCATCTGCCCGGCATCGTCGTGGATGGTGACGCCGGAGAGTGTGTCAGAGCCGCCGAGCGAGACCGAGAGTTCCTGATAGGTGATCACCTGTTCCAGCCCGGCGCGGGCGAGAAACCCATCGACCAGACCGCGCGTGGCCACGCTCTGGCGTTGGCGCAGCAGCGCCACACCGGCCACGGCCAGCACCAGCAGAGCCAAGGCCGCCAGAACCAGGCTGCGCTGGCGCAGGCGGCGTGGGGCGGGCTTCTCGGTCAACATCGCCATGGTCTGTCTCCGGTCCGCAGGCGGACATGCGGGCTTGTGCGATCAGGCAGCGGGCTCGGTCTGGCCGATCAGGGTCGCGACGGTGCGGGTGAACGCCGCCGGGTCGCAGTCCTGGCCGATCCGCGCCAAAGCGGCAGTGCGGATGCGGGACCACGCCTCGGCATCGCCATACAGCCGCAGCAAGGTGGCGGCGAATGCCTTGGGGTCGGTGCACGGTGCCGCCGCCAGCTCGACCCCATTCTGCCAGCCCAGCTGTTCTGCCAGCAGATCGGTGGTCATCACCGGCAGACCGCGTGCGGCGGCCTCGTGCACCTTGTAGGGAATGCCGGCGGCAAAGCGTGTGGGGGCCAGGAACAGCCTTGCGGAGGCGAAGAGCTGGCCGGGATCCTCGACGAAGCCGTGCATCACAACACCCGGGCCACGCAGCGTGTCGGCATCGAATCCGTCCGCGATGAAGCCCGCGATGTGCAGGCGCAGATTGCGCTGGGTTTTGCGCAGCAGCGGCCACACCTCAGCCAGGAACCAGCGCAGCCCGTCGACATTGGGGGTGGCCTCCGCATAGAGCGCACCGAGGGCCAGGATGTCGCGCCGTGCGTCGAATTCCGGCAGGGATGGGGTGGGCTGCAGGCTGTGGCCCAGCACATGGACACGGGCGATGCCGGCCGCGCGCAGCTGGCGCGCCTCGGCCTCGTTCACGCTGACCACATCCTGGACCAGCACGAGGTTGCGCAATTCGCGCTTCAGCGCCTTGGGGTGATCGAAGCGCCGCCCAGTGAGGGCGGCCTGCACGGCGCGGCGGTTGCTGGCCAGCGCCTCGGTGTCCAGCACGATGCGCGCGCCGGCCAGATGCGCCCAGCCGGCGGCCCCCAGCGTCTCGCGCAGCCGGTCCAGATTATGGGCGCGGCAGATCCAGATGACATCGTAGAACCCGGCGCGTTCGGCGAAGAACGCAGCCGCGTCAGTGATGCAGCGATCGGCCAGCAGTTCCACCCGGTCATCGAAGCCCGCGCGTGGATCGGCGGCGGGGGCGGCGGGATTGATCGGCAGCACCGAGACGTCACAGTCCAGCGCCATCAGGCTTGCCACGATATCGACGCTGCGCACGAAGCCGGAGCCGAGATGGCGGTAGGGGATCACATCCTCCACCACCAGCACGCGGGTGCGCCTGCGCGCGCTGCGGCCGGCCAGCGCCCGGCTTGGATGCGGCAGCTGGCGGGTGGCGAGAAATTCGCGGTGCTTGGAGACGAAGATCTCCCGGTTGCGGCGCATCAGGGCGCGCGGTGCGTCCGGGTTGCGGCTCGAGCCGTATTCGAGATGCACCACCACCACGGCGGGATCGTAGACCACGCGCAGCCCGGCCTCCCACACGCGAACACAGTAATCGGTGTCCTCATAATAGGCGGGGGCGAAATCCGGATCGAGCGGGCCCAGCTGCTGCAGCACCGCGCGCGGTGTCATCAGGAACAGGCCGGAGACGAAATCCACCTCGCGCAGGAAGCCGAACTCGGCCTCATGCGGGTCGCGGTCGCGGCCATAGCCGAGCGCGCTGCCATCCTGGAACAGCAGGCAGCCGGCCTCCTGCAGCTGGCCATGGCTGCGCACCACGCGCGCGCCGACCACACCGATGCCGGGATCGCTGTCGAGCCGGGCGGCGGCGAGCGCGAGCGCATTGGGCGGCAGCACCACATCGTTGTTGAGCAGCAGCACATGCCGGCCGCGCGCGGCGGCGATGCCCTGGTTGCTGGCGGCGACGAAGCCCAGGTTGAGCGTGTTGCGGATCACCACCAGGCCCGGCACCTGCGCCTCGATCTGGCGCGTGGCGTCGTGCGAGGCGTTGTCGATCAGGATCACCTCGAAGCTCACCCCGGTGCTGCCGGACAGGAAGAGCAGCGTCTGCAGCGTGAGGTCGATCTGGTTGAAGGCGCAGATCACCACGCTGACATCGGGGCTGTCCGGCCGGGCGAAATGCGGGCGGGGCACGCCGGCCCAGAGATGCGCCATGCGGGCGAAGATGTCCTTGCCGGCCGCCTCCTGGCCCGGGCGCAGCGACGCCTTCACCTCGTATGCCGCCGGCACCGCCGCGAGGCCTGCCTGCTTGCCGGTGCGAAGATAGTGATCGAAGGCTGTCAGCTCCGGCTCGGCGGAAATCGCCCGCTCCACCTCCTTGTGGCGGCGGTAGAAATCCGGGTCGAACCACGGGCTTGGCCTGCGGTTCTCGAACCGGCCGTTCTGCACGAAATGCTGCCAGCCGGTGCGCAGGCCGCCGGATTGCAACGCCTCGCGCACATCGGAATAGGTTGCGGTGTAGAACGCCTCGTCGAAATCCGGGCTGCCGCTGAAGCTGTGCGGGGTCGGGTTGGTGAGGAAATGATGCAGCGCGCTGGTGTAGGCGCCATCGGAGATCAGATCCTCCACCCCCTCATGCATCGCCAGATACCAATCCGGGTCGAAGAACACGGACAGGCGCAGATTGCCGAGGAACGGCGCATCGAGCAGGGCGGTGAACGGGTTTTCGGTGATGCCACTGACGCCGGAGAACATGGCGGCGTCGAAGAAGTCGCTGCCGCTGACCTCCTCGTTCTGGCCGACCAGCAGATAGTGCTGGTAGCCGTTGACGAGGCCCATCGCGGCCAGATCGGCGTCGGACAGGTCGCCGCGGCGGGTGCGGTAGAGCTGCTCGGCGAACAGCCAATGCGGGTCATGCCGCGTGAAGCCCACCGCGCAGTAATGCGCGAAGCCGCTGGGATACGCGCCGCGGGCAATGGCGTCGCGCACTTCGGGATAGCGGGCGCGATACCAGGCCTCGTCGAAATACCGGTTGGGCGACAGGCCACGGCGCGCACCGAAGCGCGTGTAATGGGCGAACGGCTCGTCCGGCTCGCCGGGCGGCGGGTCTTCCAGATAGGTGGCGCCATACCAGGCGGCGTCGAAGCTCTGCCACGGACAGGCTGGTCGCACCATGTCTGGCGGCGTGCCGGTCGTGCCGCCCTGCATTCCGATCCCCTCCGACGCTTCACCCTTTTGTCTACAGGCTTTGCACCGGCGGCTGCAATCGGGGCTGTGCGCGCGGAGATGGGCGGAACCAGACATGCGAGCATGTGCATGGTGACGCGGCCGATTTCGTTACAGACAGCGTTTTCACCCTGGCGGTTCCTGGCTTCGGTGATATGTTGCGCAAAACGCCTTGAGGGAGAAACAAAATGAGCAGAGTCGCATTGGTCACCGGCGGAACGCGCGGCATCGGCGCGGAGATCAGCCGCCAGCTGCTGGCCGCAGGGCGCAAGGTGGTTGCCAGCTACGCCGGCAATGACGCCGCCGCCTCGGCCTTCGCCGAAGAGACCGGCATCACCGTGATGAAGTTCGACGCCGGCGATTTCGCCGCCTGCGAGGCGGCCGTGGCGAAGATCCACGCTGAGATCGGCCCGATCGAGATTCTGGTGAACAATGCCGGCATCACGCGTGACGCCACTATGGCGCGCATGTCGCGCGACATGTGGGATGCGGTGATGGACACCAATCTCGGCTCCTGCTTCAACATGTGCAAACTGACCTTCGAGGACATGCGCGCCGCGAAGTTCGGCCGCGTGGTCAATATCGGCTCGATCAACGGCCAGGCCGGCCAATATGGCCAGGTGAACTACGCCGCCGCCAAATCCGGCATCCATGGCTTCACCAAGGCGCTGGCCCAGGAAGGCGCGCGCTTCGGCATCACCGTGAATGCGATCGCACCGGGCTATGTCGACACCGACATGGTGCGCGCCGTGCCGGCGGACGTGCTGCAGAAGATCATCGCGCGCATCCCGATGGGCCGTCTGGGCCACGCCGAGGACATCGCCCGCGGCGTGTGCTTCCTGACCGCGGACGAGGCGGATTTCATCACCGGCTCGACGCTGTCGATCAACGGCGGCCAGCACATGTATTGACGCCGGGCGTGGCTTGGGGTGGGTTCGCCCGCCCCAAGCCATGGATCGGATCGTCTGAATGAAAGCCACTCTTGCCGGCATCGGCGCAATCGCGCTGTGGGCGTTTCTGGCGCTGCTGTCGCGCGGGGCGTCCGGCATCCCGCCTTTGCAACTGACCGCGATGGCCTTCACCGTGTCCGCCGCACTGGGCCTGGGCTGGCTTGCGGTGCGCGGCAGGCTTGGGCTGCTGAAGCAGTCCCGGCTCGCCTGGCTGCACGGCGTGGGCGGGCTTGCGGGCTATCACGCGCTGTATTTCGCGGCCCTGGCCTTGGCACCACCCGCCGAGGCCGGGCTGCTGAACTATGCCTGGCCGTTGCTGATCGTGCTGTTCGCGGCCCCCATTCTGGGCATGAGACTGGGCTGGAGCCATGCGGTGGGCACCCTGCTCGCCGGGTGCGGCTGCCTGCTGCTGCTGGGCCAGACCGGCGAGGTGCCGCGCACGGCTTTGGTCTGGCTGGGCGATGCGATGGGGTTTGCCGCCGCCATCACCTGGGCGCTGTATTCGGTGCTGTCGCGACGGATGCACAGCGTGCCGACCGAGGCCGTGGCCGGGTTCTGCGCGGGGGCAGCTTTGATCACCCTGCTGGGCCATCTGCTGGTGGAGCCCACCGTGCGGCCGGACGGCACCGCCTGGCTTGCCGTTCTGGCGCTGGGCGCGGGGCCGGTGGGGGCTGCGTTCTTTCTGTGGGATATCGGCATGAAGCAGGGCGACCCGCGCCTGCTCGGCACGTTGGCCTATGCGACGCCGATCCTGTCCACGCTGCTGCTGGCCCTTGGCGGCTACGCGCCGTGGAGCCTCACGCTGGGGCTTGCGGCGACGCTGGTAGCGGTGGGGGGGCTGGTGGCATCGCGGCGGACAGCGACGCCTTGAGCAGCGCCTGGGTGTAAGGGTGGGACGGCGCCTCGAACAGCGCCTGCGTCTCGTTCTCCTCCACCACGTGGCCGTTCTTCATCACCATCACCCGATGCGCGAGCGCCCGCACCACCGCGAGATCGTGGCTGATGAACAGGAAGGCGAGGCCGCGGTCGCGCTGCAGGCGACGCAGCAGGTCGATGATCTGCGCCTGCACGGTGCGATCGAGCGCGCTGGTCGGCTCGTCCAGCACCACCAGGCGCGGCGCCAGCACGATGGCGCGGGCGATGGCGATGCGCTGGCGCTGGCCGCCGCTGAATTCATGCGGGTAGCGGTCCAGCAGCTCCGGTCCCAGCCCCACCTCCAGCAGGGCCTGGCCGGCCCGCGCCCGCCGCTCGGCCGGGCTCAGCCGGGGCTCGTGCACGCGCAGGCCTTCCGCCACGATCTCGGCCACAGACAGCCGGGGGGACAGGCTGCCATACGGGTCCTGAAACACGATCTGCCCGCGCGCGCGCAGCGCCCGGCGGGCGGCGGGTTTGAGGGCGGCCAGATCCTGGCCCAGAAACACCACGCGCCCGGTGCGCGGCACCAGGCCGAGCAGCGCCGCCGCGAGGGTGGATTTGCCGGAGCCGCTCTCCCCCACCACACCCAGCGTCTCGCCCTGGCGCAGGGTGAGCGAGACGCCATCCACCGCGCGCAGCGAGCCGGCCGCCCGGCGCAGAATGCCGCGGGACTGCATGAAATCCACCACCATATCCTGCGCCACCAGCAGCGTCTCGGCAGCTTCCGGCACAGGCGCGGGGCGGCCCTGCGGTTCCGCCTCGATCAGCAGGCGCGTCATCCGATGGCGGGGGGCTGCGAAGATGTCGTCCACCGTGCCGTGCTCGATGATGCGGCCGTCGCACATCACGCAGACCCGGTCGGCGAAATGACGCACGATGCCGAGGTCGTGGGTGATCAGCAGCAGGCCCAGGCCGCGCGCCGCCTTCTGCGCCTGCAGCAAAGCGAGGATCTGCGCCTGGATCGTGACATCCAGCGCCGTGGTGGGTTCATCGGCGATCAGCAGAGCGGGGTCGTTGGCAAGGGCGATCGCGATCATCACGCGCTGGCGCTGGCCGCCGGAGAGCTGGTGCGGATAGGCGGCCAGGCGGGATTGCGCGTCCGCGAAACCGCATTGCTCCAGAAGACGGCAGGCGCGTTGGCTGAGATCGGCCGGGGGAGAGGGCGCATGCAGCAGGATCGCCTCCTCCACCTGGCGGCCGACCCGCATCAGCGGGTTGAGGCTGGTCATCGGCTCCTGGAACACCATGCCGGCGACACCGCCGCGCAGGCGGCGCAGCGTTTCGGGTGCCACGCCGATGGTGGGCTGGCCCGCCACGCTCACCTGGCCGGTGGCGCTGGCCCCTGGCGGCAACAGGCCGAGCAGGGCCAAGGCGGTGAGCGATTTGCCGGAGCCGCTTTCCCCCACCAGCGCCAACGTCTCGCCGCACTCCAGGCTGAAGCTCACCGCGCGCACCACCTCCCGCAGGCCGGCCTGGGTGTTGAAGCGGACGGACAGGTCGTGGACCGAGACCAGGCTCACGTCACACTCCGCCTGGGGTCGAAGGCGTCGCGCACCGCCTCGCCGATGAAGATCAGCAGGGTCAGCGTGGCGCCCAGCACCACGAAGGCGGTGATGGCAAGCCAGGGTGCCTGCAGATTGTCCTTGCCCTGCGCCACCAGCTCGCCGAGCGAGGGCGAGCCGGGCGGCAGGCCGAAGCCCAGGAAATCCAGGCTGGCCAGGATGGTCACCGAGCCGGACAGGGTGAAGGGCAGGAAGGTGAGCGTGGAGACCAGCGCGTTGGGCAGGATGTGGCGCCACATGATCGCGGTGTCGGACACGCCAAGCGCCCGTGCCGCGCGCACATATTCGAGGTTGCGCCCGCGCAGGAACTCGGCGCGCACCACGCCGGTGAGCGCCATCCAGCTGAACAGCAGCAGAAAGCCCAGCAGCACCCAGAAGCCGGGGGCGATGATGCTGGACAGGATGATCAGCAGATAGAGCTGCGGCATGCCGGACCAGATCTCGATGAAGCGCTGGAACAGCAGATCGACCAGCCCGCCATAATAGCCCTGCACGGCGCCGGCGGCGATGCCGATGGCGGAGGCTGCGATGGTGAGGGTGAAGCCGAACAGCACCGAGAGCCTGAACCCGTAGATCACCCGCGCCAGCACGTCGCGCGCCTGATCGTCCGTGCCGAGCGGGTTCTGCCAGCTTGGCGGCGAGGGGGCGGGCGTGGGCAGGTTCTTCACCACGGTGGAATGGCTGTAGGGCAGCAGCGGCCAGATCATCCAGCCATGCTTGTTGATCTCGGCGGCCAGATCGGGATCGGTGAAATCCGCCTCGGTCGGCATGAAATCCGCGCCGAACTCGCTCTCCGCGTAATCGCGCAGCACCGGGCAGTAGAACGTGCCGTCAAAGCGGATCAGCAGCGGGCGGTCATTGGCGATGAACTCGGCAAACAGGCTGAGCACGAACAACGCCAGAAAGATGATCGCCGACCAGTATCCGCGCCGGTTGGCACGAAAGATCGCAAGCCTGCGCAGTGTGAGCGGCGACAGCGTCATCCGCGTTGCCGCCTGCTGAAATCGATGCGCGGATCGACCAGGGTGTACATCAGATCGCCCACGATCTGCAGCACCAGCCCCACCAGGGTGAAGATGTAGAGCGTGCCGAACATCACCGGGTAATCCCGCCTGATCGCACTTTCAAAGCCGAGCAGGCCCAAGCCATCCAGCGAGAAGACGATCTCCACCAGCAGCGAGGAGGAGAACAAGATGCCGATGAAGGCGGCCGGGAAGCCCGCGATGATCAGCAGCATGGCGTTGCGGAACACGTGGCGGTAGAGCACGCGGTTCTCGCTGGCCCCCTTGGCGCGGGCGGTGGTGACGTATTGCTTGCGGATCTCCTCCAGAAAGCAGTTCTTGGTCAGCATGGTCAGGCTGGCGAAGCCGCCCACCACGAGCGCCGTGGTGGGCAGCACCAGATGCCAGGCATAGTCCAGCATCCGCGCGGGCCAGGACCAGGTCTGCGCCCCGGCCGTGGTGAGCCCGCGCAGCGGGAACCAGGAGACGAAGCTGCCGCCGGCGAACAGCACCACCAGCATGATGGCGAACAGAAAGCCCGGGATGGCGTAGCCGATCAGCACCACCGCGGAGGAGGCGATGTCGAACCGGCTGCCGTCGCGCACCGCCTTCATGATGCCAAGCGGGATCGACACCAGATAGACCAGCAGGGTGGACCACAGCCCGATCGAGATGCTGACCGGCATCTTCTCGCGGATCAGGCCGAGCACCGAGCGGTCGCGGAAGAAGGAGCGGCCAAAATCGAAGCTTGCATAGGAGCGCAGCATGTCGAGATAGCGGGTGAGCGGCGGCTTGTCGAAGCCGAACATGTGGCGGATATCGGCCACCACCGCCGGGTCCAGCCCGCGCGCGCCGCGATAGCCGCCACCGGCGCCGTTGCTGGCCTCCGAGGCGCCGGCGCCGGTGAGGCGCTGCGTGGTGTCGCCGCTGCCCTTCAGCTCGGCCAGAACCTGCTCCACCGGCCCGCCCGGGGCGAACTGGATCACCGCGAAATTGATGGTGAGAATACCGAGCAGGGTCGGGATCACCAGCAGCAGGCGGCGCAGCAGGTAGAACGTCATCGGTTGCTGCTGCGCGCCTGATCCACCACGGCGGCGCGCGCCTGATCGACCCACCAGGCATTCACATCCGTGCCGCTGCGCATCTTCTGCGGCGGGATGCCGAAGCGGTCCCACAGCGCGATGTCCAGGCTCTCGGAATGCCATTGCGGCACCACATAGGAGCCGTGCAGCAGCACGCGATCCAGCGCGCGTGTGGCGGTGATCAGCGATTTGCGGTCGTGCGCCGCGACCACCTCGCCCACCAGCGCATCGACCGCCGGATCGCAGATGCCCATGGTGTTGCGGCTGCCCTGCATCCTGGCGGCAGCACAGGTCCAGAACTCGGATTGCTCATTGCCCGGACTGTCGGACTGGCCGATGGCCACCACCGTCATGTCATAGTCGAACCCATCGATCAGCTGCTCGTACTGGGCGGGGTCCACGGTGCGCACCCGCACCGCCATGCCGAGTTTTTCCAGCGATTGCACATAGGGCAGCGCCACACGCTCGAATGTGGGCTGGTCGAGCAGGATCTCGAAGCTGAACTGCTGGCCGTTGGCGTCCACCAGCTTGCGGTCCACCACGCGCCAGCCGGCCTGCTGCAGCTTCTCCAGTGCCGCGCGCAGCTGGGGCCGGTTGTTGCCGGAGCCATCGGTGACCGGCAGGTCGAAGGGCTGGGTGAACACCTCCGGGGCGAGCTTGTCGCGGTGGCGTTCCAGCAGCGCCTTCTCATCGCCCTGCGGCAGGCCGCCGGAGGCGAAGTCCGAATTGCTGAAATAGCTCCTGGTGCGCACATAGCGGCCATAGAACAGGTTGCGGTTCATCCATTCGAAATCAAAGGCCTGCACCAGCGCCTCGCGCACAAGGCGGTTGGCGAAGATCGGCCTCCGCAGATTCATGCCGAAGGCCTGCATGCCGGTGGGCAGATGCCGCTCGAAGCTCAGCTTGCGCACCAGCCCCTGCTCCACCGCCGGAAAGTCGTAGGCGGTGGCCCAGTTCTTGGCGATGTTCTCCACCCGCCAATCGATCTGGCCGGCCTTGAACGCCTCCAGCGCCACGGTGGCGTCGCGGTAATATTCCACACGGATGCGGTCGAAATTGTTCAGGCCGCGGCCGGTCGGCATGTTGGCCGCCCAGTAATCCGGCACGCGCTGCAATGTGACGCTGCGGCCCATGTCGAACGTGTCGATGCGGTAGGGGCCGGAGCCCAAAGGCGGTTCGGTCAGCGGCTTGTCGAAATCCCGGCCTTGCCACCAATGCTTCGGCAGCACCGGCATCTGGCCCAAGATCTGCGGCAGTTCGCGGTTGTCGCCATTCTTGAAGTGAAACACCACGCGCAGCTTCGACTCCGCCTCCACCTTCGCCACATCGGCGTAGTATTGGCGGTAGAATGGCCGGCCCTTGGTGATCAGCGTCTCGAAGGTCCAGACCACGTCCTCGGCGGTGACCGGCGTGCCGTCGTTGAAATGCGCCTCGGGGCGGAGGTCGAACGCCTCCCAGCTGTGATCGGGCGCCACCTCGATATCCTGCGCCAGATGGCCGTATTCGGTCATCGGCTCATCGGCGGAGGGCACGGTCAGCGTGTCGAACACGCGCGAAGCGGCGCCGGTCGGCGTGCCGCGCAGGATGAAGGGGTTGAAACTGTCAAACGTGCCGATCGCCCCCAGCGTCACCGCGCCGCCTTTCGGCGCATCCGGGTTGACATAGGGGAAGGCCTTGAAATCGGCCGGCAAGGCGGGTTCGCCGATCAAGGCCAGGCCGTGCAGCCTCTGCGCGCGGGCCGAATCGGGCAGCAAGGAGGCGCTCAGCAGACAGGCCAGCAGAACCAGAAACCGCATCATCTCCCCCTTTGCCACGCCAGATATCACAAAGCGAGGCACGCCACAGCTTCCGCGAGCAAGGCGCGGTCGCCCACGGCAAGGACCCTGCCATCGCCGTCCGGCCGCAGCGGCTGGCCGGTCCAGTCGGTGACGGCCCCGCCGGCACCCTCGATCACCGGCACCAGCGCCGCCCAGTCCCAGAGCTGCATCGTGGCCTCGGCGATGATGTCGATCTGGCCGAGCGCGATCAGGCCATAGGCGTAGCAATCCCCGCCATAGGTGGTGCGCCTGGTGCTGTCGCGCAGCCTTTCCCAACGCGGCAGATCGGCGCCGAAGACGGCCGTGCTGGTCACCGACAGCTCGGCCTCGGCGAGGCTGCCACAGGGCCTGCAGCCGGGCCTGCCGAACTCACCGCGAAACAGCGTGGGGCGGCCTTTGGCGCCGATCCAGCGTTCGCGGGTGATCGGCTGGTCGATCACGCCCAGGATCGGGGCCTCATCCTCAAGCAGGGAGATCAGGGTGCCGAATTGCGGCCGGCCGGTGAGAAACGCCCTGGTGCCGTCCACCGGGTCGAGCACCCAGCGATAGCGGCCGGAGGGGCCGATCGTGCCGAACTCCTCGCCAGCGATGGCGTGATCGGGGAAGATCTGGCTCAGCAGCCCCTTCATCGCGAGCTCGGCGGAGCGGTCGGCGATGGTGACCGGGCTTGCATCCGATTTCTGATCGACCGTGACGCCTGCGCGAAAGAATGGCCGCACCACGCTTGCGGCGACATCGGCTGCGGCTTCGGCGGCGGCGATAAAGCTGTCGATCACGTGGCACTCCGTCTCATGTCCCGGGCTCCCTTTGCGTCGCGGCGGGCGGCGCGATAGATGAGCGTATGAACCCGATTGTGCTCATCCCCTCGCGTATGGCCTCCACGCGGCTGCCCGGCAAGCCGCTTGCCGATATTGGCGGCCGCCCGATGATCCTGCACGTGCTGGATCGCGCGCGCGAGGCCGGAATCGGCCGCATCGCGGTGGCCTGCGCCGAAGACGCGATTGCGCAGGCCGTGCGCGCGGATGGCGGGATTGCGGTGATGACCGACCCGGCCCTGCCCTCCGGCTCGGACCGGGTGATGGCGGCGCTGCAGGCGCTGGATCCGGACGGTGCGCATGACGTGGTGGTGAACCTGCAGGGTGATCTGCCCACCATAGCACCCGGCTTGCTGCGCGCCGTGCTGCAGGCACTGAGCCATGCCGACACCGATATCGGCACGCTGGTGGCGCCGATCACCACCGAGGCGGAGCGGCAGGCAAGCTCGGTGGTGAAGGCGGCCTGCGCCTTCGAGGGCGATGCGCTGGTGGCGCCCGCGCTGTATTTCTCGCGCGCCACCATCCCCTGGGGTGAGGGGCCGCTGTGGCATCATATCGGCGTCTATGCCTATCGCAGACAGGCGCTGGCGCGTTTCGTGGCTCTGCCGCCCTCGCCCTTGGAGCGGCGTGAGAGCCTGGAGCAGCTGCGCGCGCTGGAGGCCGGCATGCGGATCGCCGCAGCACGCGTCGATCACGCGCCGTTCGGCGTCGACACCCCGGCCGATCTGGAGCGCGCGCGGGCGGAGCTTGGATCGCGCTGAGCGGTGCGGGTGGATTTGCGCAACCTCTGGCAACCATAACGTCTTCGTGATCTGACCACGCGGCACGGCGATCCCGTCCAGGCCTCGCCAGACCTGCGCGATTTGCGCTAGTTTCGCACAACACGAAAATGTCACAGGGCAGGCATGGAACAGTCAGACCAGGGCTTCGGTGCCAAACGCCGCATGCTGGTGATCGACAGCAACATCACCGTCGCGATGATGGTGGCCAGCCTGTTGCGTCGCTGGGGCCATATCGCCGAGCGCGATACGGGCGCACCCGAGTTCGGCCATGAGCCGGATTGGGATCTGGTGCTGGCCGATCCCACCGCGAACCCCGATCGCCTGGGCGCGCTGCGCCGCAGGGGCATTCCGTGGGTGGCGCTGATTTCCGCCGGTGATTCGCGCGAGACCGCGGATGCGATGGCCTGGGTCTACAAGCCGATCGAGGCTGGCGAGTTGCACGACGCGATCACAAGGGCCCTTGCCAGCAACAGTGCAGGCACCACGGCCGGCGTGGACACCACGGCCATCGTGGAGCTGTGGGGCAGCCTGGATCATCCAGGGTTTCGCCAGGTGGCCAACGCCTTCCTGGGCGAGATCGACAAGCGCCTGCATTCGGTGGTGGAGAGCCTGGCCACCGGCAACCGCAAGCAGCTGCATCTGGAGGCGCATTCGGTGGGCAGTGCGGCCGCCAATGTGGGTGGTCTTGCCATGTCACGCGCGGCCCGTGCGCTGGAGGCGGTGGCGCTGGACGGCGACGTAGAGCAGCTGCGCATGCTGGTCGATGCGCTGGAGACCGTCAGCAGGCGGGATCTTCCCGCCATCCGCCAGCTTGCGGTGACGCCGGCGGCTTAGGATGCACGCCAGCCCGGCACGGATCCTGATCGTCGAGGACAGTGCCTCCATCGCACTGACCTGCCGCCTGCATCTGGACGGCTTCGGCCATCAGTTCTTCACCGCGACCAACGGCGCCCATGCGCTTGATGTGCTGGGTGCGCAGGAGGTTGACTGCATCCTGCTCGATCTCGACCTGCCGGACATGGAGGGCGAGGAGATATTGCGTCGTGTGCAGGCGTTCGATCAGCCGCCGTCGGTGGTGGTGGTGACCGCCAAAAGCTCCACAACGCGGGCCGAACAGACGGTGACGGCGGGGGCGTTCGACTATCTGGTCAAGCCGTTCAACGCAGCACGGCTGATCACCACGGTGGGCAATGCGGTGCGCCATGTGCGCACGCTGCGCCAGCTGGCGCCGTGCCAACCGCAGGGGCGGGCGCATCACTACCGGCTTGCGGTCGACTGGACCGGCAATCTTGGCCAGGGCACCGCCGGTTACCGCGCCTATGGCCGGGACCATGAGATCAGCGCGCCGGGTCAGCCACCGATCCCGGGCAGTGCCGATCCGGCCTTTCGCGGCGATGCCGCGCGGTGGAACCCGGAGCAGCTGCTGCTGGCAAGCCTGTCTGCCTGCCACAAGCTTTGGTATCTGCATCTGTGCGCCGATGCCGGCGTGGTGGTGACCGCCTATCACGACGACGCCACCGCCGTGATGTGCGAGGCGGCGGATGGCGGTGGCCAGTTCGTGGAGGCCGTGCTGCATCCAATGGTGACGCTGGCGCCTGACAGCGATGTGGCGCTGGCCGAAAGCCTGCACGAGGCGGCCCATGCCAAATGCTTCATCGCCCGGTCGGTGAACTTTCCGATACGCTGCGAGGCGACCTGCCGCCAGGAAACCGCAGCGTAGGGCGGGTCCACGACCCGCCATCTGCGTCAGGTCCACGACCCGCCATCTGCGTCAGGTCCACGACCCGCCATCTGCGTCAGGTACACGACCCGCAATTCGGCCCAAACGGTGGGTCAGGGAAAAGGCGGGGATCAGGCGGGTCGTGGACCCGCCCTACGCCTGGGCGGGGGTTTGGATGGAGGCGATGACGGCCTCCAGCGCCGCGGACAGGCCTGCGATCTGCAGGCTGATGCCTTCCGCCCCCGGGTCCTGCTGGATGGCCTGCGCCATGGCGGCAAGAGCCGCAAGACCCAGGCTGCCGGCCGCGTCATGCACCGATTGGGCTTCGGTCACGAGTGCCTGCAATTCCCGCCCGGCGGCGAACAGCCGCATGCGCCCGATGCGCTCGCGCGCCTCGGCGGCAAACGCGGTGATCAGGGCCGCGGCGTCCTCCGGTCCCAACTCGATGGCAAGCCTGGCGAACGCCGCCACGTCGTCCTCCGCCCGGGGTGCCATGCCATCGCCCAGCGGGCGCAGCGTGCCGGCGATGGCGCGGTCGATCACCCGCACCAGCTGGCCCGGGGTGAACGGCTTGCCGAGGAAATCATCCATGCCGGCGGCGCGGCAGGCCTCGCGGTGATGGCTGAACACGTTGGCGGTCATGGCGACGATGGGGATGTTGCGCTCCGGCCCGGGCAGCGCGCGGATGCGCCGCGTGGCCTCCAGCCCGTCCATCTCCGGCATCATCACGTCCACCAGCAGCAGGTCATAGGGGGCGGCCTGCACCATCTGCAGCGCCTCCACACCGCTTGCCACGTGATCGACACGGTGGCCAAACATCTCAAGTCGGGTGACGGCGACCATGCGGTTGGTGGCGTTGTCCTCGGCGAGCAGAATGCGCAGGCGGCGCTTCGGCCGACTGGTGGCACCCTGATCCAGCCGCTCCAGATCGTCCTCCACCAGCGGCTGATCGGCATCCGGATCGATGCCGAGCGGCACTTCAAGGCAGAAGGACGAGCCGACACCCTCGGTGCTGTCCACCGAGATGCGCCCGCCCATGCGGTCCGCCAGCCTGCGGCAGATGGCAAGGCCGAGGCCGGTGCCACCGAAGCCGCGCGAGGTGGAGGCATCGACCTGGAAGAACTGCTCGAACAGATGCGGCTGCGACTCCTTGGGGATGCCGATGCCGGTGTCGCGCACGGTCAGGCGCATCAAGGCGGTGCCATCCCCGTTGTCGTGGCCGTCCACCTCGATCGTCACACCGCCCTCGGCGGTGAATTTCAGCGCATTGCCGACCAGGTTGAGCAGCACCTGGCGCAGACGGCCGGGATCGCCGATCAGCCGCTCCGGCGTGCCGGGCGCGATCTGGGTGCGCAGCCAGAGCTGCTTCTCCTGCGCCTTGACCACCATCAGATCGACCACGCTGCCGATCACCACGGCGATGTCGAGCGGGACGCTCTCGAACTCCATCCGGCTGGCCTCGAGCTTCGAGAAATCCAGGATGTCGTTGATGATCTGCATCAGGCTGCCGGCCGCCTCACGCAAGGTGGAGGCAAAGCGGCGCTGGGTGGGCGAGAGATCGCTGTCGAGCAGCAATCCGGCCATGCCGATCACGCCGTTCATCGGCGTGCGGATCTCGTGGCTCATCACCGCCAGGAAGTCCGACTGCGCGCGGCGCGCCGCCTCGGCGGCATCGCGCGCGGTGGCAAGCGCCTTCTCGTTGCGCTTGCGGTGGGTGATGTCAGCGAAGGTGCGCACGATGCTGCCATCGTCCAGCTGCTGGGTGCGCACATCCAAAATAAGGCCGTTGCGGCGCGAACGCTCGTAATGCGCCGGGCCGATGCCGCCATGGCGGGCCAGCTCGGCCAGGTCCTGCCCGGTCTCGGCCAGTTCATCGAACTCCCCGCTGGAGAGCTGCCAGTCCAGCATGGCCTTGAACGGATAGGTCGGCTTGGACAGTTCCGGCGGGAGTGACAGCAATTCGGCGGCACGGCGGTTGATCACCTGCACCATGCCGTCGCGGTCCACCATCAGCACGCCCTGGCCGACATTGGCGAGCGTTGCCGCAAGGTGACGCTGCGAGCGTGACAGGCGCTGGCCCTGGCCGATCAGCAGAAAGCCGATGGCCAGCACCATCAGGGTGAGGCCGGAGCCCACCGCGACATAGTTGTTCCAGTCCTGATCATAGGCGGCAAACACCTCGGAGACCGAGAGCCCGGCCACCGCCACCAGCGGATAGGGGTTCAGCCGGCGATAGGCGAAGAAGCGCTTCACACCATCGACCGCGCTGTTGTCGATGAAGGTCTCACCGGGCAGGCCGTTCTGCCAATGGGCGAGCAGTTCCTTGGAGGCGACCGTGCCGATGGCGGATTCGCGATAAGGTGCCCGCACACGGATCACACCGTCATTGACGCCGGTGAGCGTGAGGTTGCCGTTCTTGAAATTCAGCTGATCGTAAAAATGCGCGAGATATTCCGGGTTCAGCGAGATCACCAAAACGCCGTCGAACTCGCCCTTCTCGTTGTAGAGCTTCCGGGTGAACTGGATGGACATCTTCTGCGAGACGCGGCCCAGCACCGGCTTGCTGATGAACAGGAAATCGGCCGGATCGACGATATGCACATGGATGTGCTCGCGATCGGCGAGGTTGAGCACACCGGTGGCGCCCAGGTTGGAGCCGACGAGATTGCCGAAGCGGTCGGTGATCGAGATCTGCAGCGTGAGGCCGGTCGACACCTCGGCGGCCGGCGCGAGCCTCGCGATATCGAAATGCTCGCGATCATTGCGGTAGAGTGCGCGCAGCATGATGGCGAACTGATCGATCGCCTCGATGGTGCGGGTGATGCTTTCGCCGAAGCCGCGGGCGATGTTGTCGGCCTTGTCGAAGGCCGCGCGCTGATACTGGGCGCGCTCCTGGTTAAGATGCACGATCACACTGCCCCAGATCAGGGTGATCATCAGCGCGACCAGACCGAGATGCAGAAAGGCCGAACGCGGCAGCGCCTCGCGCAACAGGAACGGTCTGGCAATTCTGCTGCGTGGCATACCGGCTTGCCTGACTGTTCGGGTGATCCTGGCGTTCATCGGAGCGTAGGTGGTTCTACGCGCATCGCTATCGATGTCGCGCATCGGCCGCCCGCCCGTCAACCCCTGTCGATATCCTTACGGCTCTCGGTGCGCAACTGTCCACAAGCCGCAAGGATATCGCGCCCGCGCGGCGTGCGCACCGGGCTGGAGAAACCCGCCTCCATGACGATCTTGGCAAACCGGTCGATGGCGGTGTTGCTGCTGGTCTCGTAGGGGCTGCCGGGCCAGGGGTTGAACGGGATCAGGTTCACCTTGGCGGGAATGCCGGCGATCAGGCGGATCAGCTCGCGGGCATCCTCAGGCGTGTCGTTGATGCCCTTGAGCATGACATATTCGAAGGTGATGCGCCGCGCGTTGGAAGCGGCGGGGTAGCGCCTGCAGGCGGCGATCACCTCGGCGATCGGGTATTTGCGGTTGAGCGGCACGATCTCGTCGCGCAGATCGTCGCGCACCGCATGCAGCGAGACGGCGAGGTTGACCGCAAGCTCCTGGCCGGCGCGGTCCATCATCGGCACCACGCCGGAGGTGGAGAGCGTGATGCGCCGGCGCGACAGGGCGATGCCCTCCCCGTCCATGACGATCCTCATCGCTTTCGCGACATTCTCGTAGTTGTAGAGCGGCTCGCCCATTCCCATCAGCACGATGGTGGAGAGCAGGCGCGGCGTCTCGCCGTGCGGGCTGGGCCATTCGCCATAGGAATCGCGCGCTGCCATGAACTGGCCCACGATCTCGGCAGCACCCAGGTTGCGCACCAGGGTCTGCGTGCCGGTGTGGCAGAAGCGGCAGGACAGCGTGCAGCCGACCTGGGACGAGATGCAGACCGCACCGCGATCCTCCTCCGGATCGGGGATATAGACCGTCTCGGCCTCCTGCCCGTCGCGAAAGCGGAAGAGGAATTTGCGGGTATCGTCCACGCTGGTCTGCACCACGGCAGCGGTCGGCCGGCCGATGATGAAATGCTCAGCCAGCTTCTGCTGCAACGGACGGGCGATGCTGGACATCACCGAGAAATCGGTGACGCCCTGATGGTAGATCCAGTGCCAGAGCTGCTTCGCGCGAAACGGCTTCTCGCCGATCGCCGCCATCTCGGCGATCAGCTGGTCCCGATCGAGGCCTATCAGGTCGCGCCTGCCATCGGCGGTGACATATTCGGGCGGGTTGAACCGCGCCGTCTTGGCCAGGATGCGGGTGCGCTCCGCCTCGGTCAGATCGGCGATGCCGACGGCTGTGTTCATTTCGCGGGACATGCCTTGTTGATCGCGGCATAGGCGGCCGAGAAGCCCTTGAGGCTGAAGCTGTCGGTCACCTGGCCGCCTTTCGGGCCGGCCTTGGGGTTGGGCGAGAGCACCTGCACCAGCGAGCCCTTGAGGAAGGCCTGCACCGCCTGGGGTCCGTGCAGGGCGAAGGCGTAGCGCTGGTTGGTGTAGAACTCCAACGCCGCCCCATCCACGCTGCCCACCACGGTTGCGTTCGGCGCGTAGGCGAAACCGGGGGCCACCGCCACCGCATCGCGCGGGCCACCGGGACGCTGCGTGACGGTGAGGCTGACCTGACCGCGCCCGACCATCGCCGGCTGCGATGAGGTGGCCGGGGTGTAGGCGTAGCAGACGATCTGCCCGGCCTCGGTGTGGGTGGTGGTGCGCCAGTCGCCATACTTCGCCACCGGCTTCTGAGCCGGGGCGGCGGGCGGTGTTGCGGGAGCTGCCAGGGCGGGCAGCGCTGCAAGCAGCAGAACGGGCAGGATGTGGCGCATTGACGTCAGATACGGATGATACCGCACCGCGACAAGCGGTGAGACATCATGTCTCCTCCCCGTCCGGCGGCGCCATCCAGGACGGGCGGGTGCGGCGGAACACCGGATTGCCGTGGCCCGATTTCGCAGGTGCCGCCCCACCGCCACCCGGCATCACCGGACGGTCGGCAAATCGGCCATGCTGCAGCAGCCGGTCATACAGCACCAAGGCACCGGCCACCGACAGGTTGAGCGAAAAACGTGTTGGAATGCGCACCACATGTTGGCAGCGCGCGAGCAGCGCCGGCGACAGGCTGGAACGCTCCGGCCCGAGCACATAGGCGGCGTTCATCGGATGGCGGAAGGAGGGCAGCTCGGCCGCATCCTCGGTCATCTCGATGCCGACCAGGGTGCAGCCCTGTGGCAGCTGCATAGCCGCGAGATCGGGAAAACGCCACAGCGGCAGATGGCTTGCGGTGTCCGACGTGTCGGCGGCGCGGGCGGCCCGCGCATCGAAGCCGGCCCCCAGCGTGAAGCAGAACGACGCGCCGAAGGCGTGGGCGGTGCGCAGCAGGGCGCCCACATTGGCGGATTTGGACACACCTTCGGCGCCGATGCCGAAATAGCCGCGGCTGCGGGGCAGGTTCATGCGAACCGGCCCCGTCTTATCGCCTCAGCGCTCTTCGTCCGGGCTCTCAACCTCAACCTCGACGGCGATGCCGTCATCACCGTCCTCGAGATCGGAGGTGTCTTCCAGCACGTCCTCCTCGACCTCCTCGGTGTCGGCGTCGGTTTCCACCTCCGGATCCTCGATGCCGGGGACCGGCAGAACCTTGGCGCGGCGCTTGTCGTCCAGCACGTTGCCGCCCGAGCGGCGCATGCGCGGCTGCTCCGGCGGCTGCTCGGTGCTGCATTTCGGGCAGACGGCGGGGGTTTTGCAGAGATCGTAGAATTTTGCGCTGCAGGAGACGCAGACGCGCTTGGTGCCGAGTTCGGGCTTCGCCATCGATCGCCTCGTTTGGGGAGAGGCCGGATGTGCAACCCGGCCATAAAGGGGTCGCCCCATGCCATTGAAGCGCTCACCTGTCAAACCTTGGCTGGACATGCTAGGGCCGCGCCATGTCAAAAATCGCCCAACCGGACACGCTTGCCGGACATTTCGCCCTCATTCTGGCCGCCCTCACCGCCGGACGCTCGCATCTGGTGGGGCTCGCGCAAACCGAGCAAACCCAAGGCCTCGCCGCCTGTCTGCGGGCCCTTGGGGCGGAGATCGACTGCACCGGCCATACCTGGCAGGTGACCGGGCGCGGCATTGGCGGGCTGATCTCCCCTGCGATCCCGCTGCAGGTCTCCGATGACGCCACCGCAGCCTGCCTGCTGGCGGGCGCACTCGCGCCACATGATGTATTCGCCGTCCTGGCCGGGTCGGGCCACGTGCCACCCCGGGTGCTGACACTTGCCGAGACCTGCGGGGCCAGGATCGAGGCGGCCAGCCCGGGCGCGCTGCCGGCCGCCATGCGCGGTGCGCGGAACGCCCTGCCGGTCACGTGCGAAATGCCGGATGCGCTTGGCCTGGCCACCGCCCTGCTGGCCGGGCTTGGCGCGCGCGGCCTGTCGCGCATCACCGGTCCCGATGTGCCGGAGCTGGTGGGCCTGTTGCAGATGTTGGGCGCGGATGTGACGGCGGAGGGTACAACGCTGGTGCTGCACGGCCAGCCGGAGCTGCACCGTGCCACCATCAGCCTGCCGCATCAGACGCGGCTGATCATCGCGGTGGACGGGCCGGCCGCCGCCGGCAAGGGCACGCTGGCGCGCAGGCTGGCCAGCCATTTCGCCCTGCCCTATCTCGACACCGGCCTGCTGTATCGCGCCACCGGACGGCGCGTGCTGGATGCCGGCCACGATCCGGCCGATCACGGCCACGCCGCCCAGGCAGCCACCACGCTCACCCCGGAGGACCTGGCCCGCGGCGATCTGCGCGGGCCGGAGGCGGATCGCGCCGCAAGTGCGGTGGCCTCCATCCCCGCGGTGCGCGCGGCGCTGCTCGACTTCCAGCGCAATTTCGGCGCGCGCCACGGCGCCGTGCTGGATGGGCGCGATATCGGCACCCACGTGTTTCCCAACGCGCCGGTGAAGCTGTTCGTGACCGCAAGCCCGGAGGCGCGCGGGCAGCGCCGGCATGCGGAGCTGCTGGCACGCGGAGCCCAGGCCGATCTGGCCGAGGTGACGGCCGAGATCATCGCCCGCGATCACGCCGATCGCACGCGTGCCGCAGCCCCGATGCAGGCGGCCGATGATGCGGTGACGCTCGATACCACCGAGATGAACGCGGAGGAGGCACTGGCGGCGGCCCTTGCCGCGATCACCGGAACCGCCACCTCGGGGGGATGAAGCTCTCTCCACCCTCCTTGCCCCGGCTGCGGCGCGGCGCCCGCATCGTCTGGCGCTGGGTGCTGCGGCCGCTTGCGATCCTGCTCGGGCTTGTGGTGGTGACGTTGGCCGGTCTTGCCTGGCACAGCCTGCCGGGCGGTGATCTGGACCAGACCATCCCGGGCCTCTCTGCCCCGGTTGCCATCACCCTCGATGATGACGGCATCCCACGCATCAAGGCGCAAAGCGAGACGGATGCCGCAACGGCGCTGGGGTTTCTGCACGCCCGCGAACGCCTGTTTCAGATGGAGCTGATGCGCCGGGTTGCGCGTGGCGAGCTCTCCGAGATCGCAGGGCCGGCAACACTGCGCCTCGACCGGTTCAACCGCACGCTGGGGCTGCGCCAGGCCGCCGAAGCCGATCTGGCAGGGCTGCCCCCCAACACCCGCGCCGTGCTCGACGCCTATGCGAACGGGGTGAATGCCTGGATCAGCAGGCGCGGCCGCTTCGCCGGGCTGGAATTCGTCCTGCTCGGCACGCCACGCCCTTGGACGGCTGCGGACAGCCTGCTCTGGGGCAAGACGATGGGGCTTTATCTGTCCGGCAACTGGCGCACCGAACTGGCCCGGCTTCAGCTGGAGGCCACGCTGAGCCGGGCGCAGATCCGCGCGCTGTGGCCGGCAGAGGGCGCCATGCCGACCGAGGCGCGCGGGATCACGCCTGGCGCTTCATCCCTGCACGCGGACACGCTGCCGCATTTTCCCGATCCCTTCACCCTGCCCCCCAGCGCCAGCAATGCCTGGGCGGTGGACGGCGCGCACAGCGCGACCGGCGCGCCCCTGCTGGCCGGCGATCCGCATCTGAATTTCGGCCTGCCCGCCATCTGGTATCTGGCGCGCATCGACCTGCCCGATCGCAGCCTGGTCGGCGCCACCGCACCCGGCATCCCGTTTCTGGTGATGGGGCATAACGGCCATATCGCCTGGACCTTCACCACCACCGGTGCGGATGTGCAGGATTTGTTCGTGGAAACCCCGGCCGCGGACGGGGTGATGACCGAGCACGGGCCGGAGCCCTTCACCACGCGCCGCGAGATCATCCATGTGCGCGGCGCGCCGGATGAAACGCTTGTGGTGCGCAGCACACGCCATGGCCCGGTGATCAGCGATCTGGTGGATGAGCCCACCCGCATCATCAGCGTGGAGATGGCCAATCTGGCGCCGGGTGACAGGGCTGCCTCCGGGCTGCTGGCGCTGAACCGCGCCCGGAATGTGGCCGAGGCAGGGGCCGCCGCCCCCATCATCTCCTCACCGGTGCAAAACCTCACAGTCGCCGATCACGACAGGATCGGCTTCTTCGTCACCGGCCGCGTGCCGCTGCGCCGCGCGGGCGATGGCGCGTTTGCCGCCAACGGCGCCGATGGCAGCGGTGACTGGATCGGCTGGGCCTCCGGCGATCAGCTGCCACACACGGTGGCACCCGCAAGCGGCCGGCTGGTCAATGCCAATGAACGCGTGGCGCCACCCGACTTCCCGGTCTTCCTCGGCGCCGACTGGTACGGCGATGCCCGCGCCCGGCGCATCCGCCAGATGCTGGACGCGCACCCCAAAGCCAGCCTCGATGATTTCGCGATGATGCAGATCGATGACCTCGACCTGATCGCGCAGGACGTCCTGCCCCGGCTCATTCCCCTGGCCCCCGAACTCGCCGGCTGGGATGGGCGGATGCGCGAGACGTTGACGGCACCGACCCTGTTCAACGCCTGGATGGCCGAGTTTTACACGCTGATCCTGCAGGCCCAGCACATCCCAGCCACAGCTTCGGATGCGGCAGCCTACCCGCCCGATCTGATCCACCACGCGCTCAGCCCCGGCGGTGCTGCGCTGTGCGGCGGCGATTGCACCAAGCTGCTGCAAACCGCTCTGGCCCGCGCGCGCAGCCGCCTCACCCAACGCCTCGGCGCCGATCCCACCACCTGGCGCTGGGGCCTGGTGCACCAGGTCAAATTCGTCCCACCACTGCTGCGGCCCATCCCGATCCTCGGCCCCCTCGCCACCACCAGCATCAGCGCACCAGGCTCCAACTCCACCGTGGGGCGCGGCGGGTTTCGGCCCGATACGTTCGAAATGATCCACGGCGCCGCCTTCCGCGGCGTCTACGACCTGTCCAACCTCGACCAAAGCCGCTTCATCATCGCCCCCGGCCAGTCCGGCACTCCACTCAGCCCCCTCGCCACCTCCCTCCTGCCCCGCTGGCACGCAGCCACCCCCATCACCATCGGCCCGGAACCCCACCATGCGGCAGTGCATGTGCGGCTTGGCCCGTGAGGGTGGGGTGGGTGCGTGGTGCGGGGCGATCGCCTTCGGCGGGACCAGGGCTTTGCCCTGGACCTACCAGGACCAGCGGTCCTGGACCTGCATCAGTTTATCTCTGACGGCTGAGGGGATGGTGACCGGCGAAGGGCCGGTCACCACCCCCTCAGCCGTCAGAGATGAATGTCATGGGTCAAGGGGCCACTGCCCCTTGCGGGTGCAGCGACTGTCTTGGCAGTCAAGCGTGTTTCCACGTCGTCCT
>CAIYCW010000124.1 GCA_903924855.1 uncultured Rhodospirillales bacterium | reverse complement strand
GGCCACGTTTCTGGAGAACCTGCCAGCCGGCGTGCAGATATTGTCGCTGTTCCAGCGCAATATCGGGCTGGAGACGCTGGTGGCGGATGTGCTGGGCGCCGCGCCCAGCCTTGCCGAACATCTCGCCCGCTCCCCCTCGGCCCTGGACGGCCTGCTCGGGCGGGACGAGCACAGCCCGGCGCGCAGCCTGATCCGCGCCCGGCTCGCCGATGCCCGTTCACTGGAAGGGGCGATCACCGCCATCCGCGCCGTGGTGCGCGAGCGTGATTTCGCGATCTCGGTGGCAACGCTGCAAGGCAGTCTGGACGCCGATCAGGCCGGGCTGCGCCGCGCCGATCTGGCGGACGCCGCCCTGTCCAGCCTGCTGCCGCTGGTGCTGGCCGATTTCGCCACGCGCTACGGCACGGTCAAGGGCGGCTCGATGGTGGTGGTGGCGCTCGGCAAGGCTGGCGGGCGCGAGACCATGGCCGGCTCCGATCTCGACCTCATGCTGGTCTATGACCACCCATCCCGCATCACGATGAGCGAGGGGCCGGAGGGCATCCGTCCGCTGCCGGCAAGCCAGTGGTTCATCCGCGCGGTGCACGCCTTCGTCGCCGCCCTCACCGCGCCCGATGCGGAAGGGCCGATGTATGCGGTGGACATGCGGCTGCGCCCCTCCGGCAACAAGGGCCCGGTCGCCGTCTCGCTCACCTCGTTTCAGGCCTATCACGCCCGCGACGCCTGGACCTGGGAGCGCATGGCGCTCACCCGCGCCCGCGTCGTGGCAGGCCCGGCCCGGCTTGCCGCCCGCGTCGAGGCCGCGATCCGTGCCGCCATCATCTCGGGCGATCCGGCCAGGATCGGCCCGGACGCCACCGCCATGCGCGCGCGCATGCTGCGCGAGATCCCATCCGCCGGCCCGTGGGACGTCAAGCACCGCAAGGGCGGGCAGATCGAGGTGGAGTTCATCGTCCAGACCCTGCAGCTGCGCCACGGCCCGATGGACCCCACCTTGCGCGTGGCGGTTGCGGGTCTCGCCCAGGCCGGCCATCTGGCGGCGATGGATGCCGCCCTGCTCACCCATGCCGATCGGGTCTGGCGCAGCATCCAGGGCATGCTGCGGCTGACCGAGGGGCCGCGGACCATCGCCGATCCCGGCCCGGCCAGCGCCACGCTGTTGTTGCGCACCGCGCATGAATTGGGATTGTCCGCGGTTGACTTGCCCGCATTGCGCGCCACTCTCGATGAACTGGCGGCGGAACTGCGTGCCGCCTTCATCCGATTGGTGGGAGACCCTCAGACATGAGTTTGGCACAAGGCGACATGGCCCCCGATTTCACCATGCCGGCCTCGGGTGGCCGCACGGTCAGCCTGGCGGAGCTGCGCGGCCGCCCGTTCGTGCTGTATTTCTACCCCAAGGCCGACACGCCCGGCTGCACCAAGGAGGCCTGCGCCTTCCAGGAGGCGCTGCCGCAACTCGGCAAGCTCGGGGTCGAGGTGATCGGCGTGTCGAAGGACAAGATGAAGCCGATCGAGAAATTCGCCGAGAAATACAACCTCACCTTCCCGCTCGCCTCGGATGCCGAGACGCAGGTGGCGGAGGCCTATGGCGTGTGGGTCGAGAAATCGATGTACGGCAAGAAATACATGGGCCTCGAACGCTCCACCTTCCTGATCGACGCCACCGGCAAGATCGCCGCCATCTGGCCCAAGGTGAAGATCGATGGTCATGCCGCCGAGGTGCAGAAGGCGATCGCGGCACTTTAGTCCCTGCCAGACCCCGCTCCCCGTCACCCGCGGTGACGGGGCGTGCTACGCCTTGGTGTAGACGTTGAGCAGCATCGGCTGGGTGAAGGCGTAATCGCCATCCGCGGTCCTGGCCTGCTCGAACAGGGCGCGCACCGCATCGGTTTCCACCTTGTCGCGCCTTATGTCGTTGAAGGTCTGCCCTAGAACCCGCTCGACCATCGCCTCGAAGCTCGCGTAACGCGGGCGCATCATGAAGGTGTAGAGCGCGGATTGCGCAAACAGCTGCGGCATGGTGCGCGCCAGGGCCTCCTGCGCCATCGCGCGCACATAGGTCTCGTCGTGGTAGGTCTTCTGCACCGAGAAATGCGTGCCGTGGATGCCCGGCTCCACCACCACCACGCGCCCGCCGCTTTTAACGACCCGCGCTGCCTCCCCAAGGGCCGCATCCATGCGCGCCACGGGCACGTGGTGCAGGGAGCGGAAGAAGAACACAGCATCGACCGCGGCATCGGCCACCGGCAGGTCTTCCGCCCGCGCCTCGATGAAGGTGAGGCCCGCGATCGGGTCCTGCCCGCGGTTCTTCTCCGCCTGGATCGGATCAGGCTCAATGCCGGTCACCGCAGCACCGGCTGCGATCAGATCACGGGCAATCTTGCCGGGGCCGCACCCAATGTCGAGCACTGTCAGCCCCGACAGTGAGAACAGCTCGGAAATCGCGCCAACCTCGGTCCGGTCGCCAAGATCGGTGCGTTCAGACGTCATGATATCCAGCCTCATCTTCGGTGATCGTCATAAATCGAGGCCTCACACTCAATATTCAACACAGATCAGAACAGACTATATCGATACTGTGGGAAGCCACGCTGACAGCACGGCATGGTTGCCCGGGTTGCGGGACGTTGGCAAGCCGGTGGTGCAGGCCCACCCTGGGTCAGCCCGCCTCCCCGGTTTCGGCCATCATCGTCACATAGGCCAGACCATCCTGGGTCGGTGCGATCAGCACCCGCCTGCGATCGTTGCGATCCGGCCGGCGCCGCACCAGGCGCAGCTCCTCCAGCCGGTCGACGATGCGCGTGGCCATCGGCCGCGACACACCCAGCCTCCCCGCCAGCTCCCCCAGGCTCTGCGCGTCGTTGGTCACATACACGCTGAGCAGCCCCGCCATCTGCAGCGTGCTCAGGTCATGCCGGTCGCGCAGCACCAGCTGCAGCAATGTCTGATACAGTGTGCCCAACCGTTGACCGTCGTCAGCCGGCCCTGGTCGCAGCTGTGCGGTGGACAGAGCGATCCTTGATGTGTCGGCGGACACGTAGGCGATGGGGGACTGCGCGCCATTGGCGCCTTTGCTGAACATCTGTGAAAAACCTTTAAGGCGTGGTCGGCAACAGCAGGGGAGGGCGCTGACCGGTGCGCAACGCGCACCGGTCAGCCAGGGGATCAGGACTCAGGGCTTGGGCGGCGGCACCGGCGCCATGTCATGCGGGCCGAAATGCGGGTCCTGCCCCGGATGCGGGCCACCATGGCCGCGCCACATCTCGGCGCCGAAGCGCGGCATCTGCAGATGCACAAGCTGGCCCGCCTGCGCGCCCAGATCCGTCACGCCGATCACCTTGCCGAGCGCGCTGCTGGTGATCACCCCGCGGCCGGCAACCACGGCGCCCGGCTTCAGCAACTCGGTGAATTTGGCGGCCTCCGGCGGCGGCAGGCGCAGCTCGGTGCCGTCCTCCAGAATGGCGCCATCCGCCTCGCCGCGCGGCGTGTGCAGCACAACGCGCACCTTGCCCGCGAAATCGCTGCGCGGCCGCTCCTGCGGCGGCAGCATCGCCGGCAGCGTGATCACCACGCCGCTGGCGTCGTTGGTGATGCTCACCGCATCGACCATCGCTACCGCCCGCGCCTTGAGGCCGCGAATGGTCACCGCATCGCCAGGCTTCAGGCTGTAGGCGAGCTGGGTGGACAGAAACGGCGGCGTCTGCACCTCGGTGCCGTCCGCCAGGATCAGCCCCACGATCTCGCCGAACGGGGCCAGGGTGAACTGGGCGATGCGCCCCTTGAACTCGGGCAGCTGGGCCGGATCGATCTCCGACAGCGCCATGCCGCCATGCGGGCGCGGCTGGGCCTGGGCACTGGATACCGCCCCAAGCGTCAGCAGGGCGGCGATGGCGGTGCCGGCGAGCCAGTGGGGGTTGCGATGCGACATGCGGTCTCTCCTTCATGATCCGGCCCCTGTTGATCGGCGGGACCGGCTTCGGGAGCATGGCAACGCACAGACTGTGCCAGTTGCAGATTGTTGATTTTAAATGGAAAAAATCGATGTGTCGGGCGAAGCTGCGTCCGTGAACCAGACGATGTGTCCGGATGCCGGACAGCGTCAGGCCTGCGTCTCGCCGAGGCCGAGCCGCCGCAGCTTCTCGTGCAGCAGCTGGCGGTGAATGCCCAGCCGCCGCGCCGCCTCGCTGCGATTGCCGCCGGTCTCGGCCAAGGCGCGCTCGATCATCGCGCGCTCCAGCCGCGCCAGCGCCCCTGGCAGATCGCCGGGCGGCACGCTGTCTGCCACCTGCGGCGGGGCGGGGCGCAGGAAGTCGAGCTCGCCTGCCAGCACGATAGGCTGCCGCCCCAGCGCCGCCACACGCTCCATCGCGTTGCGCAGCTCGCGCACATTGCCCGGCCAGTCATGCGCCAGCAGGCGCTGCGCCGCCTCGGCCGAAAGCTGGCGCGCGGGGGTGGAGGCCAGCGCCAGGAAATGCTCGGCCAGCTCCACGATATCGGCCAGCCGCGCGCGCAGCGGCGGCAAGGCGATCGGCACCACGCCGATGCGGTAGAACAGATCCTCGCGAAACCGCCCGGCGCGCACATCGGCGGCCAGATCACGATGCGTGGCGCAGACGATGCGCACATCGATGCCCACCGGTCTGCCACCCAGCGGCGTGACAACGTGATCCTCCAGCACGCGCAGCAGCTTGGCCTGCAGGGCAGGGGCCATGTCGCCGATCTCATCAAGGAACAGCGTGCCGCCATCGGCCGCCCGGAACGAGCCCACCGTCTCGGCAACCGCCCCGGTGAAGGCGCCGCGCGCATGGCCGAACAGCTGGGATTCCAGCAGCTCCGCCGGAATGGCGGCGCAGTTCAGCGCCACGAACGGCCGGCCGGCGCGCCTGCCGTGGCTGTGCAGGCTGCGCGCCACCACCTCCTTGCCGGTGCCGGTCTCACCGGTGATCAGCACCGAGGCGTCGCTGTCCACCAGCCGGCCGATCGCCTTCTGCACCTCGCGCATCGCGGCCGACCCGCCGATCAGCCCGCCCGATTGCGGCGCCGCCCGCGCCACCACCGCCTCCGCCGCCGGCAGCAGCCGCGCCACCAGCTGTGCCAGATCGGCGCGGCCGATCGGCTTGGCCAGATGATCCACCGCCCCCAGCCGCATCGCCTCGATCGTGTTGGACGCGGTCGGCACCGCGGTCAGCACCGCCACCGGCGGCGCCGCCGGATCGGCGCGGATGCGGGCCAGCACCTCCAACCCGTCCATCCCCGGCATCCGCAGATCGAGCAGCACCGCATCGATCCCGCCCTTGGCGAGGGCCGCAAGCCCCGCCGCGCCGCTTTCGGCCAACGCCGCCTGATGGCCGAGATCGTCCAGCGCCTCCGCCAGGCTGTCGCGCAGCGCCTCGTCGTCATCGATCACCAGGATGCGCGCCATCAGCCCTCCTGCGGCAGGCGCAGCACGAAGCACGCCCCTGCCTCAAGCGGTTCCAGCGCAAGCGTGCCGCCCTGCGCCTGGGCCAGTTCCCGCGCGATGGCAAGCCCAAGCCCGGTGCCATCGGCCCGCCCGGTGACGAAGGGCTCGAACAGGCTGGCCTGCAACGATGCCGGCACACCCGGCCCGTCATCGATGACGCGGATCTCCAGCATCCGCGCCTGCATCCACACCTGCACCCGAATGATGCTGCCCTGCTTGCTGTGCCGGGCGGCGTTGTCGAGCAGATTGTCCAGAATGCGCCGCGTCAGATCCGGGTCGAACGCGGCCTGGTCCACCCCCTCGCAGGTGATCGCAATCCCCGGCCAATCCACCTGCAGAAGGGTCAGAAACGCCCGCAGATCGACACTCTGGCGGTTTGGCTGGCGTGGCTGCGTCATGGTGAGCAATTCGGTGGACAGGCGTTCCAGCCGATCGATCTGGCGCAGAATGGCCTCCAGCGCGGTGCGCGCGCGCAGCCCGGCGCGGGCCGCGTCCAGCCCCGGGTCCAGCGCCAGCGCCCCCTCGGCGCGCAGCCGCATGGCGGCGATCGGGTTGCGCACCTCATGCGCCACACCGGCCGCCACCCTGCCAAGGGCCGCCAGACGCTGGGCCGCCGCAGCGCGGGCATGCGCCTCGCTGGTCTCATGCTGCGCCAGACGCAGTCTTTCGCCCGCCTCGTTGAGGGCCTCGATGATCTGATCGATCAGCGTCTCACCGGTGAGCGGCACATGCGGCAATCCGTCCGGGCTGTGCCGCGCCAACGCCGCCTGCACCTTGCGCACCCGCCGGCTCATCGAGGTCACCAGCCAGATCAGCGCACCAGAGATGGTCAGCATCAGCGCCAGCAGCACCGCGCCCCCCATGCGCAGCCGCGGATTGTCCGGGGCGGTGTCGATGTCGGTGGCAACCCAGGCCGCCATGTTGGGGATCGGCCCGGGCAGCGGGCAGGCGAGCAGCACGGTGCTGCGTCCGTCATGGGTGGACTGGTCGATGGTCGTCGCCTGCTCGGCCACCGCAAGGGCCGCGATGCGGCTTTGCGGCGTGGCGGGCTCGATCAGCTGCGGATCGCGCAGCACGCCGCCCTGCACCCCAGGCAGAGCGGCCAGCGCCAGCCGGGCAAGCGTTGTCAGATCGCCGGCCAGCCTGGTGTCCGCCTGGCCCTGTGGCGGGCCGTTCCACCCGGTGACATAGAAGCTGTAGCGATCGCTCACCTGGCCGCAGGCCTGTTCCAGCAGATCCTCCGCCCGGCCGCGCAGGGCGGCGTTGGATTCAGCGCTCAGCTGCCAAAGCCGCGTGCCCACCACCACGGCGGCCACCAGCGACAACAGCCAGATTCCAAACAACCGGGCGCGCAGAGACGTCATGCCCAGGTGATACAGGATGCCGGCGTGCCACCGAAAGCGCGGATCTGTCGGCAGGCCACACGCCCGGGCCCGGCAGGTCGTGCCGCTGCGTCATCAAAACGCAACCAAGGCCCAGCTTCGCGGCGGTTGGCAATGAACTGTCCACAGTTTACAAAGGCACCAAGGCCTATGACATGCACGCCCGTGACATGCCCATCGGTCACGGGCTTTGCAGCGTTTGAAAAGCCTGATCCATCGTCGTGGACAGCAAAAGCAGGACGAGTCCGTTGGAAGGCCTGAACACCATGTCACCCCCGGCGAGCCCATACGGAACCGCGCAGCACGGCCATGCCGTGGGCGTGGGGGCCGATCTGCGGATGGCACGGGAGCGGCTGGGCTGGGATCTGTCCTTCCTGTCGTCGCGTCTGCGCATCCGTCTGCCCTATCTTGAGGCGATCGAGGAAGGCCGCCTGGCCGATCTGCCGGGCAACGCCTATGCGGTCGGCTTCCTGCGCACCTATGCCGCGGCCGTTGGCCTCGACGCCGATGAGATCTCGCGCCGCTTCCGCGCCGAGATGGCCGAGCTGGGCCGCAAGACCGAGCTGACCTTTCCCGCCCCGGTGCCCGAGCGTGGCGTGCCGGCGCTGGCGGTGGTGCTGGTCGGCCTGTTGCTGGTGATCGGTGGCTATATCGGCTGGTATCGCGTCACCGGCATGAACGACGCGGCACCCGTTGAAACCGCCACCTTGCCGGATCATCTGGCGCCGGTCGAAGCCGGGCTGACCCCGATGCCGAAGCCGGTGGAGATGCCCCAGGCCGCATCCCCCCAAGGCGCACTCCCGCAATCGGCCTCTGCGTCGATCCCCGCCAACGCCTCACAACCGGCTGCGGGTTCCACGCCCGCCATGGCCGTGCCGTCCATCCCGGTGCCCGTGCTGGTGCCGGTGACGATGCCGGGCGCCACCCCCGCCGACCCGGCAGCCGCGTCCGGCGCGCAGGCGGCCAACGCCGCACCGGTCGCCCCGCTTGCCTCCGATGGCGGGCGCCTGGTGATCCGCGCCAAGGCCGAGGCCTGGCTGCAGGTGCGCGACAAATCCAGCAACAGCGTGGTGCTCGACCGCACGATGAAGGCGGGCGATGCCTGGCCGGTGCCCAACCGCAGCGGCCTGCTGCTGACGGTGGGCAATGCCGGTGGCACCGAAATCCTGCTGGACGGCAAGCCCACCGCCCCGCTGGGCGCGGATGGCGCGGTGCGCCGCAACCTGCCGCTCGATCTGGACCAGGTGCAGGCCGGCAAACTCGCCGCCACCTATCAGGCAGCCCCGGGCGCACCGGTCGCGCAGCCCTCGCAGGGCCCGCAGCCCGCGCAGGGCTCGCAGCCCGCGCCGGCCGCGCAAGCCCGGCCTGCGTCGTCGAATTAGCGCAAGCGCCCGCCGTTTGATAAGAACGGCCATTGTCTTGAGGAGTCTCACCCCATGAGCGCCTACCGCCCGTATCAGCACATCGAACGCCGCAAGTCGCGCCAGATCAGCGTGGGCAACGTCAAGGTCGGCGGCGACGCCCCGATCTCCGTGCAGACCATGACCAACACGCTGACCACCGACATTGACGGCACGGTCGCCCAGATCCTGCGCGCCGAGGAAGCCGGCGTGGACATCGTGCGCGTCTCCTGCCCGGATGAGGAAAGCACGGCGGCCCTCAAGCACATCATCAGGCAGGTGCATGTGCCGATCGTGGCGGACATTCATTTCCACTACAAACGCGGCATCGAGGCCGCCGAGGCCGGCGCTGCCTGCCTGCGCATCAACCCCGGCAATATCGGCAGCCCCGAGCGCGTGCGCGAGGTCATCAAGGCCGCGCGCGACCACAATTGCTCGATGCGCATCGGCGTGAATGCCGGCTCGCTGGAGAAGCACCTGCTCGAAAAATACGGCGAGCCCAACCCGGAAGCCCTGGTGGAATCCGCCCTCGAACACGCCGCCATCCTGCAGGACAACGATTTTCACGAGTTCAAGATCTCGGTGAAGGCGTCGGACGTGTTCATGGCGGTCGCCGCCTATCAGCAACTCGCCGAGGTGTGCGACCACCCGCTGCATATCGGCATCACCGAGGCGGGCTCGCGCCGTGCCGGCACGGTGAAAAGCTCGATCGGCCTCGGCAACCTGCTCTGGGCCGGCATCGGCGACACGATGCGCGTCTCGCTCTCCGCCGAACCGGAGGAGGAGGTCTATGTCGGCTGGGACATTCTGAAGTCGCTCGGCATCCGCCATCGCGGCGTGAAGATCATCTCCTGCCCGTCCTGCGCGCGCCAGGGCTACAACGTGGTGGACACGGTGGCCCAGCTCGAATCCCGCCTCGCCCACATCAAGACCCCGCTCACCCTGTCGATCATCGGCTGCGTGGTGAACGGGCCCGGCGAGGCGCTGATGACCGATATCGGCGTCACCGGCGGCGGCAATGGCCGCCACATGGTCTATGCCGCGGGCAAGACCGACCACACGATCGATGGTGGCGACATGATCGAGCACATCATCGGCTTGGTCGAAAAGAAGGCCGCCGCCCTGGAAGCCGAAAAAGCCGCCAAGATCGCGGCCGAATAACCGTAGGGCGGAAGCGCGCAGCGCCTCCGCCAAGGGTCGAACATGACAGATCCCAG
>CAIYCW010000123.1 GCA_903924855.1 uncultured Rhodospirillales bacterium | reverse complement strand
GAGGGGGTTGTGACCGGCAAACGCCGGTCATAACCCCCTCAGACGTCAGGGATCATATAATGGGTCAAGGGGCCACTGCCCCTTGCGGGTCCAGGGCGGAGCCCTGGCCGGGCCGGAGGCCACTCACCCCCAGAACCCCTCACTCCCCCGTATAATGCGCGGGCCAGCGGCGTTGGATGATTTCGCGGCGGCTGTCATAGGCGTGGCAGGTGTTGATCAGGCGCGGCGTATCGGCCGTGTTGGATTTTTCGCGCACCGGGTAGGTGGTTTGGAAGGCGACGGTGGCCATCTGTTGCAGCACCTCGCGCAGATGGGTGCAGCCTTCGACGCCGCCGAGCCGTTCATTGGCGGCTTTGAGGAAGCCGGATTTGATCTGCAGCCCGGCCAGGCGTTGGAAGGTGTCCGCCCCGCCGCCGCAGATGTTGAACGGGCCTGATTCGGTGACGGCTTCGGCCGCGGTGATGGTGAGCGTGCTGTCGACGGTGATGCGCGCGCGCATGTGGTGCAGCGCGGTGCCGGGTTCGACGGTGCGGTCGAGTGTGGTGAACGGGTAGGATTTGGTGTCGATCAGTTCCGCCTCGATGTCGAACTGGCCGTCTTCGCGTTGGAAGCCTTGCAGGGTGATGGTGCGGGTGTGGAAATGGTCGCGCGGGGCGGCTGGGCTGAGCGGCATTGGGATGTCCTTGCAGGCGGCGTGGGAGGATTTGATCAGGCTGGGGGCGTCTGACAAGGTGTTGTGTGGGGCGTGCGGCTGTTGGGGGATGGTATGCCGGGGCGTGTGATGCTGCAGGGGCTGGCGGAGGCGCTGGGATTGCCGGTGGCCGCTCTGTCTCAGGTGGAGATTCTGGGCGCTCCGGTGTTGCCGTCCTCGTTTCGGGTGAACAAGGCGGCGTCGGCGGCGATCGCGGTGTCAGGGCTTGCGGCGGCATTGCTGTGGGAGGCGCGGGGCGGCGGCAGCCAGGGTGTTGTGGTGGATCAGCGCCACGCCGCGGCCGCGTTCCAGTCCGAGCAGGTGTTGCGGCTGGACGGCGCGTGGGTGGCGCGCGAGCAGGGCGACATTGCCGGGCTGTATCCGACCGGTGGGGCTGGCTGGGTGCGGTTGCACACGAATTTCGATCATCACCGCGCGGCGATTCTGGACCTGCTGGGCTGTGCCGGAGACCGGGCGTCGGTTGCGGCCGTGTTGCGCGGCTGGGATGCGTTCGCGCTGGAGGCGGAGGCGATTTCGCGCGGGCTGACCATTTCGGCACTGCGGGATTTCGCGGCCTGGGATGCGCATCCGCACGGCCAGGCTGTGGCCAGCTTGCCGCTGGTGGAGATCACCCGGATCGGCGATGCGCCGGCGGAGGGGCTGGCGTTTGACGAGGCGCCGCTGGGCGGGCTGCGCGTGCTGGATCTGACGCGGGTGATCGCGGGGCCGGTCGCCACCCGCACCTTGGCGGCGCATGGGGCGGAGGTGTTGACCATCACGGGGCCGGATCTGCCGGGGTTCGGCATTGCCGATCTGGGCCGGGGCAAGCGCCAGGGCGTGGTGGATCTGCGCAATGCCGCCGGGCGGGCGGCGTTGGCCGGGTTGCTGGCGGGGGCGGATGTGTTTGTGCAGGGTTATCGTCCTGGCAGCCTGGCCGCGCGCGGCTTTGGGCCGGCCGAGGCGGTGGCGCTGCGCCCGGGGCTGGTGGTGGCGGAACTGTCCGCCTATGGCGCCGCGGGCCCGTGGTCTGCAAGGCGCGGCTTTGACAGCCTGGTGCAGACGGCGAGCGGCTTCAACGCGGCGGAGGCTGCGGCATTCGGGCAGGCTTCACCAAGGCCTTTGCCGGTGCAGGCGCTGGATCACGCCACCGGCTATCTGCTGGCGGCCGGCATCATGACGGCGTTGCTGCGCCGGATGCGCGAGGGCGGTTCGTGGCATGTGCGCGTGTCGCTGGCGCGCACCGGGGCGTGGCTGCGGGGGCTCGGGCAGGTGGCGGTTGACCCGGCCTGGCCGGTGCCGTCTGTGGAGAGTTTTGCCGATCTGCTGGAGCGCAGTGCCAGCGGGTTCGGGGTGATGCAGGCGGTGCGCCATCCCGCGCGGCTGGAGCGCACGCCTGCGGGTTTCACACGGCCGAGCGTGCCGCCGCGCGCGGGGGCGGTTGGGTGGTGAGCGATCCCAGGGTTTATCTGGGGGTGAGGAAGACCAGTGTTTGCAGCTCATCCAGGCCGCGATCGAAGCCTTCGATCGCCCAGTCCGGCGCGAGGCGCGCCAGGGCGTCGAGTGTCATGGAAGTATCGCCGTAAAGCTCCTGGCCGTCCGGCGCGAGGATGTTGTGGCTGTGGAAGGCGAAGCCGGTGGTGCGGTGGGTTTCGATCATCGCCGCTGCGATGCTGCCGCGGGCGACCTGCCAGTATTCGGCGGGCCGGATGGTGAGCATCAGCATGCCGCGCGGGCTGATCTTGCGGCGCAGTGTGGCGAGCACGGCGCGCGCCACCGCCTCTGGCGTGTGGGTGAAGACGGAATAGGCGGTGATCAGATCGATGCGCTGTGTGCCGAGCGGCAGATCCTGCGGGATGTGATCGCAGGGCACGATGCGGCCGGGCACGCGGTCGCGGTAGCAGTGATCGAGCGCGCCGCGACTGGCATCCACCCCCCAGCAGAAGCCAGGGTCGGTGAAATACGGCATCAGCCGCAGCAGGCGGCCCCAGCCGCAGCCGAAATCCAGCATGCGGGTCTGGGCGATGGGCCGGCCGGTGAGGCGTTCGAACCAGTGTGCCGTGATTCGCATGGCATCGACGGTGTGGCGGCACAGCTCGACGCCTTTGCGCCCGGTATAGGCCATCTGCAGCTCGGGGGACGCCATTGCCGGCAGCAGCGCGCTGATGCCCGGCAGATCGGCGCGGGGCAGCGACCACAGCAGGGTTGCGAAATCGATCAGCGGCATCTGGCGCAGATGGTGCAGCACGTCCAGCAGATGGCCCTGGACCGAGGCGGCTTCGGCTTCGGCGACGAAGGGCTGCACGTCCAGCGGCAGATGAGAGGCGGGGGGCTGCGCGATGGGCGGCGGCGATGGGGCGGGCTGCCAGGTGAGGTGGGTGGTGGCGGTGGTGAGGGGCGCCGGGTCCTCCGCCGGGCGGGGGGCGCGCAGGGCCGCGATCTCGGCGGCGGCGGCCTCGTGCCAGGCGGTGTGATCCGGCGTGGGGCGCAGGAAGCGGTGGCGCGGATCGTCGGTCGGCAGCAGGTCCACGCCCGGGCTGGTTTGCGGATCGAACAGGCCGTGCACCGGAAGCGTGATGTGCTGCGCCTGTGACAGATGGCCGGCGAGCCAGGAGAGCAGCGTGGCGGCGGGGGCCAAATTGGCGGAGCGGCGCATCACCTCGAAGGTTGCGATCGGGTCGAGCTCGTCGAGGATGATGGTGTCGGGATGGGTTTCGCGCAGGGCCTCTGCAAGGCCAGGGTTGCGGCCCAGCAGCACGGGGCGCCAGCCGGTGCCGGCCAGCACGGCCTGGTAATAGGCGAGGGTGAGGGGGGCGGCCGCATCCGGCGGTGTGAGGTCGATCACCAGATGGAAGGAGTCAAAGCCGGTGGGGGCGGGCTGGGCGGGCGGGAACTGGGCGGCGCAGATCTCCCGCGGCGGCAGGTTTTCCAGCCGCAACCCGAGGCCGCGATGGACGATGCGCGAGATCGAGCCGGTGTTGAACAGGCTGGCCACCTCATCCGGATCGATCGCGTGTTCGCCGCGTATCGTGTGGTCGGACCAGGTGCCGTTGTCCGCCAGGGCAGAGATGCCCCATTCCGGCAGGTCGATGCCGGCAAGGGCCACCTGGGGGGCCTTGTTCTGCACGGCCACGGCGATCAGGTGCTGCCACATCCGGCTGGCCAGATCGGCGCGGGCGCGGGTGTGCAGGATCGGCTGGTGAAAGATCGGGCTGCGCTCGGCTGGCAGCTCGCTGTCGCCGAGCAGGGTCAGCCGGCGGATGCGGCCGAAGATGGCGCGCGTCTCGTCCCCGGCGCCGAAGCTTGCGGGGCTGGCCGCATCCGGATGGTCGAAGGTGATCTCGATCGCGGTGCGGGCGGTGGTGGCGGCGCGCGGGATGGGGGCGTTGATCGCGCGCGGGCCGGAGAGTGCATCGGCGAACACCGCGTGGCCATTGACCAGCACGCGCAGGCGCTGTTCCGGCACCGCGCCCGGGATCAGCAGCGGTTCGACGACGGTCTGCAGCACGAAGCCGCCATCGTCGCGCGCGGGCGGCGGCAGCACCAGCGTGCTGCTCTGGTCCAGCATCCAGGCGCCTTCCGGCTCGGCCGGGCCGAAGCCCTGGCGGGCGGTGCGGTCGCGGCTGAGGCTTTGGGTGAAATCGACCTCGATCTCGATCACGCGCGGCTCCGGGGTAATGGGGTCATCGGTCAGAACAGCCCGCGAAAACGTTCGGGAATGCGCCACAGCGTGCTGGGCCAGATATCGAGCGCAATTCGGTAGACATCCGTCTCGCGTCCGCGCTGGGAGCGCAACACATCGGCCACGAAGTCCGACACCGGCGGCAGGCCGGCATCCAGGTCGCGCGTGTCCTGCGGCAGGGACGCGAAGCCCACCATCTGCTGGGTCATCTCGTCATCGGACAGGCGCTGATCCTGGCCTGCATCCGGGTATTGCCACGCCATGGCGCGGGTGGTGGCAAGGCGGCGATGGGCGATGTCGAGATCGAACCAGCGCAGGCTTAACAGCCAGAGATGGCCGAAGCAGGCCGGGGCGTCCGCCGCATGGAAGCCTGGCGCCCAGCGCGCGGGCCTGCGGATGAGGGCGGGTTTGCAGGCGGCCGAGGCGCTGAACACATGGCGGCGCTGATGCAGCACCGGGCGTGTGGGGTCGAACGCCATCTCCTGGCCCAGGCGGTGGATGATGTGGACCCCAATGGCGTTGAGCACCGGGGCCCGCGTCGTGGCGGCGAGTGCGGCAAGGCTTGGGGCATGGCGCGGGTCCGCCACCAGGATCTCGTCCACCTCGCTGTGCAGCACGCAGTCATACCAGGCGAGCAGCGAGGCGGTGAAATCGGAGATGAAGGCGGCGCGGCGCACATCGTCCCGCTTGGTGCGGGGCAGGCGCAGCACGTTGATCTCGCCCAGATCGGCGGTGCTGCCATCATCCGAGCCGAGATCGATGACGTAGAGGTTGCGGGCGCCGAGCTGGCGCGCGTGATAGGCGGTCCAGATGCGCAGATGGTCCGGGTCGTTGTGGACGGTGGTGACGGCTGCGAGGCCTGGCAGGTCTGTGTTGGGAGGATCGGCCAAATCAGCGGCTCCGAAAGGGCCTGGGCACAAGGGTGCGGGGAGTGTCTTACCGCAGCGACCCTCGCGCCGCCAATGCGCGAGGGTGGTGCTACGTGGTCTTGCGGAGGCTTTCGAAGATCAGCAGCGCGACGCCGTCGCGCAGGAACTGGCCGCATTCCACCATGCCGATGGCGCCGAGCACGGTGCGCGAGGCGATGTTGTCCTCACGCGCCACCGCCACGATGCGCCCGAGGCCGCAGCGCTCATGGCCGTAGAGCAGCACGGCGGCGGCGGCTTCGGAGGCGAAGCCATGGCCCTGCTCCTCCGGCCGGAGCGCGAAGCGCAGTGCCACACCGCGGCCATCCGGCCGGTCCTGCAGGCCGGCGATACCCACGAAGCGCGGGGCCTCGCGCGTGTGGACGGCGAACATGCCGTAGCCGAGGGCCGACCAGGCGGAGATCTCCTCGGCCAGTTCGTCCGCCACCAGCAGCGGCGTGCGCACGCCGCCCAGCATGGGGGCGTAGGCGCGCGGGTCGCCCTTGAGGATGGTCAGATTGGTCAGATCCCGCCACGAGACCGGCCGCAGCAGCAGCCTGCCGGTTTGCAGGTGCCGAGCCGGGTTCATGGATGCGGTCTCAAGAGACCAGTCGGCACCGGCCCGCGCCCCCACGTCGTGCGCCAGCACGCGCTTCGCGCTTGGGCCCCCCATCCAGCATACTGACGTGGGGGGCCGGGTGGGGGCGCGGGCCGGTGCCGACTGGTCGCGAAGCGACGCAAATTCAGCGCTGCAGCGGGCGGTATTTGATCCGGTGCGGCTCGACGGCGGCGGCGCCGAGGCGTCGTCGTTTGTCCGCCTCATAGTCCTGGAAGTTGCCCTCGAACCATTCCACGTGGCTGTCGCCCTCGAAGGCGAGGATATGGGTCGCCAGGCGGTCGAGGAACCAGCGGTCATGGCTGATGATCACCGCACAGCCGGCATATTCGGCGAGTGCGTCTTCCAGCGCG
>CAIYCW010000122.1 GCA_903924855.1 uncultured Rhodospirillales bacterium | reverse complement strand
TCCGACCAGCCCGATCGCCGGCATGCCGGTGCTGGAGGTGTGGAAGGCCAAGACCTCGATCGTGATGAAGCGCTCGATGGCGTCCGGCTATGCCGGCGTGGACAATCCGCTGTTCTACAAGGAGAACAACCGGATGCTGTTCGGCGATGCCAAGAAGATGCTGGACGAGGTGCTGACCGCGTTGAAGGTGGGGTAAGCAGCTTCGGCGCCTGGTCATGGCGCCGGTCTGGAGCAACGTCCGATCTGACTGAACCGCTTTGCGGTCAGTCAGATCGGACAAAGTTGCTCCAGATATTATGATTTCCAGAGCAGGACCGTCTGGCCGATTGATTTCAATCGGTCAGACCGTGCTCTGGGCGAGTGGGCCTGGCAATTCGTTGAACCGGGATGCGACCCAGGGTTCGATGGATTGCTGCGCTCCGCTCGCGATGACGTCATTTTGTGCCGGCGGATATTGTTATTGCGGGCGTGAGAAGATCAGGTCGGACACGTTGCCGCGTCTGCGGCCGAAAGGTGAGCCGGACGGCGTGGTCAGCGCGCTGATGCCGGCCAGAGAGGCCGCGAAGTCGCGATAGGCGCGCTCCGCCTCCACGGCGGTGACAGCATGGAAGCGCACCATCGAGCCGGGGCGTGCCTGGGCCAGCAGGCCAAGATCGGCGGTGAGCACGGTTGCGATCTTGGGATAGCCGCCGGTTGGCTGGCAGTCCTTCATCAGCACGATCGGCTGGCCGGAGCCTGGCACCTGGATACTGCCGGCCACGATACCATCCGAGACGATGTTGGCACCGCGCTCATTGTGCGTGAGTGTGGCGCCGCGCAGATGATAGCCCATGCGGTCGATATGGTTGGAGACCTGCCATTCCTCGGTGAGGAAGTTGCGCAGGGCGGATTGGGTGAAGTGATCCTCCTGCGGCCCGAGCAGCACGCGGATTTCCACACGGCTGCCGCGCGGAGGCGGCTCGAGGCGCAGCCTTGGCGCGTGTTCCACCTGATCGCGCTGCAGTGCCAGAGTCTGGCCGGCCTCGATGACGGCGCCGTTGACACCGCCCAGCCCGGCCCGCGTTTGGGTGGAGCGGCTGCCCAGGGCGGCCTCCACGTCGAAACCGCCCTGCACGGCGAGATAGCCCCAGACGGCTTGCGGCGCGCCCCAGATGCGCAGGCGCTGGCCGCGGCGCAGGTCGAGATTGCAGTAGGGCAGTTCCTCCTGCCCATCGACCAGCACGCGGAACGCGCCCCCGGTGATGGCCACCCGGCAGCTATGCGCCTGCACCAGCCATTCCCCGCCGGTGAGGGCGAACTCGATCGCCGCCTCATCCCAGCGATTGCCGACCAGCGCGTTGGCGGCGGCAAGCGAGGCGACATCCATCGCGCCGCTGCCGGACACGCCCCAGCGCATCCAGCCACGCCGCCCGGAATCCTGCAGCGTGGCAAAGGCCGGTTTTTCGGCACAGAGCAGGGTGGCGGCAACCGGGTGGCGGCTCATGACGAGAGTTCCCGCGCCACGATGTCGCCCCTGGCGGCGGCGGCGGAGAGGCTGTCGAACTCCACCTGGCCGATCGGCTCGAAGCGCAGCATGTCGCCGGCGCGGAACAGGAAGGCGCCGGCTCCCCGGTTCAGGTCGAACGGGCGCACCGGGGTGCGGCCGATGACGTACCAGCCAGTGGGCGTGGGCACCGAGCACACGGCGGTCTGCATGCCGCCGATGATCACACTGCCCGCCTCCACCCGGGGGGTGACGGCGGCGCGCCGGGAGATCTGCAGCACGGGGTCGAGCCCGCCGAGATAGGGGAAGCCCGGATTGAAGCCGATCATATACACGCGATAGGTGGCGGCCGCGTGGCGTTCGACGATCTCCTCCTCCGGCAGGTCGAGCAGGGTTGAGACCAGCGGCAGATCGAAGCCGAGCGTTCCGCCATAGACCACGGGCAGGACCCATTGCCGGGGCGCAGGTGCTGCCCCGTCCTCGTCCAGATCGTCGAGCACGGCCCGCACCGAGGCGATCGCCGCGTCACGCGTGACGCGCAGCGGGTCGAAGATGATGGTGATCGAGCGATAGGTGGGGATGATCTCGACGATGCCGCGCAGATCGGCGCGGAGCAGCGCGCGGTCCAGACGGAGCACGTGGTCGTTGATCACCGGGTGGACGAGGTCGCCGAACTCCAGGGTGAAGGCGCAGTCCCCCATGGTCAGGAACTGCGGTTTACGCAGTGGTTCCTGCCCGTCGCCGAACCGCGCGGAGTGTGCTGGAATCATCCGTGAGCGAAGCCTATCGTTCCTGTCGGTCATCATGCTGCCAGACCGGCTGCACAAGAGAGTTTTGTCAAGTTTCTTCAAGATTCACAACAAAGTGTATGATATTTGTGGGATTCGTCGCTCTTTTTGAGGATCGATTGTGAAAGCGCATGCAGTGATGGATCGTTCGGAGAGGCTGGAGCGGGCACGCGGCGTGTTGTTGATCACCCTGGCCAGGCGGGGTGATGGGCTGACCGGCCTGGCCGACCTGCGCCAGGAAGGCTGCCTGAAGGTCCGATTCCCGCGCCCGTCCGGCTGGCCCGCGGATGGGGTGGAGGCGGTGATGATCAACGCCTCAGGCGGCATTGCCGGTGGCGATACGCTTGGCGTGTCGCTTTGCGTGGGAGCCGGCTGCACCGGAAGCTTCGCAAGCCAGGCGGCGGAGCGGTTCTACCGGGTGGTGCCGGGGCATCCGACCTCGGTGCTGCGCACGCGGGTGGATGTGGCGGCGGGCGGGTTTGCCGAGTGGCTGCCGCAGGAGAGCATTGTGTTCGACCAGGCCGGGCTGGATCGGCGGCTGGACATTTCACTGGCGGCGGATGCGCGGTTTCTGGGCGTGGAGATGCTGGTGTTCGGCAGGCTTGCGATGGGGGAGAGCGTGCAGGCGGCCCGCATCTGCGACACGATCAGCCTGCGCCGGGACGGGTGGCTGATCTGGCAGGACGGGTTGCGGTTTGACGGCGACGTGCAGCACGCCTTGGCACGCGCTGCCATCGGTGGCGGGGCACGGGCGATGGCGACGCTGGTCTATGCGGGGCCGGATGCCACGCTGATGCTGGATGCGGTCCGGGGGGCTCTCAGCCCATTCGAGGCGGGGGTTTCGCTGCTGGAGGGGGTGCTGACCGCGCGCATCCTGGCGCCGGATGGCGACATGTTGCGCCAGGCGGTGCTGGCGGCGCTGGCCTTGCTGCGCCATGGCCGGCCCTTGCCGCGGGTCTGGGCGCTGTAGCCATGGCGCCACACCCGGATTGGCCATTTTCTTGCTTGCCCGAACCGGTGAAACGACATTTGCTGCGCGTGGACACGAGGCACCGATATGAACCTGACACCCCGCGAAAAAGACAAGCTGCTGATCTCGATGGCGGCCATGGTCGCGCGCCGGCGCCTGGAGCGCGGCGTGAAGCTGAACCATCCGGAGGCGATCGCCCTGATCACCGATTTCGTGGTGGAGGGCGCGCGGGATGGACGCTCCGTCGCCGATCTGATGCAGGCCGGTGCGCATGTGATCACCCGTGAGCAGGTGATGCCGGGCATCGCCGAGATGATCCATGACGTGCAGGTGGAGGCCACCTTCCCCGATGGCACCAAGCTCGTCACCGTCCACCACCCGATCCGCTGAGGAGCGTGCCATGATTCCGGGAGAGATCGAGACGCTGCCTGGCGATATCGAGCTGAATGGTGGGCTTGCCCGCACCACCATCACGGTGGCCAACACAGGTGACCGGCCGATCCAGGTGGGCAGCCACTACCATTTCGCCGAGACCAACAAGGCGTTGGCGTTCGACCGCGCGGCGGCACACGGAAAGCGGCTGGATATCGCGGCCGGCACCGCGGTGCGCTTCGAGCCGGGGCAGAGCCGGCAGGTCACCGTCGTGCCGTTTCAGGGCACGCGAAAGATCTTCGGCTTCCGTGGCCTGGTGATGGGAGATCTCGCATGACCACCATCTCACGGCGCGCCTATGCCGACATGTTCGGCCCCACCACCGGTGACCGCGTGCGGTTGGCCGACACCGAATTGTGGGTGGAGGTGGAGCGTGACTTCACCGTCTACGGCGATGAGGTGAAGTTCGGTGGCGGCAAGGTGATCCGCGACGGGATGGGGCAGTCCCAGGCCTCGCAGGCGCAGGGCGCTGTGGACACGGTGATCACCAACGCGCTGATCATCGACACATGGGGCATTGTGAAGGCGGACGTGGCCATCACCAACGGGCGCATCGCGGGCATCGGCAAGGCGGGCAATCCGGATGTGCAGCCGGGTGTGACCATCATCGTGGGGCCAGGTACCGAGGTGATCGCGGGGGAAGGCAAGATCCTCACCGCGGGCGGCATTGACAGCCATATCCATTTCATCTGCCCGCAGCAGGTCGATGAGGCGCTGTCCTCCGGCGTGACCACGCTGTGCGGCGGTGGCACCGGGCCTGCCACCGGCACCTCGGCCACCACCTGCACGCCGGGGCCGTGGCATATGATGCGCATGCTGCAGGCGGCGGAAGGCCTGCCGGTGAACATTGCGTTTTCCGGCAAGGGCAATGCCTCGCAGCCGCAGGCGTTGGAGGAGATGATCCGCGCCGGGGCGTCGTCTCTGAAGCTGCATGAGGATTGGGGCACCACGCCGGCCTCGATCGATTGCGCGCTGTCGGTGGCGGATCGGTTCGATGTGCAGGTGATGCTGCACAGCGACACGCTGAACGAATCAGGCTTCGTTGAGAACACCATCGCCGCCTTCAAGGGCCGCACCATCCATGCCTTCCACACCGAGGGTGCGGGCGGCGGGCATGCGCCGGACATCATCAAGGTGGCGGGCCTGCCCAATGTGCTGCCGAGTTCGACCAACCCGACGCGGCCCTACACGTCCAACACGCTCGATGAGCATCTGGACATGCTGATGGTGTGCCATCACCTGGACAGCTCGATTCCGGAGGATATCGCCTTCGCCGAAAGCCGCATCCGGCGGGAGACGATCGCGGCGGAGGATATTCTGCACGACATGGGCGTGATCTCGATGATCTCGTCCGACAGCCAGGCGATGGGGCGGGTGGGCGAGGTGATCATCCGCTGCTGGCAGACGGCGCACAAGATGAAGGTGCAGCGCGGCGCGCTGGCGGGCGACACGGCGCGGTCCGACAACAACCGGGTGAAGCGCTATATCGCGAAATACACGATCAATCCGGCCATCGCGCAGGGCTTCTCGCGCGAAATCGGCTCGGTGACGGTGGGCAAGCTCGCCGATCTGGTGCTGTGGTCACCGGCGTTCTTTGGGGTGAAGCCCGATCTGGTGATCAAGGGTGGGTCGATCGCGATGGCGCCGATGGGCGATCCCAACGCCTCCATCCCGACGCCGCAGCCGGTGCATTACCGGCCGATGTTTGCGATGTACGGCAAGGCGATGGCGGCGTCCTGCATCACCTTCCTGTCCAGGGCGGCACTTGAGGATGGCGTGGGCGCGCGGCTTGGGCTGCAGCGCATGCTGGCGGCGGTGGACAACACGCGCTCCGGCATCGGCAAGGCGGCGATGGTGCTCAACGATGCGACGCCCGATATTCAGGTGGACCCGGAGACCTATGAGGTGCGGGCGGATGGGGTGCATCTGACCTGCGAGCCGGCCACCGAGCTTCCGATGGCGCAGCGGTATTTCCTGTTCTGATGCGGGCCACCGAGGTTCTGGCGGCCGGTCGCTGGGATGGCGCGCGCGAGGTGGGACAGATGCTGGCCGATGCGGAGCAGCGCCTGCGCCGGCGGTTGCGGCTGCAGACGGTGGCAGGCATGCCGTTTCTGCTGGATCTGCCGCGGGTGATGCGGCTGGGCGATGGCGACGGGCTGGTGCTGGAGGATGGCGGGATCATCCGCGTGGTGGCAGCGCCCGAGGCCTTGCTGGAGATCACCGCGTTTGACGACCACACGCTGACGCGGGTGGCCTGGCATCTGGGCCAGCGCCATGTACCGGTGCAGTTCCTGCGGCATCGGCTGCGCGTGCGCGAGGAGCGGCTGGTGGCGGAGCTGATCGAGCGCCTGGGCTGCGAGGCGGCCCCGGTTTCGGCGCCGTTCGACCCGGAGCCGGGGGCCTATCGCCATGACTGACCATCCCCTCCCACCGTCATTGCGAGCGAAGCGAAGCAATCCACTGAACCGCCCGTGCGCGTTGTGGTTCAATGGATTGCTTCGCTTCGCTCGCAATGACGGGACGAAGTCATAACCGTGGACACCATCGCCCTGCTGCGTCTGCTGACCTGGCTGTCGCCGTCCTTTCCGACCGGGGGGTTTGCCTATTCGCATGGGCTGGAATGGGCGGTGGAGGCGCGCGACATCCGGGACGGCGCGGGCCTTTCGGGCTGGGTTGCGGATTGTTTGCAGCACGGTGCCGGGCGTTCCGACCTGATCGTGCTGCGCCACGCGCATCGCGCGGCGGGGGATGTGGCGGCCCTCGCGGCGCTGGCCGAATTGGCGCTGGCCACCTGCCCCACCGCCGAGCGCCGCGGCGAGAGTGTGGGCCAGGGCAATGCGTTTGCGCGCGCGGCCTCCGCCTGGAACAACACGCTGTTGCCAGAGCTGCGCGCGGCCTGCGGCGATCTGCCCTATGCGGTTGCGGTGGGCGCTCTGGCCGGGGTGATGCAGATTGACGAGGCGGCCGCCTGCACCGCCTATGCGCATGGATTTGCCGCCAATCTGATCTCGGCCGCGGTGCGGCTGGTGCCGCTGGGGCAGAGCACCGGGCTTGCCGTGCAGGCCGGGCTGGAGCCGCTGGTGCAGCGCCTGGTGGCCGAGACCGCCGCCCTTGGCCTTGACGATATCGGCGGCTTCGCGCTGCGTGCCGACATCGCCTCCGCCCGTCATGAAACCCAAACCACCAGGTTGTTCCGCTCATGAGCTCACCCAACGGTCCTTTGAAAGTCGGCATTGGCGGTCCGGTCGGCACCGGCAAGACGGCGCTGATGGATGCGCTGTGCCGGCATTTCCGTGAAACCCACAACATCGCGGCCATCACCAACGACATCTACACGCGTGAGGATGCGGAGTTTCTGACCCGCGCGGGCTCGCTGCCACCGGAGCGGATCATGGGCATCGAGACCGGCGGCTGCCCGCACACCGCGATCCGCGAGGATGCGAGCATCAACCTGGCCGGCGTGGAGGAGATGGAGCGGCGGTTTCCGGGGTTGGATCTGATCCTGATCGAATCAGGCGGCGACAATCTGACGGCGACGTTCAGCCCGGAGCTGGCGGATCTGGCAATCTATGTGATCGACGTGTCGGCCGGGGACAAGATTCCGCGCAAGGGCGGGCCTGGCATCACGCGCAGCGATCTGCTGGTGATCAACAAGATCGACCTGGCCCCGCATGTGGGGGCGAGCCTGGAGGTGATGCGCCGCGACAGCGAGGCGCAGCGCAAGGGCAGGCCGTTCGTGTTCACCAATATCCGCGCGGGCCAGGGTGTGGCCGAGATTGCGGCGTTCATCCTGCGCGAAGGCGGGCTGGAGCCGGGCTGATCAGCGCAGCAGCAGGATGTCGACCGAACCGTCGCCGTTGTCGGTCTGGATGTCTGGCGTCATGCCGGGGAAGCCGTGGGTGAGCAGATAGTCGCTGACCAGATTGGCGCGTTGGCGGGCGCGGGCGGAGTTGGCCTCGTGGCCGGTGATGCGCACCCCACTTGGGGTGATCTGCGAGATCAGGGCGGCCACGCGCTGCATCTGCAGTTCGCCGCCGGGGGAGAGCGAATCGGTGTCGAAGGCGACGGCGGGGAGTTTCACCAGCGTGCCGGCCTGGGTGACCTGGGCGTCGAGCACCTGGATCAGCATCACCAGCGGCACGTTGGCGAAGGGGAGCTGGCCGGGTGAAGCGGGGGTGGCGAGGCTTGCCATCAGGCTGCTTTCCGGCGCCACGATGCTGCCCATGCCGACCACCTTGATCTTGGGCGGCGGGCCGGGCTGGGATTGCGTGGTGAGCAGGGTGATGGCGTTGCCCTCGATCAGCACCTGGGCTTCCGGCGCCAGATCGGCATGCACCACATTCGCCTCACCACGCACGGTGAGGGCGGTGCAGCCATTGTGCAGCCACAGCGTGGAGCGGACGGTCTGCAGCGTGAACAGCCCGCCGCCGCAATCGAGTTCGATGGTCAGCTGGTCGCCCTGCAGGGCCGCGGTCTCGGCGCGCGGCATCATGGCACCGCGGGCCGGCATCACCTCGGTGGAGCTGCCGACCACCCGCAAGGTGGGTGTGGCGTCCTGCGATGTGGTGTAGCGGACACGGTTGCGGGTGCCTTCGATGTCGATCGGGGCGTGGCCGGTGAGGGCGATGCTGACCAGGTTCGAGTCGCCGCGGATCTGCAGGCCGGTGCAGCGGCCGCTGAAGGTGATGACGTTGCGCGAGCCGTTGATCTGGGCGTCGTTGTCGGTGCAGGCGACCGTTCTGGTGGTGCCGGCGCTGGCCACCACCACAGGATCCGCCTGCGCCGGGCCCGGGATGGACGTCAGTGTCAGCCAGGCCACCAGGGCTGTCAGAATGCGGCCGGTTCGCCGATGAATTGCCATTGCTCTCGTATCGCCCCGTGTGCGGCGGCAACGCCGCAACGCCCGCATCATGCCGCATCAGGGCCGGTTTACCAAACCGCTTGGCTGCCACACGGACTTGTGCTTTGCGGCAAGCATCACACTCTCCTAACCATCGTTGTTGTGATGATTTCGCAAAAAATCCTTCTCGTCGAGGACGAGGACCTGATCCGGGTTCTGCTGTCCGAGGCGTTGGCCGATGAAGGTTTCCAGGTAACCGATGTCTCGACAGGCGAGGCGGCGGTTGAATTGATCGAACGTGGCGATCATTTCGATTTGTTGCTAACAGACATCCAATTGCCGGGTCCGGTGGATGGGTTGGAGATTGCGCGCGAGGTGCGGCTGCGCAATCCGACGGTGCCGATCCTGTTCACCACCGGACAGCCGGATCGCATGGATGCGTGGCGCACCGGGCCTGGCGATGTGTTCATCGCCAAGCCCTATCGCCCGTCTGACATCTGTTCCGTGATCCATCGCATTCTGGGCACCGCCCCCGCCTGAGCGGGGTCAGCAGGTTTTCTGATTGTTCGGGCAGGCATGTGCCGGCTGCTGATGCGGCTGGGGCGGTGGTGCGGGTTGCGGATGCGGCGCCGGTTGCGGCTGCGGGCGCGGCGCGGGCTCCGGGTGCGGCGCGGGCTGCGGCATTGGCTGCGGGCGCGGTGCTGGTGCTGGTTGCGGGCGCGGCTGGGGTGCGGGTTGCGGACGCAGCTCCGGCGTTGGTTGCGGGCGCGGTGGCGGAGCCGGCTGGGGCGCTGGCTGCGGACGTAGAGGCGGAGCCGGCTGTGGCGCCGGCTGCGGGCGCGGTGGCGGGGCTGGCTGCGCCTGGGGCGCCGGGCCGGCCGGATGCGGTTGCTGCGCGGCCGCCGGTGATCCTGGCTGGGGGGCCACCGTTGGGGCGGACGATGGTTGGAATGAAGCAGGCGGACGCGGCGGCTGGCCGGGCTGGGAAGCCGGCGGGTGGGGCGGTGCCTGTGGTGGCGTGCCGGCCGGGTTGCCGAGCGGGGCACCCACCTGAGCGGCGCGCGGTGCCGTGGTCGGCGCCGTGGGCGGCGGCGGGATCGCGGGACCACCGGTTGGCGCGGAGGTTCGCAGCGCAGGTCCTCCATTCCCGGCCCCTTGCTGCGGCACGCCCGGCACGGAGCTGGTGGGACGCACCAGCAGGGCCGGCCCCGGGGCCACACGGGGCGGCAGACCGGCCGGTGGCGGCTGCTGCGGCAGATGCAGGTTGCGCGCGACCGATGGCGTGACGCCAGGGGTGAAGCTGGCCGGGGTGACGTTCGGGCGCGCCATCGGGCGCAACGACGCCGCCTGGGCCTGCGGCACGCTCTGGGCCACGGCGGCGATCGGCCGGGCCTGCTGCATGGCGGAGGCCGGCACCATCGTGGCGGCACCCGCATTGATGAAGCGGGTGTTCTGCACGTTGGTGGTGGTGTTGGTGATGTTGGTCACGTTGGTGACATTGGTGATGTTCACCCGTCGCTGATAGCTGCTCGATGCCGCATAGGGCGGGTGATAGGGCTCGTGCGGCCCCAGTGGGATCCAGCCCACGGCGGCGGCGATGCCGACCCCGATGGCAACACCGGCGGCCGCCCCCACGAATGTGACCAGGGCGGGGGAATAGACCGGCCTTGCATCATAGCCCTCATAGCCGCGCTCCACCGGAATCCAGGCCCAGCGGTCATGGATCTCGGCCCAGCGGCCGTAATGGAAGGGTGCGAAGCCCCAGGGCGCGTCATCCACCCAGGTCCAGCCCCAGGGCACCACGAAGCGCCAATGGCCTTCGCGGTATGGCACCCAGCCGGCCGAGACCGGCGGATACCAGACCCGCCCGTAATCCGGGCTGTCATCCCAGGAGCCGGTCTGCTCGACCGCGTCCGCCCCGGTCATCTGTGCCACCAGCGGCGGCGGGGCCACTGGCTGCGGCCGGGGCGGCTGCTCGCGCTGCAGCTGGGCAGTGAGGAAATCATCCGAAACCTCGGCCACCGCCAGCCCGTCAAACGGGTTGGCGCCGGTGATCTGCGCGGTCTGACCGGCGGACAGGCTGAGATTGACGCCGGGGCCCTGCACCGAGGCCAGGCCTGCATGCACCGTGACCAAAGTGGGGGTGTTGGTGTCTCCCACCACGATCTCGTAGCGGCCGGGGGTTGCGATGGTCACCACACCGCGCGGGGTGCGGATGGTGTTGGTCTCGCCCGGGGCCATGCTGGTCACGCGCAGGAACATCCGCCCCTGGGCCGCAGTGGCCAGGAAACTGGTGTCGTCGAGCTGATCGACGCTGACCTCGCTGCTCTGGTCGAGCACCAGGTGGGCCTGGCCGATATCGAGATCGGTTGTGGCACCGGGCTGGGTCCAGATCGCATTGACCGAGGTGATCGGCTCGTTCAGCGTGGCCGGCTCCCAGTGATCGGAATCGCCCGCGTGAAACGACACGCCACCCTGGATGCTGGCGATGCGGCCGACGCGCGAGGGCGGATCGGCGGCGGCGGGCTGGGCGGCGGTGGGGGCCTGCCCTGCCACCGGGATTGCCGGCAGACCGGTGGCGGGCGCCTGGGCGAAGGCTGGAACCGACAGGCTCAGCAGCATGGAGCTGAGGGCTGTCGCCGCGGCGAGACGAAAGCTCAGGCTGTGATGGCGCATTGCGAGGTTTCCGATCCGGCCCTGTTCTGACCACGTTACCTTCGGCCGCAAAAAGGGCAAAATCCAGGCGTCGCAGATGTCGCTGGGGTGAAACAGAATTCATCCCGCCGCCGTTGTGCTGCCACAGTTGCGGGCCACTCTGATGGATGACCAGGGGCAAGTCATTGGAGCGTGTCGATGCGAAGCAATATTGGGCAAGCACTCAGACTGGCTGTTGCTGGTGCGCTGCTGGCACTTGGCGGCTGTGTCGCCTATCCGGCGGAGCCGTATTATGGCGGCGGATACTATGCCGCCCCCGCACCTGTTGTGGTGGCGCCGACGTTTGGCGGGTTCGGTTATTATGGCCATGGCGGATGGGGCCATGGGTGGCATGGCAGGTGAGGCTGCGCGCGGGGCTTATGCGCGCGTCAGACCGAGAGGCGTTTGCGGACGTCTGCCTCGTCCAGCGCTTCCCGGGTTGAGTTCACCACGATGTCACCGCGTTCCATCACGATCAGGCGCTGGCCGAGATCGCGGGCGAAGTCGAAATACTGTTCGACCAGCACGATGGCCATCTCGCCGCGGGAGCGCAGCAGGTCGATGACGCGGCCGATATCCTTGATGATGCTGGGCTGAATGCCCTCGGTCGGCTCGTCCAGCACCAGCAGGCGCGGCTTCATCACCAAAGCGCGGCCGATGGCGAGCTGCTGTTGCTGGCCGCCGGAGAGATCGCCGCCGCGCCGGCTCAGCATGGTTTTCAGGATGGGGAACAGCTCGAAGATCTCATCAGGGATCTTGCGCTGGCCGCGTGGCAGCACGGCGAAGCCGGTTTCCAGATTTTCTCGCACCGTCAGCAGCGGGAAGATGTCGCGCCCCTGCGGCACCCAGGCGATGCCGCGGGCGGCGCGCTCGTAGATCGGCAGGCGGGAGATGTCCTGGCCTTCCCAGATGATGCTGCCGCAGGCGATCGGGTGGGCGCCGGTGATGGCGCGCAGCAGGCTGGTCTTGCCGACACCGTTGCGGCCGAGGATGCAGGTGGTCTGGCCGATCTCGGCCTGCATCGACACGCCGCGCAGGGCGATGGCGGCGCCGTAGAGCAGATCGACGTCTTTGACTTCAAGCATGTGGCAGGCCTCTTGGCGTCATGGCCGGTGCGGCTGCGATGTCCATGGTCCCCCGCGTGCCGGGTCGCGGTTCGATGGATTGCTTCGCTGCGCTCGCAATGACGGTGAACGGTTGATTGGAGGGCGGGTGATCAGCGGCCAAGATAGACCTCGATCACCTTGGGGTCGGCGCTGACATGGTCGATGCTGCCTTCGGAGAGCACCGAGCCTTCGTGCAGCACGGTCACCTTGACGCCGAGCGCGCGGACGAACTCCATGTCGTGCTCGACCACCACCACGGAGCGGGTGCGGTTGATCTCGCGCAGCAGATCAGCGGTCTGGGCGGTTTCGGAATCGGTCATGCCGGCCACCGGCTCGTCCACCAGCAGCAATTGCGGCTCCTGCGCCAGCAGCATGCCGATTTCCAGCCATTGTTTCTGGCCGTGTGACAGGTCGCCCGCGCGCATGCGACGCAGATCGCCGAGGCGGATGGTGGCGAGAATCTCCTCGATGCGGTCCTGCTCCTCCGAGGTTTCGCGCGCCCAGAGGGTGAAGCGCGGGCGGCGGTCGCCGGCGAGCGCCAGCAGCAGATTGTCCCACACCGTGTGCGGCTCGAAGACGGTGGGTTTCTGGAATTTGCGGCCGATGCCAAGCGCTGCGATGGCCGGCTCGTCCAGCCTGGTGAGGTCGGTTTCGGCGCCGAAGATCACCTGGCCTTCATCGGGGCGGGTCTTGCCGGTGATGATGTCCATCATGGTGGTCTTGCCGGCGCCGTTCGGGCCGATGACCGCGCGCATCTCGCCCGGCTCCAGCACGAGGGAGAGGTTGTTGATGGCGCGGAAGCCGTCAAAGCTGACCGAGACGCCGTTGAGGTAGAGCAGCGAGCCGGAGACGGGGCCGATGGTCATGGCTTGCTCTCCCCGGGCTTGGCCTGGCGTTTGGATTGCAGCAATCCCAGCACGCCCTTCGGCAGCAGAAGGGTGACGAGGATGAACAGGAAGCCCAGCGCGAACAGCCAGATCTCCGGGAAGGCGCCGGTGAAATAGGTTTTGCCGGCATTGACCAGGATGGCGCCGAGAATGGCGCCGACCAGCGTGCCGCGGCCACCGACGGCGACCCAGATCACCGCCTCGATCGAGTTGGCGGGGGAGAATTCACCGGGGTTGATGATACCGACCTGCGGCACGTAGAGCGCGCCGCCGATGCCCGCCATGATGGCGGAGAGCACGAAGACGAAGAGCTTGTAGCTCTCCGGCCGGTAGCCGAGGAAGCGGGTGCGGGCCTCGGTGTCGCGCACGGCGATCAGCACGCGGCCGAAGCGGGAGGTGACGACGTAGCGCGCCACCAGCAGGCAGAGCACGAGCATGATCGCACTGGCCAGCAGCAGGCCGACACGCGTGTTGTCATCCTGCAGCCTGAGGCCGAACATGTCCTTGAAGTCGGTCAGGCCGTTGTTGCCGCCAAAGCCCATGTCGTTGCGGAAGAAGGCGAGCAGCAGCGCGTAGGTGAGGGCCTGGGTGATGATGGACAGGTAGACGCCCGAGACGCGGCTGCGGAAGGCGAGATAGCCGAAGACGAGGGCGATCAGCGCCGGCACGATCAGCGCCATCGACAGTGCGAACAGCGGGTTGTCGAAGCCGTGCCAGTACCAGGGCAGTTCCTTGTAGTTCAGAAACACCATGAAATCCGGCAGGATGGCGTTGCCATAGACGCCGCGCGTGCCGATCTGGCGCATCAGATACATGCCCATGGCGTAGCCGCCGATGGCAAAGAAGGCGGCGTGGCCGAGCGAGAGGATGCCGGCATAGCCCCACACCAGGTCCAGCGCCAAGGCGAGGATGGCGTAGCAGAGATATTTGCCGACCAGCGAGACCGCATAGGTTGGCACATGCAGGCCGAATTCCGGCGCGGTTGCCAGGTTGAGCAGCGCCATCGCCGCGGCACCGCCCAGGATGAGGGCGATGCAGAGATTGGTTGAAAACCGGTTCATTGTTCCACCGCCCTTCCCTTGAGCGGGAACATGCCGCGCGGCTTGCGCTGGATGAACAGGATGAGGGCGATCAGCACCACGATCTTGCCCAGCACGGCGCCTGCGATCGGCTCCAGGAATTTGTTGACGATGCCCAGGGTGAGCGCGCTCACCACCGTGCCCCACAGATTGCCGACGCCGCCGAACACCACGACCATGAAGCTGTCGATGATGTAGCCCTGGCCCAGATTGGGGCTGACATTGTCGATCTGGCTGAGCGCCACGCCGGCCATGCCGGCAACGCCTGAGCCGAGGCCGAAGGTGAGTGCGTCGATCCACGGGGTGCGGATACCCATGGCTGCGGCCATGCGGCGGTTCTGGGTGACGGCGCGCATGCGCAGGCCAAGCGAGGTGCCACGCATCACACCCATCAGGGCCGCGATGACGATGGCGGCGAAGACGATGATGTAGAGCCTGTTGTAGGTGATGGTGAGCCCGCCGATCACATCGGCGCCGGACATCCAGGACGGTGTGCCGACCTCGCGGTTGGACGAGCCGAAGCTGGAGCGCACCGCCTGTTGCAGCACCAGGGACAGGCCCCAGGTGGCGAGCAATGTTTCCAGCGGGCGGCCGTAGAGGAAGCGGATCAGGCAGCGCTCGATCAGGATGCCGACCACGCCCGAGACCAGGAAGGCGAGCGGGATGGCGAAGAACAGGCTGGCGTCGAACAGGCCGGGCGCATAGGCGCGGATGACCTGCTGCACCACGAAGGTGGTGTAGGCGCCGAGCATCACCATCTCCCCGTGGGCCATGTTGATCACGCCCATCACGCCGAAGGTGATGGCGAGGCCCGAAGCCGCGAGCAGCAGCACCGAGCCCAGTGACAGGCCGTAGAACACGCTTTGCAGCACGCTCCAGAGCTGCTCGATGCGCTGCAGCGAGGAGATCGCGGCGGCGGCGGCGTCCGCCACCGGTTTGCTGGTCTCGTGCAGGGATTGCAGCAGGGATTTTGATTCGACATCGCCGCGGGCGCGCAGCAGGGCGATGGCGGCGATCCGCTCGGCGTCGCTGCCGGAGCCTGCGGCCAGGAGGGCCGCGGCCTGGGCCTGCAGCATCACGGTGCGGGCGGCAGGATTGGATTCCTTTTCCAGCGCGCGGGCCAGCAGCGGCACGGCGGCTGCATCGTGTGAGACGAAGAGTTGTTCGGCCGCCTTGGTGCGCAAGGCGGGGTCGGCGGCGAACAGGTCCAGCCCGCCCTTGGCGGCCTCGATCGCGCGGCGGACGGCGTTGTTGACCTTGACCGGAACGAGGTCGTCCTCGTTGACATCGGCCACCGGCTTGTTGGTGCGGGCATCGATGAAGCCGGCATCGGTCTTGATCAGGATGGGCGGGGCGTCATCGCCGGCGGGGCCCACGAACAGGGTTTCATCCTGCAGCGCCTGGATGGTGGCGGCGGCCTGCGGGTTGCCGGAGACGGCGAGGCCCGCGATGGCGCTGGCCACCTCGTCGAAACTCTCGGAGGCAAGGCCCAGAAACGGGTCCGGCGCGTCGTCGGCGCGGGCGGGGCTGGCGATGGCCAGAACACTGCCCAGCAGCAGCACGGCGATCAGGTTGCGAAGGGAATTCATCAAGGACCTTGCGAAAAACGAGACGCGTGGCCCGCCTTTACGGGGGGCGAAATCGCGAGGCAACCCACTGAACCCAAGCGAGGCCCGTGGCTCAGTGGATTGCTTCGCTGCGCTCGCAATGACGATCAGACCGCGATCGTCAAAGCTTCAGACATCACTTCGCCGAGCCACCGCACTTGCCGGTGACAACGTTGAAGTTGCCGCAGTACATCGGGTGGCGCCAATCGGCGATCAGGTCCTTGGAGCCTTCCAGGTACGGCGACCATTCGTTGGCAACCACCGTGCCCGGCGTCTGCCAGACCACGTTGAACTGGCCATCGGCCTTCACTTCGCCGATCAGCACCGGCTTGGTGATGTGATGGTTCGGCATCATGGTCGAGAAGCCACCGGTCAGGTTCGGCACCGACACGCCGATCATGGCGTCGATCACCTTGGTCTGATCCGTGGTGCCGGCCTTCTGCACGGCCTTCACCCACATGTTGAAGCCGATATAGGCGGCTTCCATCGGGTCGTTGGTGGTGCGGTTCGGCTTCTTGGTGAATTCGTGCCAGGCGTTGATGAACGCGGTGTTGGCGGGCGACTTCACGCTCTCGAAGTAGTTCCAGGCGGCCAGGTGGCCGACCAGCGGCTTGGTGTCGATGCCGGCGAGTTCTTCTTCACCGACCGAGAATGCCACGACCGGGATGTCGGTCGCCTTGATGCCCTGGTTGCCGAGTTCCTTGTAGAAGGGAACGTTGGCGTCACCGTTGATGGTGGAGACCACGGCGGTCTTCTTGCC
>CAIYCW010000121.1 GCA_903924855.1 uncultured Rhodospirillales bacterium | reverse complement strand
GTAAATTTATTTTACCTATATTATAAGGCATCAATTTTTCGCAGATTTCTGACGACTTTATACGAAAACCAATAGACCGTTGTTCCGATGCTGGGCATCGATAGGCAGACTTTTACGATGGTTCAGACAGGTGCCGATGAGCCCAAGGTTTCAATGGAAACCCAACAGGCATCTGGGATATCAAGATCATGAGATGAATCGACAACCGAGGGGCCATCGTGGACGATCTCGAAAAAGAGAACCGAAGGAAGATGGATGCCACGGTGGCGCTGATGAAAAAGAAGTGCGCTGAGACACAAGACATTCTCGATGGCATGCTGTCGAAGAGGTTGGCAGACCATGGCCCCAAATCAGCACCCATGACCGCCGAGCAGGCGACCAGGCTTCTGGACGAGTCCTGAGACCAAATGGATCTATCAGCTCACTAAGCTTGATTGTTCCCTGATGAGACCGATGATCGCCAATCCGCTGCGCTTGCGATTTGAGTTGACAGAGAGCCGTTTAGGCTGCTAAGGCTCTAATCAGATGAACGACACCTTTTCACCACTCATTGTGCTGAATGCGCCAACTAAGGCGGTATCGTCGTTTGTCAACCACCCCAAGAGCAAGATCTCTCACATAACTAAGTAGTGGTTTCCTTCGGGAACGCTACCGCCTTGTCGCCGACAAGGTTCAGTTATCGGAGATCTATAGTGAACGCTCTTCACCGCTTGGATAACCACGCGCTTACGCGGTCGCATGTCCGCTCGCATGCTTTCGACGTCCTCCAGACCATACGTGGTTCAGCCCTGACATTTCGTCTCGCTGATTCCCCGTATTCGACCAATCGTCCTGGAGGGACATATGAAAACGAAAACCATTCCGACTCTGCACACGCCCAAGATTGACCATCGCACCGGTCTTTTGAAAGCCATCAATGGTGGCGCGATGCGCGTCATGCCTTTCAATGACCGAGCGGTCTTTGGCCCCGAGGTGGCTCAAGGCATTCGCCATACTGAACATTTCGGTAGGTTCGATAACGCCGACGCCTTGATGGCGGTGGATTTTGGTCGTCCCTGCTACACCCGTGACCACGGCCTCATGGCCGATGAAGGCTTGGTGGAAATCGGCGGTAAGTCTCCCGTCGTCTTCTATTTCAAGCGCCTCGGCAAAGAACCCTCGATGGAAGCCCTGATGTTCCAAGGTGACGGGTATACCTGGTTGGGCACTCCCACCATCGAACTGCATGCCCACCAGCAGAGCGTGAGGATTCGTCGCAATGGCGAGGCTCCCCAGACCCCGCTGGTGGGAGTGCTCCTGACGCGCATCATGCACTTGGCTTCGCAAACTCTGCTGACACTCGGCCACCACCTGCGCGCCAGAAACTAGCGGATCATCGTTCCCCACTGTGAAGAACTCCCCAGTGGGGAACGATCATGCTCGCGCATTTTTTGCCTTCTGACTGACCAGACAAAGGAAAACCCGATGAAACCTACCAGCGCCATCGCTCCGCACCTCCAGACCATACGTGGCTCAGATCGGATCTTCCGTCTCGCTGAATCCGCGTTCGCCTACCCAACCGTCCTGGAGGACACACATGAATACCCAAGCATCCACCGTCGCGTTCGAGCCTGTTGAAGCACTCCGTGCCGACCTGATGAAAGCCATGAAGGCGCAAAGGGTGCGCCTTGGTTGGCTGGATAAATTCCCACCTTTTCCGCAAAATTTCATCGCCAATATCGGCCAAGCCACCAACCATGGTTCGTTCAGCGCCGAAGCCGTGTGCCAGACAATTCGGTCGACCAGTGACACCAACTTCATCAAAGCCCTGAAGGTGAAGGAAGGGCTCGTCAGCGCGGACGGCGAGATTCCTTACCTGATCTTTTTCGTCCGCCGAGATAACCATGCCATCCGACTCATCCCCTTCATGAAGGCTCCTGTGGAGGGGTGGAGCCATTTCGGGTTCATGACCTTCACCCAGGACAAGATTGCGATGAGCTTCGGGACCCAAGGGTCGGACGAAGAGAGGGAGTCGATGTCCCAACTTGGGAGCGTCATCTGCGCGGTGATGCAGACATTGGCCAACCATCTGCGCACTGACGCGTAACTGACTCCGTTCCCTGCTGGGAGATCTTAGGATTTCCGCGTGAAGAACTTTACCCAGCAGGGAACGAAGAAGCTTGCCCACCTTCTACCCGACCACATCAAGGAAAAACGACATGCCCAAAACCATCCGCGCCTTCCAGATCATACGGAAATCAGCCCCGACGTCCTGTCCCGACTGTTTCCGCTCGCCTACCCAACGTCCTGGAAGGACCTACACACATGAAAACCAATCTCCCAATTCCGCATTCCACCGCATCCGACGTCCGTGACAACCTGCTGGAAGCCATGAAGGCACACCGTATCAAGATCCTGCCGTTCATGGACAAGGCTAAGCTTTCCTTCGTGGCACAGAATGAAATCCGAAACGCCCAGCACCACGGTGCATTCATCAGCGATGAGATTCTGAAACGCCTGGATCTCGGCAAGCCGTCGTTCACCCGTGCCGATGGCTTCAAAGCCGACCACGGCGTTGTCGAGATTACGACCAACGCCCCGCTCCTGCTTCACTTCAAGCGCATCGGCAAAAAAGATGCCTTGGAGGCCATGATGTTCGTCCGTTCCAACGGCACGTGGCTGGTAACCCCCACGATGCACATCAGCGCGACGGCAAACAACGTCCTGCTGGACTGCAAGGGCCGTAACCCCACGGACCAGCATACCCGCCTGGTGCAATATTATTCGGAGCTAACCGCGCACACCCTGTTGGTGCTCGGCCACCACCTGCGCACTCGCAACTAGCCGAACCCCAGCAACCTGCCGAGTGAAGAACTTTGCCGATCTCGGCAGGGAACGCTGACGCTTGCCCACCTTCTAGCCGACCACATCAAGGAAAAACGACATGAACACGCACGCCTCCGTCGTCCGAAAGATACGGAAATCAGCCTCGACATCCAGTCCCGCTCATTTCCGCTCGCCTACTCAACGTCCCGAAAGGACCAACCCACATGAACGCCATTCATCTCCTCGCCCTGACTCCCGCCTCTGAAAAACTCCGCGCCAGCCTTTTGGAAGCCATCGCAAACGGCCCGCTAGTTGGCATGCCGTTCGACGACCGCATCCACCTCGACTCTGAATTCGTCGAGCGCCTTCGCACCGACCGCCACTATGGCTCATTCGACCTGCGCCTGATGCGCACCCGCCAAGACGCCGACATGGTCAAAGCCAACTACTACCGTGACGATGGCCTGATGACCGATGCAGGTGTGGTGGAAGTCCGAAACTGCGGGAGCGTGGACGTTCTTATGCACATTTGCCGAATGAACGGTGCCGACATCATCTCGGTCCTGACGTTCGCTCGCGAACAGGAAATCTGGCACGTCGTGCCGACCATTATGCTCGCCAAGGGTGAGATCGCCATGTTGGTCCAACTCGAAGGCCGTGAGCTGACGCCTCGGATGCGCTTGCTAATGAACCACTACTCTTCTTTGGTGATCAATGCCGTCCAGTCGCTTGGCGAGCATCTGCGCATCTTCAAGGGCAAGGTGTAACCGTCAGACTGACCGATTGGAAAAGACCGGTGCGCCCTCAGACCTCACGGTTTGGGGGCGTTTTCGTTTATCCAGCCGTAGGACCTTGCCAGCTCGTCGGCTTTTTCCATACAGGCCAAAACGGTGTCGTGGCTTCCCTGATAGATGCGCTTGGGAGCATCGCTGACGGCCAGCATGGGGAACTCATCGTGTCCTACGGTCGACGGAATGATGACGGCGGATTTTTCATATCCGTAGGATGCATGGAGCCAGCCGTCAGGACCAACGGTCCAATCGGTGGTGTGATCATCTGTGTCGTTGCCCATGGCAGTCTCCCTCCAACTTCAAAGATTACCGACCTCTGAGCCTGTCCAGCTCGGCTTGGGCATTCGTCGCGCGTGCAACGGTGACCAGCTCCAGCGATACGACCCTTTTGCCGACTGGGAAGAGCGAAATGCCAGCCAGCTTAAAGTCCTGAAGCGCGAACGGGATGCCGATGATGGTGCAGAACATCAGGGCACCATGCAGGACATGCATCGTCGCCAGCGTGATGCCCACTGGGAACCAGATGAGGTTGGCGATAAAAACGAACACCGTCCCGCCTGCGGTGGATTTCCCCGTCAATTCCGACTGCGAAATCACGTCCTTACCGAAGGGAGCCAGGCTCATTGTGCCAATCTCCCAACACGCTCTTGCCCAAGGCAGGCCGATGATTGAAATCGCCATGACGACAGCGGACAGATACCAAGCCAATCCAAGAAGCCACCCGCCCAGCAAAATCCATAGAATATTTGCACCAATTTTCATTTTAAATAAGCCCTTATAATTCGGAAAGAATTCTCATGAATTCACAGATGGCAAGCTTTTTTTAGTTTTTCGTAAGCTTCATCAAACCCCGTTATATCGAATTCCAATGATATAATCCCACCATCATATTTTCGAAGTTGAGCTAAAACGACTTTTCCACCCTTGAGGTTTTCTACTAAAGAGAGCCTTTGTGCATTCGAATTAGCCGAAAAATAAAATAATTTTTTGATGTTTTGAAATGACCAATTTTGTAGAACACGTGGCTTTTCATCCACTCTATATTGAGTCTCTCTTTTTTCGTCAGTCGTGCCAAATCCTGCAAATTCACTCGTGCCGAAATAATAGTCTTGAGATGCATTGACCGATTTTGTTGCGGGATTACATACCAACTTGAGAGCCCCAGAATCATCAGATGATCCTACCGTAATTATATAACTCGGATCATCAGTCATTTTATCATATATAATGCTGTATTTCCAACTGCCGATTTGCTCCGATGGCGGACTCTGCTTTGCCAATACTTGGTGCCCAGACATTAAATATCCAACCAACAAAAATAGAATGAACTTTCTCATAACAGACCTCCATCATAATCTCATTATTATAATATAAAATATCATATCATTTCAAGATAGTGATTAAATCTAATTTACCGACCGAGGAATTGAACTCTTACTTTGTTCTCGGCGGATAGCTTGGATTTCATCGCATTCCGAAGCTTCTCGGCTATATGAGGAGCATCGTATTCCATAGCCAACCCAATCTCCGACTCATAATGGGCTATGATCTCAGCCTTGCGATGGTAGAACCGCGTACGCTGTTCCTCCCTTGGAAGCCTTGCGTTCTCCTCATGCCAACGGGTTCTCTCAAACTGATTGGCCTTGGTTTTCTTGGCCTTCTTGCGATTCTCAGCTCTGCGGATGGCATCTTGATTGAGGGCTTTAACGTGCTGACAGAGTTCGAAGATCCGATGATGGTCAGGGTTAACACGACTGAACCCGATGGGCTCCATGATGACCCGCAGGGGCTTGGCCTTCTTTTTCTCCAGTCTGGCGATGAGTTTCAAATAGAATCTCTCTGCCTTGAGGGCTAATTTCTGCTGTACAGATCTTTCTTTGATTGTTTTCAAGAAAAAGCAAGAAAGCGCGTCCGCTCCGCCACTACCTGAGTGAACACCGTCTCGGGTGTTTTGAAACGACCAGTATTTTTGCACAGTTGAAGCCGATAAACCAGACGCTTCAACCACGTTTTTCTGTGTTATTGCTTGATTATTTTCCGTCAAAGTCTTCACGGCATCCGCCATAGCGATGAGGGATTTGGTCTTGCGTTGTTCGGCGGATATTCTCCCCGACAGAGCCTGCCTCTGTTTGACGGTCAATCCTTCGGTCAGTTTGGAGTCACGGCCACGGGTTCCGTCCTGACGACCAGGCTTATAGCAATGCGTCATCCAACCGCTGATGCTCTTCGCTATGCTCTTCAGTTCCCAGCCTGGCAACGGATCGGGGAAATTGTGGTTGCGAGATTCCAGTTCGGCATAGATGTCGCGGTAGTCTTTCACGACAGGGTGGGAATCTCGACACCATTGGCTGACGCCAAAGAACAGCTCATCGTTCCGTCCATTGATGCGGTGGCGGTTGTCCTTTTTACGACGCACAGGTTTGACCCGACCGATGTCGGAGCCGTACCACGGGTCCAGAGCATCGATAATCTCACGAAGCTCAACCGTCCGCATGGTGCCTGGTATCGTCAGCCACATCAGGCCATCTTGATTGTTGACCGTCCAGGATTCCCATAGGTCTTGATTTTCGGGCTGGGGCTGACGATAGAGCCGTTGACCCGTCATGCAGGCTTGCAGGCCCCATGGCGATTTCAAAAGCGCACGATGAGGCAAAAGATTGGCGGTATCGCGTCCATTTTTGTCCCTGCCGTCTGACAGAGCACATGCCCCAAGCCTGCCCGCGATGTCGGCCAATGTCTTGGGCTTCTGATACCCGTTGTCGGTCATCAGCACTGGCGAGGTCAGGAACCAGAATGCATGGCACCGCCCGCTATAGACATCCATGACGACGTGAGGACGAGGAAACCCATGCGGAAGCTCGGCTAATTTCTCGAAGATGTTGGAGTGATCGACATCGACCGCGAGGACATTGCGGAATTTCTCGCTATCCAGAGACATCCACGGGCTGGTCACCGCACGGTCCAGGAATGTCGGGTCTGACCATTTTTTCAGGCAAACAGCACGAATGTTTGGCGACGCCAGTGGCTTGCGAGGGAGGAGATGCAGGAAAGTAGATGTGAATTTGTCGAGGTTTGCTGTGGCGTTGTGGCATTCCAGCAAGGCCCTGTTCAGCAATTTCGGCTGATTTAGATGCCAGAAACCTACGCGACTATTGAGCGGACGCTGGACGCAATTCTGATCTGATGAATTGAAAAGTATTTTTGTGATAATGCTCACAGCATTAAAACAAAAACCTTGAAATATGCATTAACTGTATATATCATGATTTATGTCCCAAGCGTATTGCTGTTAAGACTCACAGGACGCCAATCCTGCTTATCGCAATACGTTATAATATTGTCATGTGTCGGCTTGCAAAAAACAAGTACTTTGAAAAAGAGAACCCCTAAAAAGGTTCTCTTTTTCATTTCTGGTAAAGATGTTTTAGATCAATCGATGATTTTACAGCGTCCAAGAAGTTCTGAGCTTCCTCTTTCGTCAGTGTCTGACGTCCGTAGTTTGAGCCAACTGAGTCGCCTTCGTGGCCGAAAATTTTGTCCATCGTCTCAATGTTGAGCTTCGAATTGCGAAGAAGTTGACGGAACGAGTGCCGAAGGCTGTATGTCGTGAGGCGTCGGTCGTCGATGCCGATCTGGTCGATGTATCGGTTCGTCGCTTTCGACCAGTCATCTGAAGCATGCTTTCCGACGAACAGCTTCCCACCCTGAGTGATGCGCTGGTTCGCCCACCTCAAGAAGCCAGTCCGCTCCAATTCAGGCAGAATAGGCACAAGACGCGCTCCAGCAAGGGTTTTCGTGCCCGTGGTTGTCAAATCCAGACACATGATTCCATCCAGAGACGTGATTGTCGCCTCAGGTAGCTCCTCCACCCGCGCACCTGTGAGATAGCACGTCAGGAAGAAATAAAACTTGTCGTCCCTGAAGTGATAAGGGCCTTTAATATTCAAACGAGACCGCGACTGGCACCCCGTGAACAATGGGGATTGGAAAATCTTGACCAGTTTCTCGTTATTAAAGGCAAGCTTCTGTGGTTCCTTCTCTTCCCTTGTCTTCTTGCGAGGTTGAACATTCTGACCAACCGCAACATCCAAAATTCCCGCCTCATTGGCTGACCACTTCAAAACTGTCTTGATGTGTCCCAGCGATTTTGCAACGGTCGCGTGAGCGGACTGTGGGCGTCCAGCTCGACCAGGTTTCTCCTGTAACCAGGACTTGAATTTGGTCACATCGGTGTTGTCGATTTCGTGAAGGGGCTTCTGACCGATCTCACGCTCGAAATCGCGCACCGACACACGCATTTCCGCTTCTGATTTCGGAGTCATCGAGCGGTCAGAAAAGTAAGCGTCCAACAGCTCAGATAATGACTTGGACGCACGTGGGTCCAGTTTCTTTGCGGGCTGGTGGACAGGTGCTACCTCTACCGCTCGCCGTTGGTAGACCTCCAACGCGCCCGCCATCTTTGCGGACTTCAAAGCGTCCAGCGCGTCAACGGACAAATCCAGAGCATCTTGTTCGTCGGCAACGTCGCGCTCGGCCCGTTCGATCAAAAATTTGAAGCGCGTTTGGAGAAGCTTCCGTTGTTCCTGTGTCAACGCATCGATGTCGGCGAGGAGGCGGACACGGTCGCACCTAACAAGGTCTTCTTTTCGGACCTCATCAATTGGGATGCCCAGAATCGTGGCGCGAGTCTCGTGCTTCATGATGTCGAAGATATTCGAGATGCGCGCTCTGAACAGAGCCCCACGTGTCTGGCCGATTCTGCGGTCTGTCGTGCGCAGAGTTTTAACGACATGAGTCCCGAGCACGCCCACCAGCTCGACAGGGGTTTTAACGCGTGCGTAGAGAGTCAGTCTACGTCTGATGATGAAGGCCAATTTGGCGTCCCGTGTACCACCGAGGTGTGACACTGGCCGATTTTTGAGGTCAAATTATCCAATGAAATCAATGACTTGCAGGTCTGGCGTCCCGTAGGGGATTCGAACCCCTGTTAGCGCCGTGAGAGGGCGCCGTCCTAGGCCTCTAGACGAACGGGACAGTCGCGAGAGGCGGCGTTGTATTGCATGCACTGGCCAAGTTCAAGCGATCTTGTGCCCTTCAATCCACCTTCCCCGCACGGGTGCGTGCGGCGCTGCGCCGCCCCGTGCGGCAGGCATCGGAGCAGAACCGCACCTCATCCCACACCTTCTCCCACTTCTTGCGCCACGTGAACGGCCGCGCGCAGGACGCACACACCTTGCTGGGAAGCTCGGATTTCCGCCGGATCGGCGCCATCAGGGCGAAACCGCCATGCGCGCCAGCACCTGGCCGTTCGAAAGCCCCAGCACCACCACGCGATCCGGCCCGCCGCCTTGCAGCAGCACCACCAGCCGATCGCCGGCAGCGCTGATCTGTGCCAGGCGCGTGCCTTGCGGCTCGCCCAGATCAGCCGGCAACACAGCCGCCGACATCACAGAAGGCGCCACAACCGGCGCCACCGCCGCAACCGGGCCATTCATGCGCTTGCTGATCACAATGCCCAGCACCACCACACCCGCGACGATCATCACCGCCATCACCACCGTCAGTATCTTCAACGCCCGCATGCATCCGCTCCCCCGCACAGCCTCCTCTGCCAAACCGGCGCAAGACACGCTATGCACGCCGGATGTCGCCCCAATCCCCGCCCGAGACAACCCCCAGCCAGATCACCGCGACCGAATCGCAATCCGGCCAACGCGTGGACCGTTTCCTGGCAGCGGCGCTCCCCGAGATGTCCCGCTCCCGCGTGAAACAGTTCATCGAGGAAGGCCGCGTGCTGCGTGACGGCGTCGTCCTCACCCAGCCCGCCGAACCCGTGCGCGCCGGCAGCACCTACACGCTGCACCATCCCGCCCCCGTTGCCGCAACCCCGCAGCCGCAGACGATCGCCTTCCCCATCCTGTTCGAGGACGACGACCTGATCGTGCTCGACAAGCCGGCCGGCCTCGTCGTCCACCCCGCCCCAGGCAACGAGGACGGCACCCTCGTCAACGCCCTTCTCGCCCATTGCGGGGACAGCCTGCCCGGCATCGGCGGCGAACGCCGGCCCGGCATCATCCACAGGCTGGACAAGGACACCTCCGGCGTCATGGTGGTGGCCAAAACCGAACTGGCCCTCACCACCCTCTCCGAAGCCTTCGCCAGCCGCGATCTCGACCGCGCCTATCTCGCCTTGTGCTGGGGCGTCCCCTCCCCCACCAACGGTGAGATCGAAGGCCCGATCGGGCGGGACCCGCGGGATCGCAAACGCATGGCGGTGGTGGAGCGCGGCGGCAAATACGCCCTCACCCGCTACCGCACGCTGGCCGCCGCCGGCACGGCCGCAAGCCTGCTCGAATGCAGGCTCGCCACAGGCCGCACCCACCAGATCCGCGTCCATCTCTCCCAGCACGGCCTGCCGATCGTGGGCGACCCGGTCTATCTCCGCCGCATCCCCGCGGTCTCCCGCACCCTCGCCCCCGACCTGCGCGACACGCTGCTCGACTTCCCGCGCCAGGCGCTGCACGCAGCCCGCCTCGGCTTCACCCACCCGCGCACCGGCGCCGCCCTCAGCTTCACCACCCCCCCGCCGGCGGACATGCAGACCCTGCTCGACCGCCTCGCCCTCACCATCCCCAGCGCGTTCTTCGATCCTATCTGACGAACACCTAAACAAGACTTAATGGGTCCGGATTATTGACCAGAACGATCTGTCAGGATAGCGTTCTGGCTGTGGAGACAAGGATGCATCTCCACCGCGCTGCCGCGCCGGAGCTGCCTGATTGGGGCCCGGTGCGGAGGGGACTGTGCGAACCGCATCCAACCCTGGACATGTCCAGATCCGAGACCGCTTTTGCGTTGCGCCAGTTTGGGCAGCGTTGTGCCGGTCTGACGAAAGGAAGCCATCATGGTCTCTGCCGTCATCAATCTTGCGCCCGAAGGCAACCTCACGCGGTACCTGCAGGAAATCCGCAAGTTTCCCATGCTCTCCGCCGAGGAGGAGCTGGAGCTCTCCAAGCGCTGGCGCGATCACCAGGATCAGCCGGCCGCCCATAAACTCGTCACCTCGCATCTGCGCCTGGTCGCCAAGATCGCCATGGGCTATCGCGGCTACGGCCTGCCGGTGGGTGAGCTGATCTCGGAGGGCAATGTCGGCATGATGCAGGCCGTCAAACGCTTCGACCCGGATCGCGGCTTCCGCCTCGCCACCTACGCCATGTGGTGGATCCGCGCCGCCATCCAGGAATACATCCTGCACTCCTGGTCGCTGGTCAAAATGGGCACCACCGCCGCCCAGAAAAAACTGTTCTTCAACCTGCGCCGGCTGAAAGGCCAGATGCAGGCGATCGAGGACGGCGATCTGCAACCCGAACAGGTGGCCAAGATCGCCCACGCGCTGGACGTGCCGGAGCAGGACGTGGTCAGCATGAACCGCAGGCTGTCCTTCCCCGACCACAGCCTCAACGCGCCGCTGCGCGTCGATGGCGAAGGCGAATGGCAGGACTGGCTGGTCGATGACGCTGAAAGCCAGGAGACCACCTTCGGCGACCGCGAGGAATTCTCCGGCCGCAAAGCCCTGCTCCAGGGTGCGCTGTCCTCGCTCAACGAGCGTGAACGCCACATTCTCATCGAGCGCCGGCTGAAGGACAATCCGACCACGCTCGAAGACCTGTCGCAGCAATACAACATCTCCCGCGAACGCGTCCGCCAGATCGAGGTGCGCGCCTTCGAGAAGCTGCAAAAGGCGATGCACTCCCAGGTCGAGGAACAGCGCAAACTGGTCCGCAGCGCCGCCTGAAACGGACCCGACCCGACATACCCCACAGCCGGGGGCGGTAAACCCTCCCGGCTGTGGTCCATCCCCACGTGACAACGCGAAAACAGCACGCCACCCACCTCCCGTAGGGCGGAAGAGCGAAGCGTCATCCGCCACTCCGTCGGGCGAACGCGCGAAACGTCCCCTCCTTCGAGCGCTTATATTCCCGTCACGACGCCACCTCATCGCGCCACTCCGCCAGCAACCGCGCCCTGCGGTCCTCAAGCCTTGCCTTGGCCGCGGCCACGCGCCGGTTGGTGAGGCGGATCATCAGCAGCGCCAAGGCTTCGGCCAGCAGCCAGCCAGCCGCCTGGGCAGACCACGCGGCGGCAAGGCTTCGCAGCTCCAGCCCCGCAGCCGCCGCGTCCAGATGATCCGGCCCAACCCGCCACAGCAATTCCAGCTGCGGCCAGATCGCGGCCAGGCCGCACAGCGCCACGCTGCGTGTGGCCGGGCGGCCCGGCGCGGTTTCAAACACGGCGCTGAGCAGCGTTGGCAGCATCAGCGCACCCAGAGCCAGCACCTGCGGGGCAAACGCCAAGGCTGCCAGCAGCAGCCCCGCCACCAGCCACCAGGCCGATCGCTGCAGGCTGGAAGCCCCCCGGGCCTTGTTCGGTTTCGCGCGCCTCTCGCGTTTGCTCACCGCGCCCCCCCTTGCAACAGGCCCGCGGCGCTGCCGGCCACCACCACCCCCACCAGCGCCATCACCGCAAGTGCGGTCGCCATCATCTGCCCCTCCCGCCGCGCCTGGGCGGCGCGCAATGTGCTGGAACCATCCAAACGCTGCAACATCGCATCAATGTCGGACAGCGCCGCCTCCGCCGCACGCGCGGCCTGCGCGTCTTCGTTCTGGCGGCCGGTGTCGCTCAGAATCTGCACCATCGCCATCAGATCGCCCCGCCCGGAGGCCGCCTGCAACGCGGCCAGCACCTGGGCACGGCCGGTCTGGCTGCGCCAGCGCTGGGCGGCCGCCTGCACGCTGCGCAGGCTGCAGGCAGCCAGATTGGGCCACGAGCGGGACGGATCATTGTCCGCAAGCCGCGCCAGCACGCGCAGCTGGGCCAGGCCGCGATGCCCAGGCGGGTCGATCTCCGGGTCCTCGCTCTGCGCGATGGCGGTGAAATCGCTGTCCATCCGCCCCTTGAACCGTGCCGCGATGAAGGCCGCCACCTGCTCGTCCACCACGAAATCGGCCTGCCGCGCCCCATGGCGTTCCAGGGCTTGCAACAGGTCGGACAGGCGCACCACACATTCAGGCCCCAGCATCGGGCTGTCACAGGCCAGCAGCGGGTTGAGACCGTAACGCAGCCGGGCGAACCCACCGGCCCAACCCGGGATCTGCAACAGCACACGGTGATGCCGCGCCTCCAGCCGGATCACCGCCTCATCCACCCGCTCACCCAGCAATTCCGCCCAGGCCGGCGCCGCCTCGTTGAGCACGAAGCTGCGCAGCGCGGCAGCGATCGCAGGCGTGGCACAGGCGGCAAGCGGGCCCAGCCCATCCGGAAACAGCACCACACCGCACCACACCGCAGGGCTCAGCGGATCAAGCAGGCTGATGCAGCGCAGCAGCAGCAGCGCATCGGCAAGCGACGGGTCGCTCTGCTGGCTGGTGTGCGCGTTGCGCACCACCTCCTCGATCCGCGCGGCCAGCAGCGGCTCGCCCAGCGAACGGCGCAGCCAATGGTCGATCTCCGCCCCGCGCAGCAGACGCAGCCCGGCCTCCGGCGCGCGGGTCATGGCATGGGCGAGCAGCCGCGCATCCCAGGCCGGGATGCCGCCCAGGTCCAGCGGATACTGCGCCCGCTGCGGTGGCCGCGCCGCCACCCGGCGGGAGCGCGCGGCCATCGGATCCGCCAGCAGCACCGGCGGCGGCCGATGCTCCGGATCCTCGGCCAGCATGCCGCGGGCGATATCGGCAATGGCGGAGGGCAGCCGACGCCCGCTGGTGAGGGCCGCATAGCTGCCGCGTTCCAGCTTGCGCAGAACCACCTCCTCCGGCGCAAGCCCGGCCAGCGGCACCTCCCCCAGGGCCAGCACCACCAGCAACACCCCCAGCGCATAGACGTCATCGGCGATGCTGCCCTCCCCCCGGCCGGACGGGTGGCAGATCGCCGAATAGGGCGGCTCAAACAAGGCGGGTTGCAGGGAAGCGGGCGGGGCCGCCCAGGCAGCCCCCAGCGTGATCGCCTCCCCCGGCCTGCGATGGAACACATTGTCCGGCCGGATCGCACGATGGGTCACCCCATGGGCCGCCAGCCGATCCAGCACCAGCGCCGCCGGGCGCAGAACATTCTCGATCAGGGTCCGCTCACCAACCGGGCCGAACCCGTCGCGCCCCGCCTGCGCGGACAGCCAGGCGGCGCGGCTGAGCAAAGGCGGGCCCGGCGGCGCCTGGGTGATGACAAACCACGCCTCCCGCCCCTCGGGCGCCAGCGCGCGGCCATGTGCGATCGGCAGCAGCAGCCGTTCGATCGGCTCACTGCCCAGGCTGCCCAACGGCAGGGCGCGCGGTGGCGCGTGCGCGGCCACCTGCAGCGCCATCAGATCGGAGCGGCCATGGCGATGATCCCGCACCGCGAACGCCGCAAGCCCGCCGCCGGCATCGTTCAGAGGCTGCTGGGCCAGCACCTCGAAGCCACCGCCGATCAAAACCTCGTCCGCCGTGGCCATTCACCGCCGCCGCTGCATCAGGAAAGATGCCGCAAGCCTGGCAGCAACAGCTTAGCCAACGCTTAACGCACAGGCTTGAACCGCACTCAGACGGTCAGCAGCGTGTCCAGCGCCGCCTGCAGGCTGGAGAACACCCCAACCGTGCCGCCGCGCGCGGTTTCCCACATCTTGTAGCCCTTGCGCCCCACCGACACGCCATAGCGCGCCCAGGCACTGTCCGCAGTGTAGATCAGCAGATACTCGCGCGTGTGGCTGGCATCGATCACGCAGGAACGCTCGAAGTTCAGCCGGGTGAACCCGGCCTCATGCGCGCGCGGCCGGTATTCGCCCACCAGCATGCGGTCACGCATGGTGAAAAGCCGCGGCTGCGGTGCCGACCCCTGGCGCGCCGTCGCCGGCAGGCGGATCACCCGTGACCGCAAGGCCGCGATGTTTCCCGCCCAGGCCGTATCCGAAACGTCCAGTTGCGCCATATCCGCCTCGCTTGCGTTGCCCTGCCGCCTGTCGCATGCCGGTGTGCGTGATACCAGCATCAACTGTCCAGCAAAGTCTGACTAACCCTCGAACGGGTCACGCATCATGATCGTGTCCTCGCGTTCGGGCCCCGTCGAGAGCAACGTTACCGGCGCCTCGATCAACTCCTCGATGCGGCGCACATATTTGATCGCCTCGGCCGGAAGTTCAGCATAGCTGCGGGCTCCCATCGTGCTGCCGCTCCAGCCCGGCAAGGTTTCATAGATCGGCTTGGCCGCCGCCTGCGCCTGCATCGCCGCCGGCAGATGTGAAAAACGCGTGCCGTTGATGTCATAGCCCACGCAGATCTTCAGCTCATCCAGGCCATCCAGAATATCGATCTTGGTCATCACGATGCCCTGAATGCCGCCCACCTTCACCGCCTGGCGCACCAGTGCCGCGTCAAACCAGCCGCAGCGCCGCGGCCGCCCGGTCACGGTGCCGAACTCCCGGCCCCGCTCGCCCAGACGCCGGCCGATCTCGTCATGCAGTTCGGACGGGAACGGGCCGGAGCCCACGCGCGTGCAATAGGCCTTGGCGATGCCCAGCACGAAGCCCAGTGCCGATGGCGCAAAGCCCGCGCCGGTGGCGGCGTTGGCGGCCACCGTGTTGGACGAGGTGACGAACGGATAGGTGCCGTGATCCACATCCAGCATCACCGCCTGCGCGCCCTCGAACAGGATGCGCTTGCCCGCCCGGCGCGCCTCATCCAGACGCTCCCACACCGGCTCGGCAAACGGCAGGATCCGCGGCGCATAGGCCAGCAGCTGGTCCAGCAGCGCCTGCTTCTCGAAGGTCTCAGCGCCAAGCCCCGCCAGCAGCGTGTTGTGGTGCAGCAGCAGCTCGTCGAGCTTCATCGACAGCGTCTCAGGCTCGGCCAGGTCGCACACCCGAATGGCTCTACGCGCCACCTTGTCCTCATAGGCCGGGCCGATGCCGCGCCCGGTGGTGCCGATCTTGCGCTCGCCGCGCGCCGCCTCACGCGCCCGGTCGATGGCGCCGTGCAGCGGCAGGATCAGAATGGCGTTCTCGGCGATGCGCAGCGTCTCCGGCGAGACGGTGAGGCCCTGGGCGCGCACCCGGTCGATCTCGGCGAGCAGCGCCTCCGGATCCACCACCACGCCATTGCCGATGATACCCATCTTGCCGCGCACCAGGCCCGAGGGCAGCAGCGAGAGCTTGTAGGTCTGGTTGCCCACAACCAGCGTGTGGCCGGCATTGTGCCCGCCCTGGAATCGCACCACGAGATCGGCGCGGCTGGCAAGCCAGTCCACCACCTTGCCCTTGCCTTCGTCTCCCCACTGGGCGCCGATGACGGTCACATTGGCCATACGCTTCACTCCACGAATCAGGGCGGCCCCGGCAGTGTCTGCCGCGGGCGCCAAACAGGACACAAAGGCTAGACGTCGTGCAGCGTCCCGCCAAGCACGACATGGCTGCAGTCAAGCCGGCGCGCCTCGGCGGCCGCATCCGCCACCGGCACAAGCCCGGCCACCGTCGCGTGGCCGGCCACCCGGGCGAAATGCCCGTCCTCACCCGCCGGCACATACACACGCGCCGGGCTCGGCTGCGGCGGCGCCGCGCGCAGCACCGCGTCGGGGTAGATGGTCAACCCGGTCGCCGGCTCATCCTCGCCACAGATATAGCGCCCGCCGCGGCCCAACTCCTCGGGGCGGCCAGGCGCGTAGATCGTGAAGCACACGCCGGTGTGGTATTTCAGCCCGCGAAACTCCACCGGATCGACGGTGAGCTTCAGCCCCGGCGCCAGGGCCGCAATCGCCGCCACACTCTCGGCCAGACGTGTCGCCAGCGCCCGCGCGCCCGGCGTCAGCTCCGCCGCCTGCAGCGCCGCCAGCGCCCGCGGCGCCGGGCCCGCCGCCAGCAGCAGGCTGGTCAGCGTCGGCGCCAGCGCCCCGCCATGCTCCGCCACCGACGCTGCATCCTTGCGATCCAAGGCCCGCGACAATTTTCGGATCTGCTCGGCCGGCATGCCTGATTCATCCAGCAGCGTCGGCACCAAGGGCGGCATGGTCAGGTCGAACGACAGCGCGGTCAGCCCCAACGCCGCCAGCGCCTCCGCCCCCACCACCAGAATCTCGGCATCCGCCTGCGGCAGATCGGGCCCGATCAGCTCGATGCCGGCCTGCGCCACCTGACGGTCCGGATCAAGCCCGGCCGCGCGCACCCGCAGACACTGCCCGCTGTAGGACAGCCGCAGCGGCCGCGGCGCATGCCCCATCCGGGTGGCTGCGATCCGTGCGATCTGCGGCGTCATGTCAGCGCGGATCGCCATCATCCGATGCGTGTCCGGGTCCATCAGGCGAAACACCTGATCGGCCATCGCAGCCCCGGTGGCCGCCAGCAGCGACTCCTCGAACTCCATCAGCGGCGGCTTCACCCGCTGATAGCCATGGCCCGCGAAGACGCGCATCACCACGCCCACGGCGGACGCCTCGGTCTGGGCATCCGGCGGCAGCAGATCGCGCATACCGGCGGGAAGCAAAGCGGGATTGGGGGGGAGATCGTCGGTCATGCGCCTTCAGCCTGATGCGGCGCCTGTCTAGCACCGGGCCGGGTTTGGGCAAATCGCAGCGGCGCGGTGGCAGCCCCGCACCCTCAGCCGAGCGCCCACACCGCCAGAATGGCAGCCCCCACCGCCCCGCACAGCCCATGCACCGCAAGCACCATGCCGGACATCGCACCCAGCCTGCGCCCGGCCAGCCACATCACCAGCCCCAGCACCAGCGCCACCAGCGCAAGGCCCAGCGCCTGCCAGCCCAGACTGCCCGGATCACGCCCCTGGCTCAGCAGCAGCGCCGCCAGCGCAATGCCGCCCGCCCCGGCCCCGCCATGCGCCAGCTGCATCACGCCCGGCGGCCGCTTCGCCGTCGGCTGCAGCACATAGCCCAGCAGCCAGGTGCCCAGAAACACCCCCACCGCGAACAGCACCGCCATCACGCCAGCCATCGTCACCTCCCGCTGTGATGCGCGCGATATGGGAGCTCAGGCGGAAACCGCCATCGCCTGCGCCACCTGCGCATAGGCCCAGTCAAGCCAGGGCAGCAGCGCCTGGATATCGCTCGTCTCGATCGTGGCCCCGCCCCAGATCCGCAACCCCGGCGGCGCATCGCGGTAGGACGCGATGTCGAACGCCACACCCTCCTGCTCCAGCAAGGATGCCATCCGCTTGGCCGTCTTCATCTGCGCCGCGTCATCCAGCGCCAGAAACCACGGCGCCACGATGCGCAGACAGATCGAGGTGGAGGATCTGGTGTCCACACGCGCCGGCAGGAACCGCGCCCAGTCGCTGCCCGCCTCCCACGCCGCCACCTCCGCCAGATTGGCCCGCGACCGCGCGATCAGCCCCGCCAGCCCGCCCACGCCCTCCGCCCAGGCCAGACCATCCAGCGCATCCTCCACACACAGCATGCTCGGCGTGTTCAGCGTCTCTCCGCGAAACAGCCCCGCGATCAGCTTGCCGCCGCTGGTCAGGCGGAACACCTTCGGCATCGGCCAGGACGGCGTATGGCTCTCCAGCCGCGCCACCGCCCGCGGCGACAGCGCCAGCATGCCATGCGCCGCCTCCCCGCCCAGCACCTTCTGCCAGGACCACGTCACCACATCGAGCTTGCGCCACGGCAGATCCATCGCGAACGCGGCCGAGGTGGCGTCACAGATCACCAGCCCGTCGCGCGCATCGGCAATGAAATCGCCAGAGGGCATGCACACGCCCGAGGTCGTGCCGTTCCACGCCAGCACCAGATCGTGCAAAGGGTTGACCCGCGACAGATCCGGCAGCTGGCCGAATTCGGCCGCCAGCACCTGCACGTCCGCAAGGCGCAGCTGTTTGGTGATGTCCACCGCCCAGGTGGTGGAGAATGTCTCGAACGACAGCACATCCACCGGGCGCGGCCCCAGCAGCGACCACATCGCCATCTCCACCGCCCCGGTGTCAGACGCCGGAACCACCGCCAGCACCCAATCCTCCGGCATGCCGAGCAGCGCCTTGGAGCGGTCGATCACCGCCTCGATCTTCGCCTTCGGCGCCGCCGCGCGATGGCTGCGCCCCAGCATCGCCGCCTCCAGCGCCGCCAACGACCAGCCCGGCCGCTTGGCACAGGGGCCGGAGCCGAAATTCGGGTTGGCGGGGCGCAGATTGGGTTTGGCGATCGCGTTCATCACGCTGTGGTAGCGCTGCCCCGGGCCTCGCTCAAGATGCAAGCTTGGCCAGCACCGCGGCCGGATCGGCCATGAAGGCGCGCATCACACGCACCAGGCGCCGCGCGCCACGCCGGTCTCGCCCACGAGAAACGTCACTGGCGTCGGAAAGCTGAGCTGTTCCAGATTGCGCACCAGTGGCAAGGTCAACGGAAACGCCGCCGGTGTGGCCTTAAGGTGCCGCCTGCGCAGCGAGGTGAGGAAGATCATCGCATGGACCATCAGACAGCCGACCGCATCACCATAGGCGATGGAAGGCTCAGTGCCAGCATCAAGCTGCACGGCGCCGAGCTGTGCTCGGTGAAGGACGCTTCAGGCCGTGAGATGCTGTGGCAGGCAGGCCCGGCCTGGCCGCGCCACGCCCCGGTGCTGTTCCCCATCGTGGGCCGCCTCGCCCATCACAGGCTGCGCCACAACGGCCAGGACCACAGCCTCACCCAGCACGGCTTCGCGCGCGACCGGCTGTTCACCGCAACCAGCCAGGACGCACATTCCTGCACACTGACCCTGCAGGACGACGACGCCACACGCGCCCTCTACCCCTTCGCCTTTCGCTTCAGTCTGAGCTTCAGCGTGGCCGATGGCCTCCTCACCATCGCCTATCGCTGCGACAACACCGGGCGTGAAACCCTTCCGGTGAACATGGGCGCTCACCCCGCCTTCATCTGGCCGCTGGCGGACGGCATCGCCAAATCCGCCCATGTGCTCACCTTCGAGCAGGAGGAGGACGCCCCGATCCCCCGCCTGCAGGACGGGCTGCTCGGCCCCGCCATCCACCCAAGCCCGATCGCAGACCGCGTGCTGAAGCTCGACGAACAGCTCTTCACCACAGACGCCATCATCCTGCCCGAGATCAACAGCCGCAGCGTACGCTTCACCGCCCCCGGCGCCCCCGGCATCGAGATGACCTGGCAGGGCTTCCCCGCCTTCGGCATCTGGATGCGCCCGCCCGGCGATTTCCTCTGCCTCGAACCCTGGCACGGCATGGCCAGCCCACAAGGCTTTGAGGGGGAGATCACGGACAAGCCCGGCGTCGCGCTGCTCCCGCCCGGGCAGACGCTGGCGGCCCGGTTCACCATCCGCATCCTGGAGACATCGGCATGAAACGGCTTCTGCTGATCCTGCTGGTGCTGTCGGGCACCGCCCAGGCGCAGCTGCCAGACCTGGTCACCGGCCGCGCCTTCGTCACCGGCACCAGGCTTGAAACCCGCATTGATGGCCTGGCCACCGCCCTGCGCCACGTTCTCGTCAAGCGCTCCGGCAACTGGGCGCTGGAGGAGGATCCGCGGGTGGACAGGATCGCAGCCCACGCGGAAAGCCTGCTGGCCGATCTCGCCTATCTCGACCGCATGACCGACCTGCCCCGCCACGACGAACAGGGCACGCGCGACCGCCCCTTCGATCTCATCGCCCGCTTCGCCCCGGACAAGCTGGACGAAGCCCTCCGTAGCCTCGGTGAGCGCCCCTATCTGGCGCCAAGGCCGGACATAGTGGTGCAGATCGACATCGATGATCACGGCGAGAAGCTAAAACTCTCCGCCGATGGGGAGGCCGATGAACGCCAACGCCAGGCCCTGCTCGCCGCCGCCGACCGCTTCGGCCTGCATGTGGTGCTCACCCCGAGAGAAGGGTCGAGCCCAGCCATCAACCGCCGCGGCGCCGTGCTGTCAGGCTCGCTGGTGTGGAGCGAAGCCGATTTCGGCTGGGTTGGAAGCTGGAAGCTGCAAGGCCTCGGCCCGCAGCGCAGCTGGGGAATCAAGGGCGTCTCCTTCGACGAAGCCTACCGCAACGCCATGGCCGGCACCCTCGCCGCCCTCACCCACCACAAACTCCCCACCCCGTAGGGCGGAAGCGCGAAGCGCCTCCGCCATCCGACCTCACAGAACACCCACCCCGCCACACGCTCAAAAATCCAAATCCACGTAATGATCGGGCGGCGTCATCCCCGGCACACGGTCATTCAACAACGGCCGGAAACTGCGGCGGGACTTGATGCGCGCATACCATTCCCGCACCTCGGGAAACTGCGCCCAATCGATCTCCCCCAGGAAATCCAGCACGGACACATGCGCCGCCGCTGCCAGATCGGCGAGCGAGAGCATCTCCCCCGCCAGAAACGACCGGCTGCCGGCCAGCCAGCCAATATAGGCCAGATGCTCACGCAGGCTGGCATAGGCCAGGCGCAGCGCCTGCGCATCCGGCTGACCCCGCCCGGAAATCCGCTTGAGATATTTCTCGATGACGAAATTCATCGTCACCGCCGCGGCAAACGAGCCGTCAAACCACGCCACCAGCCGCCGTGCCTCAACCCGATCGGCGAGCGAGGTGCCGAGCAGCGTGCCCTCGCCGGTCTCGCTGTTATAGGCCTCCTCCAAATACTCGCAGATCACCGAGGAATCCGGCACCGCCCGCCCGTTCTCATCGATCAGCGTCGGCACCAGCCCCGCGGGGTTGAGCTGCAGATATTCTGGCCGCCGCTCCCAGGTCTTCTCGGCGCGCAGCTCGACTGCGAGCTGGCGTTCGCCAAGAACCAGACGGACCTTGCGGCTGTAGGGGCAGAGCGGCAGATGATGCAGGATGCGCATGCGGATTTTATGACACCCACCCCGCGTCGCCTGCAAATGCAACGCGGGGCGAAACGTCAGACGATCAGGACCGGATGATCAGGCCGTCAGCGCCGGCCGCGCCTCGCCCAGCTCCACCGGCAGATACTTCACGTATTCCTTGGGCACCACCTGCCAGAATTTCGGCAGCGCGATATCCCAGTCATGCACCAGCATCCGCGCATAGCGGCTGTTGGTCTCCTCCGCATGCTGCGCCACCAGCCCGCGCAACAGGCCCGACCAATGCGGATGCGCCACGCGCTGCCAGCTCAACGTGTCCGGGTTGACGCGCATCTCGAACGTCTCATCCGGGTCGTAGATGAAGGCCTGGCCGCCGGTGAAGCCCGCGCCGAAATTGTCGCCAACCGAGCCCAGGATCACCACAACGCCACCGGTCATGTATTCACAGCCGTTGGAGCCGCAGCCCTCCACCACCGCCGTCGCACCCGAGTTGCGCACCCCGAAGCGCTCACCCGCCTGGCCGGCCGCGAACAGCGTGCCCGCGGTGGCCCCATAGAGGCAGGTGTTGCCGATGATCGTGTTGTCCTGGCTCAGCAGGTTGGAGGACGGCGCCGGCCGCACCACGATGGACGCACCGGACAGGCCCTTGCCCACATAGTCGTTGGCATCGCCGAACACTTCGAGCTTCAGACCCTGCACCGCGAAGGCGCCGAGAGACTGCCCGGCCGAGCCGCGCATGCGCACCGTGATATGGCCGGGGTTGAGGCCGGACATGCCGTATTTGCGCACGATCTTCGACGACAGCTTGGTGCCGATCGCGCGATGCGTGTTGCGGATGTTGTATTCGAGCTGCATCTTCTCGCCGCGCTCGAACAGCGATGCCGCATCGGCGATCATCTGCGCGTCCAGCGTCTCCGGCACCTCGTTGCGGCCCTCCATCGTGCAGTAGCGCGCATGCGGCCCCGGATCGGCCTGCACCAGCAGCGGGTTGAGGTCGAGATCATCCAGATATTCCGACCCGCGCGAGACCTGCTGCAGCAGATCGGTGCGGCCGATCACCTCGGCCAGCGTGCGCACGCCGAGGCTTGCCAGAATATGGCGCACCTCTTCGGCCACGAAGCTGAACAGGTTGATCACCTTCTCAGGCGTGCCGGTGAACTTGGCGCGCATCGCCTCATCCTGCGAGCACACGCCCACCGGGCAGGTGTTGGAATGGCACTGGCGCACCATGATGCAGCCCATCGCCACCAGCGACGCCGTGCCGATGCCGAACTCCTCGGCCCCCAGCATGGCGGCGATCACCACATCGCGCCCGGTCTTCAGCCCGCCATCGGTGCGCAGCCGCACCGTGTGGCGCAGCCGATTCAGCATCAGCACCTGATGCGCCTCGGACAGGCCCATCTCCCAGGGCAGGCCGGCATATTTCACCGAGGTCTGCGGAGAGGCGCCGGTGCCGCCGGAATGGCCGGAGATCAGGATCGCATCCGCCTTGGCCTTGGCCACGCCGGCCGCGATCGTGCCGATGCCGGAGCGCGCAACCAGCTTCACGCACACATGCGCATCAGGGTTGATCTGCTTCAGATCATAGATCAGCTGCGCCAGATCCTCGATCGAGTAGATGTCGTGATGCGGCGGCGGGCTGATCAGCGTGACACCCGGGGTGGAATGGCGCAGCTTGGCGATCAGCGCCGTCACCTTGAAGCCAGGTAGCTGCCCGCCCTCGCCGGGCTTGGCGCCTTGGGCCACCTTGATCTCGATCTCACGGCAGGCGTTGAGATACTCGGCGGTGACGCCGAAGCGGCCGGAGGCGATCTGCTTGATGGCGGAGTTGGCGTTGTCGCCATTGGCGCGCGGCACGGCGCGCGCCGGGTCCTCGCCACCCTCGCCGCTGTCCGAGCGCGCGCCGATGCGGTTCATCGCGATCGACAGTGTCTCATGCGCCTCGGGGCTCAGCGCACCCAGCGAAATGCCAGGGGCGATCAGGCGCTTGCGGATCTCGGTGATGCTTTCGACGTCATCCACCGGGATCGGCTTGCGCCCCTCGGTGCGGAAATCCAGCAGGTCGCGCAGCGCCACGGGCGGCGCCTTGCGCACCGTCTCGCTGTAGCGGCGATAGGCCTGGAAGCTGTTGGAGGCCACCGCCTCCTGCAGCATGTGGATCGCGTTGCCATCAAAGGCATGCGTCTCGCCACGGCGGCGCAGCTTGTAGATGCCGCCCACCGACAGCGATGCAACGTCGCTGTTCCAGGCCTCCTCATGCAGCGCCAGCACCTTGCGCGCGATGCCCAGCAGGCCGATGCCGGAGATGCGGCTCTGCATGCCGGGGAAGAACTCCGCCACCAGCGCGCGCGACAGGCCGATCGCCTCGAAATTATAGCCGCCGCGATAGGAGCTGATCACCGAGATGCCCATCTTGGACATCACCTTCAGCAAGCCTTTGTCGACCGCCTTCTTGTAGCGCTGCACCGCCTCCTTCAGCGAGATGCTGCCGAACAGGCCGCGGCGATGGCGATCGGCGATGCTCTCCTGCGCCAGATAGGCGTTCACCGTGGTGGCGCCCACGCCGATCAGCACCGCGAAGTAATGCACATCCAGGCATTGCGCGCTGCGCACATTGAGGCTGGTGAAGGTGCGCAGCGAGGATTTCACCAGATGCGTGTGCACCGCACCGGTCGCCAGGATCATCGGAATGCCGCAGCGCGCGGCACTCACATGCTCATCGGTCAGGATCACATGGGTGGCGCCGGCGCGCACGCCCTCCTCCGCCTCGATGCGGATGCGCTCAAGCGCCGCCCGCAGCCCGGCCTCGCCATCCTCCACCGGGAAGCTGCAATCCACCTCGCAGGCGCTCTCGCCCATCATCGCGCGCATCGCGGCGAACTCGGCGTTGGACAGCACCGGGCTTTCCAGCTGCAGCAGGTTGCACTGGCTGCGATCCTCGTCGAGCACGTTGCCCAGATTGCCCAGCCGGGTGCGCAGCGTCATCACGCGGGTTTCGCGCAAGCTGTCGATCGGCGGGTTGGTCACCTGGCTGAACGCCTGGCGGAAATAGTGATGTAGGCCGCGGAACTTGGCGCTCAGCACCGCAAGCGGCGTGTCATCGCCCATCGAGCCCACGGCTTCCTGGCTGTCCTCCACCATCGGATGCAGGATCATCTCCAGATCCTCCATCGTGGTGCCCACCGCCAGCTGACGCCGGCGCAGCGCCTCCCCCTCCAGCAGCACCGGCTCGGGCGCGTCGGTCTTCACCACCTGATCGATCTGGGTGATCGACTTCGACCATTCGCCGAAATCCTGGCGGCCGGCCAGCATGTCCTTCATCTCTTCGTCGTGCAGGAAGCGCTGGGTTTCCAGATCGACGCCGATGGTCTGGCCCGGGCCCACGCGGCCCTTCTCGATGATGTCGCTCTCATCGAGCTTCACCATGCCGGCCTCGGAGCCCACGATCAGCAGCTTGTTCTGCGAGATGGTGTAGCGCAGCGGGCGCAGCCCGTTGCGGTCCAGCCCCGCGATCACCCAGCGCCCATCGGTGGCCGCAATCGCCGCCGGCCCGTCCCACGGCTCCATCACCGCGTTGCAATACAGGAACAGATCGCGATGCGACTGCTTCATCGTCGCATCCTGGCCGATGCTGGCCGGGATCATCAGCGCCTTCGCCATCGGCGCATCGCGCCCGGAACGGATCAGCACCTCGAACACGTTGTCGAGTGATGCGGTGTCGGACCCGCCCGCCTGCACCACCGGCTTGATGTCCTCCATATAGGGGTCAAGGGCCGGGTCAGACAGCCGCGTCTCGTGGCTGCGCATCCAGTTGATGTTGCCCGAGATCGTGTTGATCTCGCCATTGTGCGCCAGCACGCGGAAGGGCTGGGCCAGCTTCCAGGTCGGGAAGGTGTTCGTCGAATAGCGCTGATGATAGATCGCAAAGCGCGACACGAAGCGCGCATCAAGCAGATCCGGATAGAAATCCGTCAGGCTCTCGGCCAGGAACATGCCCTTGTAGATCAGCGAGCGGCAGGACAGCGAGCACAGATACAGCTCGGAGATCTGGGCCGCGATCGCCTGCTTCTCGATGCGCCGGCGGATCACATAAAGATCACGCTCGAAATCCGCCTCGGACGTGCCGCGCGGGTTCCAGATCATGATCTGCTCGATCTCCGGCCGCGTCGCATTGGCCTTCTCGCCGATGCAGGCCACGTTGATCGGCACCTGGCGCCAGCCATAGGTGGCGTAGCCCATCGACAGAATCTCGGTCTCGACGATCTGCCGGCAGCGCTCCTGTGCGCCCAGATCGGTCTTTGGCAGGAACACCTGGCCGATGCCGATCGGGCCCGGGCGCAGCTTGTGGCCGGAGCGCTCGACCGCCTCGGCGAAGAAATCCTGCGGGATCTCGATATGGATGCCGGCGCCATCGCCGGTCTTGCCGTCTGCATCCACCGCACCGCGATGCCACACCGCCTTCAGCGCGTTGATGCCGGCTTCCACCACATCGCGCCGCGCCACACCGTCCAGCGCTGCCACCAGGCCCACGCCGCAGGCATCATGCTCCATCGACGGATCATAGGAGTGCGCCAGTTTCTCGGCGTTCGCGTGCCAGTTGGCCACGAAATCAGCCCCGGTCTCAACCGCAGCCACAGCCTCGTTCTCGCGCATCATGTCCATCGATATGTCTTTCGGCAGCCCCGCACCGGCGCACCGGCGCGGGGAGAGTTTCAAAGGATCAGAACTTCAGGCCACGGTCATGCAGTTCCTGATTGTGCTTCTGCACAGACTCGCGGAACACGCGCTGACCCCAGGCCTGGCTCGCCTGAGCGATCTGCTGGCTGACCACAGGCACTGTCTTGAGCAGACGCTGGCCGAGCGGGGTTGCGTAGAATTCCTGCAGACCCTTCAGATCCTCGGCGGTGAAGTTGTTGGCCCAGGGCTGCAGCATCGCCTCGGTCAGGTCCGGCACGGCGGCGTTGAGGTCCGGCATCAGCACCTCATCGACGATCTTGATGGCATCATCGACCGATTTGCCGCTGGCCTGGATCACCGCCTGGATCATCTGGTTGCGCATCGCCTGGGTCAGGTTCTTCACCTGGGTCGGCACGTTGAGCATCTCGGCCATGGCATGGGCCTGCTTCATCGCGGCCTGCACCTGCGGTGACACGGCGGGCGCTGGCGCCGCACCGGGTGCTGGCTGCGCCGAAGCGGGAGACGCGAACGCCACCGCGCACAGCATGGCCCCTGCGGCGAGCGCGGTTTTGAGACGAGTGACTGACAGCATGTTCTTGTTACTCCGCAGCCACCGAAACGGTGGCGTTCTGTTGCAGGAAGGCATGTATCTGGCTTGCAGCGTCACGACCATCCTTGATCGCCCACACCACAAGCGAGGCCCCACGCACGATATCACCGGCGGCGAAGACGCCAGGCAAGCCTGTCATGAAAGTTCGGTTATCCACTTTCAGCGTGCCCCAGCGCGTGACGGTCAGATCCGCCTCGCCGAAGGCCTGGGGCAGATCCTCCGGATCAAAGCCAAGCGCCTTGATCACCAGATCGGCCTGCAGGGTGAAATGCCCGCCCGCGATCGGCTCCACCGATTGCCGGCCGGAGGCATCGGGCAGCCCCAGATGCATCCGCGCCGCGCGCACCGCGGTCACATGCGTGTCGCCCAGGAACGCCTCGGGCGCTGCCAGCCAGACGAACTCGACACCCTCCTCCTCGGCGTTCTTCACCTCGCGCATCGAGCCCGGCATGTTCGCCTTGTCGCGGCGATAGAGGCATTTCACCGAGGCAGCGCCCTGGCGCACCGCGGTGCGCACGCAATCCATCGCGGTGTCACCGCCGCCGATCACCACCACATGCTTGCCCTGGGCGTTCAACGCGCCGCTGTCGAACAGCGGCACCGCATCGCCCAGATTCTGCCGGTTGGACACGGTGAGATAGTCGAGCGCCGGCACCACGCCCTCCAGATTGGCGCCAATCCCGCCAATGTCGCGCGGCTTGTAGACGCCGGTCGCGATCAGCACCGCGTCATGCCCGGCGCGCAGTTCGGCAAAGCTCACCGCCCCACCGATATCGGCGCCGAGATGGAACACCACACCGCCTTCCTCCAGCAGCTTCCAGCGCCGGATGACGATCTCCTTCTCCAGCTTGAAGCCTGGAATGCCGTAAATCAGCAGCCCGCCGACCCGGTCGTAGCGGTCATAGACATGCACCTGATAGCCCTGCCGGCGTAGCATCTCTGCCGCCGCGAGCCCTGCCGGCCCCGCCCCGATGATGGCAACCGATTCTGCGCGCTCCTGGCGCGGCTTCACCGGCTTCACCCAGCCTTTCTCGAACGCCGTGTCGGTGATGTAGCGCTCGACGGCGCCGATCGTCACACTCTCGAAGCCCTTCTCGATGACGCAGTTGCCCTCGCACAGACGGTCCTGCGGGCAGATGCGGCCGCAGATCTCGGGCATGTTGTTGGTTGCCGAACTGACCTCATAGGCCTCTTCCAGCCGGCCTTCCGCGGTCAGCTTCAGCCAATCGGGGATGTTGTTGGAAAGCGGGCAATGCACCTGGCAGAACGGCACGCCGCACTGGCTGCAGCGGCTGGCCTGGGCGGTGGCGCGCGGCGTGTCGAAATCCTCGTAGATCTCGTCGAAATCGGCACGGCGTTCGGGCACCGCCCGCTTGTCGGGCGTCTGCTGCGGCAGACGGACAAATTGCAGCATGCGTTCGGCCATCGCGCACTCTCCCACCCGGACACGCCGCTCCCATCGCGGAGCAGCGCAGGGTGCTTACGGTACGATTGCCGCCAAGAAAAGGACATATTTGGCCATTGCGGCAGAATCACTGCCCTTTCCGCCGCAACACAGCCGCGCGTTTTGCAGGTCCTTGCTGGAGCGAACCAAGACTTGGTCGCAAATCGGACCTAACAGGCCCGACCGGCCGCCTCAGCCCTTGGTGAGCTTGCGCTCCTGCGGCCGGAAGCGGGCCAGCTGCGCCGGCACGATCTGCTCCACCGGTGTGGCCGCAATGCCAAGCTCCGCCAGGCCCGGCAGATCACCAACCACATTGTCCTGCGCCAGCAGGATCAGCTGATCGCGGGTCAGAAGCTTGCCCGGCAGCCTCTCCAGCACCGCCGCCTGGATGCGCGCCACCGCCATCGGCACATTGAGCAGCAGCCGCGGCCGGCCGATCGTCTCCACGATATAGGCGAGCAGCTCGCGGAAGCTCCAAACCCGCGGCCCGCCCAGCGCATAGGTCTTGCCCCACGCCTCGGGCCGCGCGATCGCCTGCATCACCGCATCCGCCACATCGGCCACATAGACCGGCTGGAACTTCGTCTCCCCCGAGATCACCGGCAAGGCCGGCGAGATCGCAGCCATGCCGGCAAACCGGTTGAAGAACTGGTCCTGCGCACCGAACACCAAAGACGGCCGCAGAATGGTCGCAAGCGGCATCGCCGCCAGCACGGCGGCCTCCCCCTCGGCCTTGCTGCGCGCATACAGGCTCGCACTGCCGGCATCCGCCCCGATTGCGGAGAGCTGCACGAACCGCGCGACACCAGCCGCCGCAGCCGCGCGCGCCACACGCCCGGCGCCCTGCGCCTGGATGCGCTGGAAGTCACCCGCCGCGCGCTCGGCCAGAATGCCGACCAGATTGACCACCACCGAGGCCCCTGCCACCGCGCGCGCCACCGCCGCATCATCGGTCACCGGTGCCGCCATCGGCACGATCTGCCCCACCGCCCCCATCGTCTTGAGGAACATCGCCGCCTCCGGGTCGCGCACCGCCACCCGGACCACATAGCCGGCCTGCGCCAGACGCTTGACGACATAGCGGCCGATGAATCCCGATCCCCCGAACACGGTGGCAAGCTGGCGACTGGCTGCGGCGGACTGGGACATGAAAGGCTCCTGTGGGTCGGCACGGCCGGTGATAAAAGACACGCCCCGCGCACTCAAGTTTCCAGATGCCTGTTGACGTGCGCGGGCCACGGGTCTATCTCGCCGCTCCACCGCGACGATGGCCCAAACGACCGGGCGTCACGTCTGTTGCCCAGATGGCGGAATTGGTAGACGCGCAGGTTTCAGGTACCTGTGGTAGTAATACTGTGGAGGTTCGAGTCCTCTTCTGGGCACCAAACGACCAAGGCGAGCTCCGCCTTGCGGCACCGGCGGTGCGACGAAGGAAAGTCTGGCTTCCATCTTGGAAGGTGTTCTTCTTACAGCGAGAACAATAGACCTTCATTCCCTTTGCTTTCTCGCGAATGCCGGGTCTTGCGACCGAAATCCCGGCGCGCACTCCAGCCGGGAGGCCCGCTTGGCCGATATCACGCAGTTCACCGCCAACGCCACCATCCATCTCCACCGGCACGACCTGCCGGACGGGCTTGATCTGGGCCGCGTGATCGCCGTCGACACCGAGGCGATGGGCCTCAACCCGCATCGCGACCGGCTCTGCCTGGTCCAGATCTCAGCCGGCGACGGCCAGGCCCATCTGGTGCAGATCATCCCCGAAAGCCTGGGCGGGCGCGGCAACAACGCCCCCAACCTGGCACGGCTGATGGCCGATCCCACCGTCACCAAGCTGATGCATTTCGCCCGCTTCGACGTGGCGCTGCTGCAGCATTCGCTCGGCATCACCGTCGCCCCGGTGAAATGCACCAAGATCGCGGCCAAGCTGGTCCGCACCTTCACCGACCGCCACGGCCTGCGCGATCTGTGCCGCGAGCTGGTGGGCGTTGAGATCTCCAAGCAGCAGCAGACCTCGGATTGGGGCGCGGTCGAGCTGACCGCCGAACAGCTCGCCTATGCGGCGTCGGACGTGCTGTATCTGCACCAGCTCTGGGCCCGACTCGAACAGCTGCTGGAACGCGAAGGCCGGCTGGCTCTGGCGCAGGCCTGTTTTGACTTCCTGCCCACGCGCTGCCGGCTGGACCTGCTGGGCTATGAAGAGCCGGACATTTTCGCCCATTGACGTGAAAAATCGCGCAGGCGCGCGATATACGCGAACGTGAAGCCGGAAGCGCTGCGCACGTAGCGCTTCGTTACAGGCGCTGTCCGGGCCTTTGGCCTATATCAGCCGACGGGTATTGATCAGAACAGGCATGGATTCCTTCTCACACACCGAAACGGGCCCCAAAACCGACCTTGAGGTCGCGCGTTTTGTGCTCTCCACCGAAGCCACCGCCCTCACCGCCCTGGCCGCAAGCCTGGACGAAAAATTCGTGGCCGCCCTCGACCTGCTGGCCGGCGACAGCGAGGCCAACCGGCATGGCCGCGTGGTGATCTCGGGCATGGGCAAATCCGGCCATATCGCGCGCAAGATCGCAGCGACCATGGCGTCGACCGGAACGCCCGCGATCTTCGTCCATCCGGCCGAGGCCAGCCACGGCGATCTCGGCATGGTGCTGCCGGGCGATCGCGTGCTCGCTCTGTCCAACAGCGGCGAGACCGCCGAGCTGGCCGATCTGGTGGCGCACACACGCCGCTTCGCCATGCCGCTGGTCGCCATCACCAGCCGGGCAGACAGCACGCTGGCGCTCGCGGCCGACGTGGCGCTGATCCTGCCCAACGAGCCCGAGGCAGCCCCGGTCGGCCCCGCCCCCACCACCAGCACCACCATGCAGCTCGCCCTCGGCGATGCGCTCGCGGTCGCGCTGCTGACACGGCGCGGCTTCAACGCGTCTGACTTCAAGGTGTTCCACCCGGGCGGCAAGCTCGGCGCCAAGCTGCGCCGGGTGCGCGACCTGATGCACGGCCCGGATGAGCTGCCGCTGTGCGACGAGCATCGCGTGATGCGCGAGGCGCTGCTGGAGATGACAGCGCGCCGCTTCGGCTGCGTCGGCGTCACCGATCAGCAGGGCCGGCTGTGCGGCATCATCACCGATGGCGATCTGCGCCGCGCCATGGGCCCTGCCCTGCTCGACCAGCAGGCCGGCACCGTGATGACACACAGCCCGCTCACCATCGGGCCGGATGCGCTGGCCGGCGAGGCGCTGCTTGCGATGAACGGCCCACAGCGCGCGGTCACCACGCTGTTCGTGGTCGATCCGCAGCACCGCCCGATCGGCATTCTGCACATCCACGACCTGCTGCGCGCAGGCGTGGTCTGACAGCGCAGATGGCGCAGTCCCCCACCCATCTGGCCCCTGGCACGAATGGCAAGCCGGTTCGCGATGCCCGCCAGGGCAATCCGCAGCGCAGGCGGGAGGCGCTGCAGCCGGAGACCATCGCACGGCGGCAATGGCGCGTGGCTTTGGCCAAGCGCCTGCTGCCGGCGGTGGCGCTGATCCTGCTGACCGCCATCGTGGCCTACCCGGAATTCGTGCGCGACCGCACCGCCGCGCGCATGGCGCTGAAGGCCAACCTGCCCGATCCGGAAAGCGGCAAGCTGATCCGGGCGCAATACAACGGCGTCGATGAACGCGGCCAGCCCTACACCGTCACCGCCGACACCGCGCGCCAGGTCAGCCAGGACCGCGTCGATCTCACCGACCCGATCAGCGATCTGCTCACCGAGAGCAATCACTGGCTGCAGGGCAAGGCTGCACAGGGCGTCTATATCCAACCGCTGGGCCAGCTTGATCTTCAGGGCGATGTCACGCTCTATCGTGACGATGGCACGACCCTTCTCACCGACACGGCAACGATGGACATGAAGAATTCCGCGGCCAGCTCGCAGGACAAGGTGCATGTCGAAGGCCCGTTCGGCGTGCTGGACGCGCAGGGCTTTGCCGTCACCGACCGCGGCCAGACCATGCAAGTCACCGGCCCCGGCCGCCTGATCATCGACGGAGCCCGCAAATGACCCCGGCCATTCTCCGCCTGGCCGCCTGTGTGCTGGTGCTGTCAGCCGTCACGGCGCTGCACCCGGCCTCCGCCCAGGGCATCGACCTGTCCGGCGGCGGGCCGGTGGAGATCACCGCGCGCGGCGGCTTCGAGGTGCATGACGCCGATCAGGTGGTGATCGCCTCCGGCGACGCGCGGGCCAGGCGCAACGACGTCACCGTGCTCGCCGATGAGCTGGTTGGCCATTACCGCAAGAAAAAGCCCGCGCAGGGCGCGCCGGCCGCCAAGCCCGCACCCGATCCGGCCGCCGATGCCGAGACCGGCGGCAACGAGATCTACCGGCTGGAGGCGCATGGCCATGTCCGCATCGTCACCACCACCGATGAGGCGCTGGGCGACACCGCGATCTACGACATGGACCAGGCCGTGCTGGTGATGACCGGCAGCGCCCTCAAGCTCACCACCCCGTCCGACGTGATCACCGCGCGCGACACGCTGGAATACTGGTCGCAGCTGCACATGGCGGTGGCGCGCGGCAATGCCGTGGTGGTCACCAACGACGCCAGGCGGATCGCAGCCGACATCCTGGTCTCCTACACCGAGCCGGACCGCAACGACCCCAATGCCGCGCAGGGCCAGGCCCCACAGCCCACACCGGCGGCCACCCCTGCCACCGGCGATCCCACTCTTGATCAGGCCGGCAAGCTCAAACGCATCGACGCCTTCGGCCATGTCGAGGTGCGCACCGCAACCGACATCGTGCGCGGCGACAAGGGCATCTACATCCCCGCCACCGGCATCGGCCGCGTGGTCGGCCATGCCCGCATCACCCATGGCGACAACCAGGTGAACGGGCCCGCCGCCGATTTCAACATGAAGACCGGGATCGCCCGGATCTCCAGCACGCCGGATGGCCAGGTTCAGGGCCTCATCGTGCCCAACCAATCCACCATGCACAGCCTGCAGGCCGCCCCGCAATGAACGAGCTTCCGCCTGCCGCCACCACCAAGACCGCCAGCGCCGACAAACCTGATCCGGTGTCGCAGGTCATGCCCGGCGGGCTGATCGCAACCGGCGTCGGCAAGACCTATCACAAGCGCGCCGTGGTGCGGGACGTCTCGGTGGTGGTCCGGCGGGGAGAGGCGGTGGGCCTGCTCGGCCCGAACGGCGCCGGCAAGACCACGACGTTCTATATGATCGTGGGTCTGGTGCGGCCGGACACCGGCAACATCACACTCGACGGCCAGGACATCACCGGCCTTCCGATGTATCGCAGGGCCCGGCTCGGCATCGGCTATCTGCCGCAGGAGGCCAGCATCTTCCGCGGCCTCAACGTGGAACAGAACATCATGGCGGCGCTTGAGGTGATCGAGCCCGACCGCAGCGAGCGTGAGCAGCTGCTCGACGGTCTGCTCGCCGAATTCGGCATCAGCCATCTGCGCCGCACCCCCTCGCTCGCTCTGTCCGGCGGGGAGCGGCGTCGGCTGGAGATCGCCCGGGCGCTGGCCTCCCAGCCCAGCTACATCCTGCTCGACGAGCCGCTGGCCGGAATCGACCCGATCGCGGTGGGCGAGATCCGCGATCTGGTCTCGCATCTCAAGGATCGCGGCATCGGCGTGCTGATCACCGACCACAATGTGCGCGAGACGCTCGAGATCATCGACCGCGCCTATATCATGCATGACGGCCAGGTGCTGATGCAGGGCGCCCCGCAGGAGGTGGTGGACCACGAGGATGTGCGCCGGGTTTACCTCGGCGAAAGATTCTCGCTGTAACACAGTCACGTCCAGCCCCGCGCCAGCGCCTCCCTTTTGCGAACAGACTGAGGCGCTTGCCTGGCCCTGAGCCTCAGACGCCGCGAAATCCTGTCATGCCGCGCGGCTGAAAACCGTCCACGCAATTCCCAGACCAGAATTGTGCACGAATCTTGCTTGCCACGAAGCCTCTCCCATTGTCTGCTGACGTCCGCAGAATTGTCTGACGGCTTTGGAGGGATATGAATGGCGATCGGCCCTCGCCTTGATCTGCGCCAGTCGCAATCGCTGGTGATGACGCCGCAGCTGCGTCAGGCCATCAAGCTGCTGCAATTCTCCAACATCGAGGTTTCAGCCTTCATCGATGAGGAGCTGGAACGCAACCCGCTGCTCGAACGCGATGAGGGCTCCGATGCGCCCGCCCTCGAACGCCCCGCCCTGGACCAGCTGCCGCAGGCCGAACACCCCGGCTCCGACCTCGCCGAGATCATGCGCACCGAGACCATGGGCAGCCCGGAGGCAGCGCTCGACCACGCCGACCATGCCGAGACCTACGACCCCGGCAGCCCCGGCGACGGCCCCGGCTTCTCACGCGGCGGCGGCGGCGATCCGTACAGCGAGGAAGGCCGCGGCATCGATGAATTCGCGGCCGAAACCCCCAATCTGCGTGAGCATCTGGGCGAGCAGCTGCGCCTGTCCTTCCACGACAGGCGGGAACGGCTGATCGGCGCCCATCTCATCGCACTGCTGGAACCCACCGGACGGCTCTCCACCCCGCCCGAGGCGCTTGCCACCGCCATGGGCTGCGACGTGGCCGAGATCGAGGCGGTGCGCGCGCGGATGATGCGCTTCGACCCGGTCGGCATGTTCGCCCGCGACCTGCGGGAATGTCTCGCGGCACAGCTCGCCGAGCTGAACCGGCTCGATCCCGCCATGGCCGCCCTGCTCGACAATCTGGAGCTGCTGGCCAGGCGCGATCTGCGCCGGCTGATGCAGATCTGCGGCGTCGATGCCGCCGACCTCACCGACATGATCGCCGAGATCCGCAGGCTCGACCCCAAACCCGGCGCCAGCTGGGATGCCGGCCCGCTGATCCCGGTGGTGCCGGATGTGCTGATGCGCGCCGCCCCCATCACCCCCCATCCCGGCCATTCGGCGCGCGAGGCGCGCTATGGCTGGAGCCGGCCACAACAGCCCCAGGAGGGCAATGCCTGGATCCTGGAGCTGAACCCGGAGACCATGCCGCGCGTGCTGGTCAACCAATCGTTTTCCACACGGGTGCTGCCCCGTTGCTCGAAGGAGGAGCGCGGCTTCATCACCGAGAAGCTGCAGACCGCCAACTGGCTGGTGAAATCGCTGCAGCAACGGGCACAGACCATCCTGAAGGTGTCAGCCGAAATCGTGCGCCAGCAGGATGCATTCTTCACCAAGGGTGTGGGTCACATGCGCCCGTTGATCCTGCGCGACATCGCCGATGCGGTGGAGATGCATGAAAGCACTGTCAGCCGTGTGACGGCCGGCAAATACATCGCAACGCCGCGTGGCATCTACGAACTGAAATACTTCTTCACCACCGCCATCGCCGCAACCTCGGGCGGCGAAACCCACTCCGCCGAAGCGGTCCGCCACCGCATCAAGGAGATGGTCGGACGTGAGACGGCGGATAATATTTTGTCAGATGACGCGATTGTCGCCGGTCTGCGACGAGAAGGCGTGGACATCGCACGCCGGACCGTGGCCAAATACCGAGATGCGCTGCGCATCCCAAGTTCGGTGCAGCGCAAACGGGAGAAGGCCGAGCCGGTCTGAATCCCCGCCCGGAACCGGTAACACCCGGCCAGGGCGGCCAAGCGCGGCCAGGCGGTCCCGAACTCCGCATGAGGCGACGCGCATGCATATCACGGTCTCTGGTAAGCAGGTGGAAATGTCGGACGCGCTGAGGGCGCGTGTGGCACAGCAACTCGACACGATCGCAGGCAAGTATTTCGACCACGCGTTGGAGGCGAACGTCACCTTCAGCCGGGCCCGAAGCTTCTTCACCTGCGATATCAACGTCCATGCCGGCCGCGGCATCACGCTTCGCGGTGAGGGCGAGGCGGCGGATGCCAACTCGGCCTTTGATGATGCCGCCGAACACATCGCCAAACGCCTGCGCCGCTACCGACGCAGGGTCAACGAGCACTCACGAGACGCCGCCAACCGCGTGCGCCCGCAGGCGGCACGGCAATACACGCTGCGCCAGGAGGAGGAGGAGCAACCCCAGCCCAATGGCGGCGTCGCCGTCGTCGGCCGCGCCACCTACGCCACCGTGGTGGCCGAGCAGCCGGCCGAGATCGCATCCCTCACAGTGGGCGATGCGGTGATGCTGATGGATCTCGCGGATCAGCCGGTGATGATGTTCCGCAACGTCGCCACCAACGAGCTCAACGTGGTCTATCGCCGCAGTGACGGCCATATCGGCTGGATCGACCCGACCTCGTCCAGCAACTGACGCATCTCAGGGGCGGTGCGAACCGCCCCTGCCTTGCCACCGGATCAAAAGCCTGAAACACGCGCCATCCCGCCGCCAGGCAAGCCGATCTCGGCCATCAGCCGAACGCCATCGCCCGGCTCCACCACCACAAGATCACTCACAAACCCGACAGACGCCCAGGCCGCCCGCACGTGCTGCGGCTTTGGGTGGGTGATCATCAGGCGCTGCAGGCGCAATCCCCGCTCCGGCATGCGCGCGGCCGGGCTTGCCATCCCATCCGGCCATTGGATCAGCGGCGGCACCGCCCCCTCCTCCAGCAGCCTGCCATCCGGCGTCACGGTGAACAGCCATTCAAGCGCCCCCCTGCTGACCAGCGTGGGCGGCCCGGGCGGCACCAGCGCCGAGGCCGACGCGGTGTGGATATCGGAGGTGCGCGCGACAAACCCCACAAGACGCGGCCCGTGCTCACGCAGGCGCTGTTGCATCGCGGGGTCATCAAAGCCGAACCAGCGCGGCCGCAGACGTGGCTTGGGCACCGCAGGATCGGGGGCGATCACCTCCAGATACACATCCGCGCCCAGCCGCAGCAGCCGGTTGTGCGTGCCCATATCCGGATGCGCGCCACCCGGCCCCGGCTCCACCCCCAGCAGGGCGGCCACCCACGCGACCCCGTCCTCCAGCCTGGCGCAGGCCACCGCGATATGATCGAGCGCGGCCGGACCCGGGGTCGCGGTGAAGCTCAATGCACCCAGATCGGCTGCATGTCGCGGTCCAGCACCACCGAGATCGCGATATCCCGGTCCGCCGCCACCGCCACCGGCGTGCCGTTGGCCGCGTGGATCGCATAGGCGCGCACGCCATGCAGCATCACCGGTTTGAAATACGCCACTTCCGGCATGCCAAGCTGCATCAGCTGTTCGGGCGTGAGGTTGCGAATGTCCATAGGTAAGGCTCCTGTGTCAGCAAGCCGTTGAACGGTCAGTCGTTTTCGGTCTCTCCATCCACCACCGCACCGGGCTTGCCGATGCGGATGGTGCGCACCTTGCTGGCCGGCATCGGCCGGGCAAGGTCGATATGCAGCAGCCCGCTGTCCAGCCAGGCGCCCTTCACCTCGATCCCCTCCGCCATCACGAAGGCGCGCTGGAACTGGCGCGCCGCGATGCCGCGATGGATGAACACCCGCCCCGCGCAATCATCGGTTTGCCGTCCGCGGATGACGAGCTGGTTGTCCTCCTGGGTGATCTGCAGATCATCCATCGTGAAACCGGCCACCGCCAGCGTGATGCGCAGCCCGGCCGGGCCGGTCTGCTCGATATTGTAGGGCGGATAGCCATCCGAGGAGGTTTTGGCGGCGCGTTCGAGCATCTGCTCCAGATGGTCGAAGCCGAGAAACATCGGCGAGGTGAACAGGCGGGTCGACATGAAGGCCTCCTCCTTTGGAGCGAAGCGGTATTGCTGCATCACGGCCCCGGACTCGGCAGCCGCTTCCCAACAGTTTGGCAGCAGGACAGCGCCTTGCAAGAGGGTGCGCTTGTTGAAGTGGCGCCGTCATGCGGCTAAATCCGATGAATGACCGATCTCACCGCCACTCCGCCCGCCGATCTGCTGTCCATCCTGATCGCCCCGCACGCCGTGCTGAAGGCCCGCGCCAAGCCCGTGCTCGACCGGGACGCCGATCGCGTGCGCGCGCTGATCCCGCGCATGTTCGCGACAATGTATCACGCCCCCGGCATCGGCCTGGCCGCCCCGCAGATCGGCGAAAGCCTGCGCATGGCGATCGTCGACGTGGCGGAGGGTGATGCGCGCCAGCCCCTCGTGCTGGTCAATCCCGAGATCCTGGCCGCAAGCACCGAGCTTGCCACGCGTGAGGAAGGCTGCCTGTCCCTGCCGCAGCAATATGCCGACGTCACACGTCCGGCCCGCATCAAGATCCGCTTCGAGGATGCGGACGGCATGCGCCGCGAGATGGAGGCGGACGGTCTGCTCGCCACCTGCATCCAGCACGAGATCGATCATCTGAACGGCGTGCTGTTCGTCGATCACATCTCCGCCCTCAAGCGCAACATCATCATGCGCAAACTGGCCAAGGAACAGCGGATCAAAGCGGCCGAGCGGGGCTGAGGCGCATGCGTCTCGCCTTCATGGGCACGCCCGATTTCGCCGTGGTGGCGCTGCGCGCGCTGGTGGCAGCCGGCCACGACATCGCCTGCGTCTACTCCCAGCCGCCCCGCCCGGCCGGGCGCGGGCAGAAGGAGAAACCCTCCCCGGTGCACGCGGCCGCCATCGAACTCGGCCTTCCCGTGCGCACCCCCGCCAGGCTGCGCAAAGGCGCCCCCGGCTGGGAAGCCGAATGGGCGGCCTTCGCGGCTCTCGATCTCGATGCCGCCGTGGTCGCCGCCTATGGGCTGATCCTGCCGCAAGCCATTCTGGACATGCCACGAAGCGGCTGCCTCAACATCCATGCCAGCCTGCTGCCGCGCTGGCGCGGCGCCGCCCCGATCCAGGCGGCGATCCTGGCCGGTGACAGCGAAAGCGGTGTCACCATCATGCAGATGGATGCGGGGCTCGACACCGGCGCCATGCTGCTGCGCGCAACCGTGCCGATCACCCCCACCACCACCGCCCCCACCTTGCACGACGCGCTCGCCGAGCTGGGCGGGCGTCTCGTGGTGCAGGCGCTTGCCGAAAACCCACCCCCCATCCCTCAACCGGCGGACGGCGTCACCTACGCCGCCAAACTCACCCGCGAGGATGGCAGGCTGTACTGGACACGCCCCACCGCCGAGCTGGACCGCCAGATCCGCGCCCTCAACCCCTGGCCCGGCACCTTCACCGAACTGGCCGGCGAGGTGATCAAGATCCACGCGGCCGAGATCACATCCGGCTCAGGCCCCGCCGGCCACACGCTGGATGACAAATTGGCCGTGGCCACCGGCGATGGCGCGCTGCGCCTCACCCGCATCCAGGCCCCCGGCCGCGCCGCCATGCCGGCCGAAGCCTTTCTCAACGGCCGCCCCATCCCGCGCGGAACCAGGTTCGGCTGATGCGCCGCGTCGCCCTGAAGCTGGAATATGACGGGCGGGATTTCGTGGGCTGGCAGCGCCAGGATGTCGGAACCTCCGTCCAGGGCGTGCTGGAACAAGCGGCGCGGCATCTCACCCTTGGCGCCCCCGTCACCTGCATCGCCGCCGGCCGCACCGATTCCGGCGTGCACGCCGAAGGCCAGGTGGCGCATCTGGACCTGCCGCAGAAACACACGCGAGAGGCCATCCGCAACGCGCTCAACTTCCACACCCGCCCCCATGCCGTGGCGGTGCTGGACGTGGCGGACGTGCCGGATGACTGGAGTGCCCGCTTCTCCGCCCTCGGCCGCTGCTACCGCTACACCATCAACACCCGCCCCGCCCGCCTGGTGCTCGACCATGGCCGCGCCTGGCATGTGGCCCGCCTGCTCGATGTCACCGCCATGCAGCACGCAGCCCGCCATCTGCTGGGGCGGCACGATTTCACCTCCTTCCGCGCCAGCTCCTGCCAGGCCGCCTCCCCCGTGCGCACGCTCGACCGGCTGGCGGTCACCCAGCACAACGAGACCATCACCGTCATCGCCGAGGCCCGCAGCTTCCTGCACCACCAGGTGCGCAACATGGTCGGCACGCTGAAACTGGTGGGGGACGGGAAACTGCCAGCGGACGCGGTGCGCGACATCCTGGCGGCCACCGACCGCAAAGCCGCGGGACCCACCGCACCCTCGGACGGGCTGGTGTTCACACGGGTGGTTTATGAGCCGGACCCGTTTGTGGCGAGCTGAACGTAGACAAGTAAGGTTTCTTCTTTTTGTGAACAAAAAGAAGCAAAAAAACTTTTTTCCTTTTTTTCTTGGCTTCACCCGTCAACGCGACTTGGCATTTGGCCCAGCAGGCGTTCCAGGATCTGGTCTTCCAGTGCGCCCAGCTCTGGCGCGGCACGCCGGCGCGGCCTGGGCAGGGTGATCGCCACATCCAGCGTGATCTCGCCCTGCTCGATCATTACCACCCGATCCGCCAACAGCAACGCCTCGGACACGTCATGCGTCACCAGCACCGCGGTGAAACGCTGCGCCTGCCAGACCTGCTCGACCAGCTTCTGCATCTCGATGCGCGTCAACGCATCCAACGCGCCCAGCGGCTCATCCAGCGCCAGGAATCTTGGGCGGGACACCAAGGCCCGCGCCAACGCCACACGCTGCCGCTGCCCGCCGGACAGCGTGGCCGGCCAGGCCTCCGCCTTGTCGGCCAGCCCAACCGCATCCAGCGCCGCCTCGGCCCGCTCGCGCGCCTTCCCGCCGCCCTCGCCCAGCCCCACCGCCACATTGTCGCGCACACTGGCCCAAGGGAGCAGCCTCGGCTCCTGAAACATCAGCCGCGCCCGCCCATCACCGCCACCAAACCGGATCTCGCCGCCAGACGGCGCATCCAGCCCCGCCAGAATGCGCAGCAACGTCGATTTGCCGCAGCCGGAGCGGCCGATCACGGCAAGAAACTCACCCGCCGCCACCTCCAGATCGATGCCCTTCAGCACCTCCCTGCCGGCAAAATCCTTGCGCAGGCCGCGCACCGAGATGCCCACGCCATGCGCCACAGGAGACATCGCGTTCATCGTGCTGCCCTCCCATAGGCGTGATGCCAGCCCAGCGTCCGGCGCTCCAGCAGCCGCACCGCCGAATCCGCGGTCTTGCCCAGCGCCGCGTAGATCAGGATCGCCAGCACCACCACATCGGTCTGCATGAACTCGCGCGCCTGCATCGCCATGTGCCCGATGCCGGCATCGGCCGCGATCGTCTCCGAGACGATCAGCGTCAGCCACATGATGCCAAGCCCATAGCGCAGCCCGACGAAGATCGACGGCAACGCCCCCGGCAGCACCACACGGCGAAACAGGGTGAAGCGGCCCATGCCATAGGAACGGCCCATCTCGATCAGCTGCGCATCCACGTTGCGCACGCCGTGGAACGTGTTGATGTAGATCGGGAAGAACACGCCAAACGCGGTCAGGAACAGCTTCGCCCCCTCATCGATGCCGAACCACAGGATCACCAGCGGGATCAGTGACAAATTGGGAATGTTGCGCAGCATCTGCAGTGTCGTGTCCGTCAGCCGTTCGGACAGGCGCGACACCCCGTTGGACAGGCCAAGCGCAAATGCGAGGCTTCCCCCCAGCGCCAGACCCGACACGGCACGCCGGAAACTGACCGCGATGTTGTGCGCCAGCTCAGCACTCAGGGTGAGCCGCGCTGCCGATGCCAGCACGTCGGCCGGGCGTGGGAAGATGTCATCCGCAATGACGCCCGATTGCGACCCGATCTGCCAGCCACACAGCAGCAGCAACGGTAACAGCCATGGCACAAACCGCGCGGTGGCCAGGCTGACACGTGGGGAGCGCCGCGGTGGCGGCGCCGTGCGATACGACGCCGCCCGCGGTGAAACCAAAGCCAGATCGCTCATCGCCGCCCCCTAGCTCGCCGCCGCCAGGCGAAACCCGGTGCCGCTGGTGCCAAACTCGCCCTCCGGCTGCGCCACCTTCGCAGCGCCGGCCTGCCGGCCGATGCCCAGCACCGGGAACAGCAGCTCGGCCACCTTGTACGCCTCCTCCAGATGCGGATAGCCAGACGCGATCACGGTCTCGATGCCCAGCGCCTGGTATTCGCGCAGACGCTGCGCCACCGTCTCGGCCGAGCCCACCAGCGCCGTGCCCGCCCCGCCACGCACCAGGCCGATGCCGGCCCAGAGATTGGGCGCGATCTCCAGCCGGTCCCGCCTGCCGCCATGCAGGGTGGACATGCGCTGCTGCCCCACCGAATCCGACTCCTCGGCGAATTTCTTCTGCGCCGCGGCAATGGCGGAGTCCGGCAGCCGCGCGATCAGATCATCCGCCACGCGCCACGCCGCCTCATCCGTCTCGCGCACGATCAGATGGATGCGCAGGCCAAACCGCACCTGGCGCCCGTGCAGCCGCGCCTGGGCGCGCACACGGCCCAGCTTCGCCGCCACCTCGGCCAGGGGCTCGCCCCAGGTTAGATAGACATCCGAATGCTGCGCCGCCACCGCAATCCCCGGGTCGGACGAGCCACCGAACCAGATCGGCGGGCCGGGTTGCTGCACCGCCGGAAACTCCAGCTTCGCCCCCTTCACCTGAAGATACCGCCCGTCCAGATCCACCGTCTCGCCGCGCAGCAACGGGCCATAGACGCTGAGAAACTCCGCCGTGTGGGCATAGCGCTCGTCATGCGGCAGATGGATGCCATCGCCGGCCAGCTCCGTGGGGTTGCCGCCGGTGACGATGTTGACGATGAACCGCCCGCCGCTGATCCGGTCGAACGCAGCCGCCTGGCGCGCGGCGTAGCTGGGCGAGATTGTCCCCGGCCGCAGCGCCACCAGAAACCGCAGCCGCTCGGTGTGGGCGGCCAGCGCGGTTGCGGTGATCATCGGATCATCGCAGTTGCGCCCGGTGGGGATCAGCACACCGCCAAAGCCCAGATGATCGGCCGCCTGGGCGATCTGCTTCAGATAGCGGAACTCCGGCGGCCTGTGGCCCTGCGCCGTGCCGAGATAGGACCCATCGCCGGAGACCGGGATGAACCAGAACAAATCGAGTGGGGTCTGTGTGCTCATGATCAATTCTCCTCGGGTCAGGCGGCGGATTGGCCGGTCCAGACGATGTCGCGAACCGTGATCGGCTTGGGGATCAGTCCGAGTTTGAAGAACCGGTCCGCCACCGCCTGCTGCTGGGCGATCACCGCCTCGCTGAGCGGTGCGATCTTGAATTCGGCGCGTGCCACGGTGCGGCTCTGCGCCTCCAGCGACACGCCGGTCGCCTCGGCAAACAGGCGCGCCGCCGCATCGCGGTTCTGCTCGATCCACAGGCTCGCTTGCGCCAGCTCCTCGTTGATCGCCGTCACAATCTCCGGGTGCTGATCGGTGAAGCCGCGATTGGACAGGAAGAAGCTGTTCTGCACCTGTGCCGCGGGCCGGATCGGCAGGCGCCGCGCGCCGGTCTTGGACAGCTCGGCGATCGCGTAATACGGGTCCCAGATCGACCACGCATCGATCGCCCCGCGCGCATAGGCGGAAGCCGCATCGGCCGGGGCGAGATAGAGCGGCGTGATCTCGTCATAGCCGATCCCCTCGGCCTCAAGGGCTGCGATCAGCAGGTTGTGTGCGCTGGACGCCTTGGCCACGCCGACCTTCCGGCCGCGCAGATCGGCCAGCGTTTTGATGGGCGACTCAGGCGGCACGATGATCGCCTGGCCCTCTCCCCGCGCCGGCAGGGACGCCGCGTAATAGAGCTTGGCGCGCGCTGCCTGGGCGAAGATCGGCGGCGCGTCGCCGGTGGTGCCGTAATCCAGGCTGCCGGCGCTCAGCGCCTCCAGCAAAGGCGGGCCGAACGCGAATTCGTGAAACGAAACCTCAAGCCCCAGGGCAGCGAACCGCGTCTCGAACAGGCGCTGCTGCTTGGCCACCAGCAGCACACCGTTCTTCTGATAGCCGATGCGCAGGCTGGTAAGCGCCGTTGCCGTCTGGGCAACGCCGGCCGCCGGCAAAAGGCTGCAGGCTGCGGCCGCACCAAGATTGGCAAGAACTGTTCTGCGATGCATGGCCGCCTCCATCTATTAAATAACACAGCAAACATCACCATTGTCTCGTCTTGATACAATGAAATGAATTCAGCGATTTTTTCAGCCATATGGATTTTTTTTCTTTATGCGCAGCTCAGACAGATGAATCCTTCTCACCCCAGAAAATTGCGCAACGCGGGGCACGCGGCCGGCGCAGCCTTGCCGTGCCGAAAAAATCGTGAAATATCATAATTCACGTTTTTAAAAGATTGTTTCAGCGAACCACAACGCGGCAAGCCGCCGCGCAGGAGCCCAAAGATGGACGCAATCGACCGGCGCATCCTGATCGCGCTGCAGGACAATGCCGAGCTCTCCATCGCCCAGCTCGCCGATCGCGCCGGGCTGTCGCCCACGCCGTGCTGGAAACGTGTGCAGAAGCTGGAGGAAAGCGGGATCATCACCCGCCGCGTCGCCCTGCTGGCGCCGGAGAAGCTGGGGCTGGGGCTGACTGTTTTTGTGCAGATCGAGGCGGAGGACCATTCCGCCCTCTGGCTGCAGAATTTCGCAGCCCTCGTCTCGGCCAGACCCGAGGTGATGGAGCTCTACCGCATGGCGGGCGATGTCGATTACATGCTGCGCGTCGTGGTGCCGGACATGGCCAGCTACGATGCCTTCTACCGCGCGCTGATCGCGGCCATCCGGCTCAAGAACGTCACCTCGCGCTTCGCCATGGAGCGGATCAAATACACCACCGCCCTGCCTTTGGCGGTGGAGGCCTGACACCAGCTCCTGGCCTTGGCTTCGATCCACGATGGTGGCTCACGCAGTGACGCCGCCCGGATCAGCGGTGTCGGATGGCAGATCGTGCGAGACTGGGTGACGCGCTTCAACGCGGATGGGCCAGATGGCCTGATCGACCGGCATGACCCAGCTGCGAGCCCGTTGTTGAGCACAGCGCAACTGCGTGCGTTGGTCGATGTGGTGGAGCGTGTCGTTTCGTTGCGATGCGGTCGGCCTTGCGGTGGATTGCCGCATCGCGTTCCGCTCCTCGCAACAAAGAGGAGCGGCCGCGAAGGTCTTGCCCGGCTGTTTGGTGGGACACCAAAGCGCGCCCCACCTTGCGGCTTCCTATTTCACGCGGTGCCAGACCGAAATTGCGTGGCGGGCGCTGGTTGTGGTTGTCACATTGCTGGTCTTGAGTTCGTCGTTGGAGAGCGTGATTTCAATCGGCAAATCCTTGCCGATCGCGCTTGCGTCCTGAATGCCGAGCATGTGGCGGACGAGTGTCTTGCCGCCGTTGGTCACCGAGTAATCGCCAAAAGCCGCGACCAGTTCCGTGGGGCCCTTTTCGGCAGGGACGATCACCTGCGTGAAATGTCCGTTCGCATCAAATGTGAAGCTTCCCAACGGATGCGGCCCGAACGGTTCGATCTTGGCGCCTGTGGCATCCGTGTTGTCCGTCGACACGAGTCTCCAGGTGCCGACGAGGTCTTTCGCCGTCTGGGCCTGAGACGAACCCGGCAGGCTGCCGAAGCCCAAAGCCGTGATCACCAAGAGTTTGAAAAATTTGCCATGGTTCATGATGCTATCCCCGCTCCTTGACGATCTGACATCGCAGCCAAGCCTGCGCCGCGGTAGGTTGGCCGGTGCGTTTGTTTCGCGCAAGACACGGCCACGCGCGGCGTGGGTCGCGGAAGGTCCCACCATCGTTGATACGCCGGAGATTGTTCGATTTCAAAGCTGACATCGGATCAATGACGAGGTGAATCCTTGTCTGGGCCGGCCCCAATCATCATAACCAGCACGGATTTTGTTCTAGCCGCCCGGCGCGCCCAGATGCAGCGCCAGCAGCCGCGGCCCCAGCACCAGCAGCACCGTGGTCACGTCACATGCCAGCACCATCAGCACGGCGCGCAGGCGGGACAGGCCAAGCGCCGCGCGCGCCAGAAACCAGTGCAGCGCCACACCATACAGCACCACGCCGATGGCACCGGCGCCGATCACCGCAGGTGTGACCGCAACGCCCACCCGGCCCATCACAAACAGGGCGGCCAGCAGCGCCATCGGCATCGCCCATTGCGCCCAGTTGGACGCCACCGCATAGCGCATCCACGCCGCCCGCACGCCCCAGAACCGCGCCAGCGTCTCGCTGATCACCAGCGGCGCCAGCAGCGCCACCAGGCTTGCCAGCAGGTCGGAGACCGCGATCACCCAATTGCCCTGGCCGATCTCCAGCAACGCGCCGACCAGCGGAAACGCCACCAGCGGCGCCAGGCTGCTGCTCATGGCCTGGATGGTGTCGCCAAACTGCGCCAACCCATCCGCCCGGAACCGCGCGATGCGGATGATGCCGCGCAGAATGCTCATCGCACCCGGCTCATGGCACAAACGCGTCCAGAATGCCGGCATAGGCGGAGGCCAAAGCCTCCAGATCGGCCACCGCCACGCATTCATCGGTCTTGTGCATGGTCTGCCCCACCAGCCCGAACTCGGCCACCGGGCAGAAACGGGCGATGAACCGCGCATCGGAGGTGCCACCCCCGGTGTCGAGCCTCGGTGTTACCCCGGTTGCCTGCGTGATGGCGGCCACCAGCCGATCCACCGCGGGGCCGGGCTCGGTTAGGAAGCTTTCCCCGCTCACCGAAACCTCCAGATCGAACCGCTCGGCATAGCGCGCGCACACCGCGCGCAGCCAGGCTTCGAGCGAGGCACCGCTGTGCAGGTCGTTGAAGCGCATGTTGAGCATGGCGGTGGCACGGGCCGGGATCACGTTGGTGGCCGGATTGCCGACATCGATGCTGGTGATCTGCAAGGTGGTGGGCTCGAACCAGGCCGATCCCGCATCGCGCGGCGCCGCTGTCAGCGCCTGCAGCAGCGCCACCAGCCGATGCGTCGGGTTGTCCGCCAGATGCGGATAGGCGGCATGGCCCTGAATGCCATGCACGGTGATGCGCGCATTGAGGCTGCCCCGGCGCCCGATCTTGATCACCTCGCCCAGACGATGCGGGTTGGTGGGCTCGCCCACCAGGCAGAAATCCGGGATTTGGCCGTGTTCCGCCATCCAGCCCAGCACGCGCACCGTGCCATCGGTGGCGGGGCCTTCCTCATCGCCGGTGATCAGCAGCGAGATCGAGCCGGAGATCGGGCGTGACAGCCGCGCCTCGGCGGCGGCGATGAAGCTGGCGATCGCCCCCTTCATGTCGCAGGCACCACGGCCATACAGCACGCCATCGGCCACCACGCCGCCAAACGGCTCATGCCGCCAGCCGGCGCCGGCCGGCACCACATCGGTGTGACCGGCAAAGCAGAAATGCGGACCTTCAGTGCCGATGCGGGCGAACAGATTGGGCGTGGTGCCGAACGGCAGATGCGTGACCGTGAAGCCCAGCCGGGTGAGGGCGGCATCGAGCACCGCCATTGCCCCGTCATCCGCCGGCGTCACCGAGGCGCAGCGCAGCAGATCCTGCGCCAGCCCCAGCGCCGAAGGGAGCGTGCCCGCCATCAATCGCGCAGCAGATCGTTGATCGAGGTCTTGGAGCGGGTCTGCGCATCGACGCGCTTGACGATCACCGCACAGGACAACGACGGCCCCGGCGTGCCGTCCGGGAACGGCTTGCCGGGCAGCGTGCCGGGCACCACCACCGAATAGGGCGGAACGCGGCCCACAAAGATCTCACCGGTGGCGCGATCGACGATCTTGGTGCTGGCGGAGATGAACACCCCCATCGACAGCACCGAACCACGGCCGACGATCACGCCCTCCACCACCTCGGACCGCGCGCCGATGAAGCAGTCATCCTCGATGATGGTGGGCGAGGCCTGCAGCGGCTCCAGCACGCCGCCGATGCCTACACCGCCGGAGAGATGGCAGTTGGCGCCGATCTGGGCACAGCTGCCGACGGTGGCCCAGGTGTCCACCATCGTGTTGCGGCCGACATAGGCGCCCAGATTCACAAAGCTCGGCATCAGCACCACGCCCGGCGCGATATAGGCGGAGCGGCGCACGATGGCGCCGGGCACGGCGCGGAAACCTGCCTCGCGGAAGCGGTTGTCGCCCCAGCCGGTGGTGAGCAGCGCCACCTTGTCCCATACATTGGCGCCGCCGGTGCCCGGCATCTGCGCGCTGTCATGTAGGCGGAAGGACAGCAGCACCGCCTTTTTCAGCCAGTCATGCACCACCCAGCCCGAGGCCTCGGGCGATGCCACCCGCGCTTCGCCGGATTCGAGCAAGGCGAGCGCCGCCTCCACCGCATCGCGCGCGGGGCCGGTGGTGGTGGGGCTCAGCGTGTCGCGGGCCTCCCACAGGGTTTCGATCTGCTGCTGCAGCGTGGCGTCGGTCATCGATCTGTCCTTTGGGCGTGTCGTGGCGGCAGGGGCGCAGGTCGCTGGCCGGTCCTGCCGCCCTCCGGCTGCACTGCATGTGCCGAGCGCGATGCCGGCTGTCAATTGTGCGTGCCGGCGCGGCCATCTCGCCGCCTTAACCGCAGTTTTACCCAAATCGCGTCTGATGGCATCAAAGGATGCCCGCACCGCATGAGCCAGACCACCGCCCTCCACCCCGCCATGACTGCGCGAGACGCTGCGGACTCGTCTGAGTCCGGGGTGAACGCGGTGCTGCTGGAAAGCCGCCAGCGCTGGCGGGACATGGCGCTGATGGCCGGCGATCTGTGTTTCGAGACGGATGCCAGCGGCCGGTTCGTGTTCATCGCCCCCGATCCGTTCCTGGGCTGGCCCGCCACCACACTGCTCGGCCAGCATCCGGCGACCCTTCTGGCCGGCAGTGAGTTCTCGGCCGGCTTCAACCCGTTCCGGCCGGACGGGCCGGTGCGGCGCCGGCGTGCCTGGCTGCGCCGCGCCGATGGGTCGAGCGTGTGTTTCTCCTTCGCCGCCGCCCCGCTGCTGGACGAGGCCGGCCGCGTCGTGGGCAGCCGCGGTGTTGGCCAGGACATCTCCGAGCAGGAGGGGTATGACGCGGCGGTGGCCACCGCCCTGCGCCGCACCGAGGTGCTGGACCATATTCTGTGGCGCATGCGCCAGGAGGTGCTGGCCCCGCGTATGATGCAGGCAGCACTTGATTCGATCGTCACCGCCATGGGGCTCGAAGGGGCCGCGGTGATCGACCTGATGGGCAGCGGCACCCTGCCCGCCGTGCTGCACCAGGTGGGCGGCGGCCTGAATGCGGTGCTGGGCCTGGCGCTGGCGCGGCTGGAGCAGAACAACCCCGAGCCCACGCAATGCGTGGATGGCCGGCTGCTGCTGGTCTGCCCGTGCCAGACGCGCTTTGGCGCCCAGGCTGGCCTGGTGCTGTGGCGCGCCGCCGGCAGCCGTGCCCTGGATGGGGATGACGCCACCCTCGCCTCCTCCGCCACCGGGCTGATCCGGGTGATTCTGGAACATGAATCGATCCAGCGCGAAATGGCCCGCCAGGCGCGCACCGATCCGCTCACCGGCCTGCTCAACCGCCGCGCCTTCCTTGATGAGATGAACCGCAGGCTCGACCGGCTGGAGCGGGAGCGGCTGCCTGGCACGCTGCTTTACGTCGATCTGGACAATTTCAAGGAGCTCAACGACACGCAGGGCCATGATCTGGGGGATGAGGCGCTGTGCCTCACCGCCGCCCTGCTGCGCAGCACGGTCCGCCCGCAGGATCTGGTGGCGCGCCTCGGCGGGGATGAATTCGCCCTCTGGCTGGACGGGGCGGACGGGTTTTCCGCGGCGGAACGCGCTGAATCATTGCGCCTCAACGGTCCCGGCCATCTGGCCCATCTCACCGGCCCGGGCGCGCCGCCGATCACCATGTCGATCGGCATCGCCGTGCGCTGGCCCGGACAGGGGGAAGATATGGAGACCCTGATGCAGCGCGCCGATCAGGCGATGTACGACGTCAAACGCTCCGGCCGGGCGCATTGGCGCGTGGCCCGCCCCTCTGATCTTCCAACCGATCCGCACCCCGGTCCGTAGGCGAACCATAAGATGCCCTCCGATCACATCACCCAGACCGAGCTGCCAGCCGACACCGCCGAGGCGCCGCGCGCACGCCAGCCGCATCGGCCGCCCAGCCTGCCGCCGGTGGCAAGCCTGACCAGCGCCAACGTGCTCACCCTTGCGGAGGCGGAGCGGGTGCGTCTCGCCGCGGATCAGGCGGCGCCGGCCGCGGCCCTGCAGCTGCTGGCCAATGATCCGGCGGTGACCGTGCGGGCCACGGTCGCGATGAACCATTCTGCCGGCAGTTCGCTGTTCTCGGTTGTCGCCGGCGACCCCGATGAGCGGGTGCGCGCGCTGCTCGGCCGCAGGCTGGCGCTGCTGCTGCCCACGCTGTCAGCGGATGACCGTTCCCAGCTGCGCGACCATGCGGTGGCAACGCTGATGACCCTGGTCGCCGATCAGGCCGATCGCGTGCGCGGCGCCATCGCCGATGTGGTGAAGGACATGCCGGGCGCCCCGCATGAGCTGATCCTGCGTCTGGCGCAGGATCTGGCGATCACCGTGGCGGAACCGGTGATCCGCCTGTCCCCGGCCTTGACCGACCAGGACCTGCTGAACCTGGTGGCCGCCCCTGCCGGTCCCGCCACCGTCACCGCGGTGGCACGCAGGCCCGGGATCGGCTCACGCATCGCCCAGGCGATCGCCGATGGCGACAATGAGGAGGCGATCACAGCCCTGTTGTCCAACCGCTCGGCCGCGATCAGCGAGACAACGCTGGACCGGCTGATCGGCCGCGCCGCCCAGCATATGGACTGGCACGCCCCGCTGGTGCGCCGGCCCCGCCTGTCCGCCAGTGCGGTGACGGCGCTGGCCGATATCGTCACCGGCGCCGTGCTGGGTGAGCTGGCACAGCGGGCCGACCTGCCGACTGATATCGCGGCAAGCCTGGCACGGCGGCTGGGGGCGGCGCTGGCCCCGGTGCCGACCCAGGCCAGCACGCTGGACGCGCCAACCCTCGATCAGGCGCTCAGCCAGGCGCATCTTCTGGCCAAGCAGGGTCAGCTCAGCGAGGACAGCCTGATCGCCGCCGCCCGCAGGGGGGAGGCAAGGCTGGTCACCGGCATGCTGGCAACCGCCGCCGGTGTTGCGGTGGAGGTGGTGGACCGTGCGGCCAGGCTGCGCAGTGCGAAGGGTCTGATCAGCCTGGTCTGGCGCGCCGGCTTCACCATGCGCGCCGCGGGGCCGCTGCAGCCTCTGCTGGCACGGCTGCCGCCCGATCAGGTGATCACCCCGGGCGAGCACGGCGAATTCCCGCTCAGCGCCGAGGAGATGCGCTGGCAGGTGGAGTTCCTGATGCGCATGGGCAACGACACCGGGGCGTTCCCGTAGGGCCGTGCCCGACCGGCTGAACCCGACCGGCTGAACCCAACCGGTCAGGCACGGCGCCGCGCGGGCTCAGGCGGTGATCATCGTCCCGTGGCCGCCCTCGGTGAACAGCTCCAGCAGGCAGGCATGCGGCTGGCGGCCATCGAGGATCACCGACCCCTTCACGCCGCGCTTCACCGCATCCACGCAGTTCTCAACCTTGGGAATCATGCCGCCGGTGATCATCCCGCTGGCCACACCGGCCTCGCAATCGGCGATGCTCATCTCCGGGATCAGCTGCTTGTTGGCATCCAGCACGCCCGCCACATCGGTCAGCATCAGCAGGCGGCTGGCGCCAAGGGCCCCCGCCACCGCGCCGGCCACAGTATCGGCGTTGATGTTGTAGGTCTGTCCATCCTCGCCCACCCCCACCGGGGCGATCACCGGGATCAGCCCAGCGCCGGTCAGCGCATGGATCACGCGCACATCGACATGCTCAGGCTCCCCCACGAAGCCAAGATCGAGCACGCGCTCGATGCGGCTGCCCGGGTCCATCGTGGTGCGCTCCAGCTTGCGCGCGCGGATCAGCCCGCCATCCTTGCCGCAGATGCCCACCGCAAGCGCGCCCGCCTTGTTGATCAGCCCCGCCACCATTTTGTTGACGGTGCCGGCCAGCACCATCTCCACCACCTCCACCATCGCCTCATCGGTCACCCGCAGACCGTCGATGAAGGTGGACTGGATCGCCAGGCGCTTGAGCATGGTGTTGATCTGCGGCCCGCCGCCATGCACCACAACCGGGTTCATGCCGACCTGCTTCAGCAGCGCGATATCGCGGCCGAACATGTTGGCGAGATGCTCCTCGCCCATCGCGTGGCCGCCATATTTCACAACGATTGTGGCACCCGCGTAGCGGCGCAGATAGGGCAGCGCATGGGCCAGGATCTTGGCCTGCTCGGCGGCGGATTCCCGCGGCGGAGAGAGGAAATCGTCGGTCGTGTCGGTCATCTCATCTCTCCCCAGGACAGTGCGCGCCGCGTTGTGCGCAAGCGGCGGGGTGCGGTCAAGCGTCTCCCGCCTGCAGTCCAGTTACGGCAGCGCCAGCCCCAACAGATCCGCGCGCAGCTCGTCGATGCCAAAGCCGGTGTCGCTGCTGGTGGTGATGATGTCAGACAGCGCCGCCGGGTGCTTGCGCGCCAGAGCCGTCACCTCGTCCTGCTTTTTCGCAAGGGCTGCAGGCTTCACCGCATCCGCCTTGGTTAGCACCAGCCGGTAAAGCACCGCGGCCCGGTCCAGCAGGTCGATCGCGGCCAGATCATTGTCCTTGATCTCGACACGGGCATCGAGCAGCACGATCACGCGTTGCAGCGTGGGCCGGCCGCGCAGGAAGTCGAACATCAGACCCTGCCAATCCTCCTTCACCTGGCGTGCCGCCACCGCGTAGCCATAGCCCGGCATGTCCACCAGGCAGAGCCTGCGGCCGAGATTGAAGAAGTTGAGCTGCTTGGTCCGCCCCGGCTGGGCGGAGACGCGGGCCAAAGCCTTGCGGCCGGTGAGCGCGTTGATCAGCGAGGATTTGCCCACGTTGGAGCGGCCGGCGAAGGCCACTTCCGGCAGATCGGGGTCGGGCAGCTGGTCGATGCGCTGGGCGGCGAAGACGAAATCGCACGGGCCCGCAAACAGCAGCCGGCCGGCCTCAAGCTCGGCCAGCCGGTCTGCCGCGCGCTGCTCGGGCGTGCGCGGATCGTCTTCGTGAAGAAGCTCGGTGCTCAGGATTGCGCCGCCTTCACGTCGTTCCGGCTGCTCGACAGCCTTGTCTGACGCATGATCACCGTCTGCTGCAGGATGGTCAGCGAGTTGTTCCAGCTCCAGTAGATCACCAGACCAGCCGGGAAGTTGGACAGCATGAAGGTGAAGATGATCGGCATGAACTGAAACAGCTTCGCCTGGGTCGGGTCCGGCGGCGGCGGGTTCAGCTTCTGCTGGAAATACATCGTCGCCCCCATCAGCAGCGGCCAGGCGCCCAGATGCAGGTAATGCGAGTAGATGCTGGGGTCGAACGGGATCAGCCCGAACAGGTTGAACACGTTGGTGGGGTCAACCGCCGAGAGATCATGGATCCAGCCGAAGAACGGCGCCTGGCGCATCTCGATGGTGACGAAGATCACCTTGTAGAGCGAGAAGAAGATCGGGATCTGGATCAGCATCGGCAGACAACCCGAGGCGGGGTTCACCTTCTCGGTCTTGTAGAGCTGCATCATCGCCGATTGCAGCTTGGCCGAATCATCCTTGTACTGCTCGCGCAGCGCCTGGATCTTCGGGTTGAGCAGCTTCATCTTGCTCATCGAGCGATAGGATTTGTTGGCCAGCGGGAAGAACAGCAGCTTCAGCCCCAGGGTGAACACCAGGATGGCCACGCCGAAATTGCCGATGATGCTGTTCAGCCAGTCGATCGCGTAGAAGAACGGCTTGGTGATGAAATAGAACCAGCCGAAATCCACCGCCTTGTCGAAGGAGGGAATGCCGTCCTCGGTCTCGTAGCGGTCGAGCAGCCGCACCTCCTTGGCACCGGCGAACAGCTTGCTCTGGGCGGAGGCGGCAGCCCCCGGGGCCACCACCAGCGGCGCCTTGCCCAGGAAATCCACCTGGTAGCGATCAGCCCCGTCATTCACGTGGCGATAGGTGGCGACCTGCTCGCTGCCCTGATCCGGCACCAGCGCGGCCAGCCAGTATTTGTCGGTGAAGCCGGCCCAGCCGCCCTTGGAGGTCGCTTCGAGGCCAACACCGCTGTGCTTGTCGCCTTCGGATTTGTTGTCGGTGTATTTCTGCTCCTTCAGCGTGCCGTCCAGCACGCCGGTGAAGCCTTCATGCAGCACGTAATAGCCGGCGACCGCGGGCGTGTAGTCACGCCGGATGCGCGAGAACGGGTAGAGCTGCACCGGATTGGTGCCGGTGTTGATCACCTTCTGCTCCACGCTGAACATGAAGTTGTCATCCACCTTCAGCACGATCTGGAACTGCAGACCGGCGCCGTTGTCCCAGGACAGGGTCAGCGGCGTGGTGGAGGAAAGCTGGCCCGAGGCGGTCCAGACCGTGTCATTGCCCGGCAGCGCGACGGTGCTGCCCGGATCGGCGGTCCAGCCGAACTGGACGTAATAGGGCTGCTCACCGGTGCGCGGCTCCAGCAGGCGCACCAGGGCGGAGCTGGGCTCGATCGTCTCGCGATAGTCGCGCAGGACCAGATCGTCGAGCTTGGCGCCGAGCAGGTTCACGCTGCCCTGCACGCGGGCCGCGGTGAAGGCCACGCGCGGGGCGGCCTTCTCGGCGGCAAGCTGGGCCGGGTTCACCGGCGGTGCCGGCGGCAGCGACTGCGCGGGCGTGCCAGGACGCGGGGTGACGGCGGGGGAAGCGGTGCTTTGCGCCACGGTCTCGGTGCCCGGCGGTGGCACCGGGCGCTTCGGGGCAAACAGCTGGAAGCCGAGCAGGATCGCCACAGACAGGGCGATCGCGATCAGCAGGCGTTTCTGGTCCATCAGCGTGCCATCCGGCGAAAAGTGGAAGTGGAATGGGAACATGGCGCCGGCACGGGATCATACCCGCCCGGGTGCCACGGGTTGCAGCGCAGGATGCGTTTGCAGGCAAGTGCGCCGCCGCGCAAGGCACCATGTGTGTGCAGGGCCTCGATTGCGTAGTGGCTGCAACTCGGCTCGAAGCGGCAATGCCCGCCGATCACGGCGCGCAGGGTCAGCTGGTACAGCCGCACCAGGGCGGCCAACATGCGCGCTGCGATGCTCACGCCGGCTCCATCCGGGCGACGCCCGCCTTGTCCAGCGCGCGGCGCAGATCGTCGATCAGCGCGGAAAACGGCCGACCGCGCGTGGTGTCCCGCCCGATCAGCACGAGATCAACGCCGGAGACAGGTGCCTCCCGCAGCAGCAGCCGCGCCGCCTCTTTCAGGCGGCGACGGGTGCGGTTGCGGATGACCGCGTTGCCGACCTTCTTGGTGACGGTGAAGCCGACACGCGCCGGCCCGCCATCGGGGCGGGCAAGCGCCTGCAGCACCAGCCCATGCACCGCCACCTTGCGGCCGCGCGACGCGGCGCGCAGGAATTCCGCGCGGTGCTTCAATCGGGTGGGCGTCATGTCGGCGGAAGCGTTGGGCGTCATGTCCTGCATGCGCCCGGCCGGTTCAGGCCGACAGCTTCGCACGGCCCTTGGCGCGGCGGTTGGCCAGCACCTTGCGGCCGCCGACGGTTGCCATGCGGGCGCGGAAACCATGCCGATGCTTGCGAACGAGTTTGGACGGCTGATACGTGCGCTTCACGGCGGCACTCCACAAATCGACAAGGTGTTAAGGCCGGATGCAGCACCCGGCCACGCGCAGATGCGCCTTCGGATGAGGCCACCCGAATGCGAGGGGCGGCTTATACGAGGGAGCACCGGTCTGCGTCAACACAAGCCTGCCGCTCTGGTGCCGTTGCCGCGAACGGATTACATCTGCACGTCATGAACGTCCGGTCCCCGGCGTCCCAGTCCGGAAGGCAGCATGACCACCGATCCGACCCGCAAGCTGACCCATGAACTGCGCAACGTGCTGTCGCCTGCGATGATGCTGGCCGAACGCCTCAGCATGAACGCCGATCCTGGCGTGCAGCGGGCCGGCAAGATGATCCTCGATTCGCTGGACAAGGCGATCGCGCTGATCAAGACGGCGCAGACACCGCCGCAGGGGTGAGGGAGGGAAGCGCTTCTTTTTGGTCACAAAAAGAAGGGGCTGGCCTGGATAGAATTGCCTTACGGCTCATACGCCACTGAGATTCAAGCATTTATCCGATGGTTGCATCGTCTGCTCGATTTCAAAGCTGCGTCAAGGGCGCTTTGCGCCGGCGAAGCCGGTAAACCCTTGACGCAGCTTTGAAATCGAGAACACCGCTGACATCGGATCAATGACAAGGTGAATGCTGATCTGGGCCAGCCCCGAAAAGAAGAACGCCTCCGTCCTACTGCCCCACCGCCTGCTTCGCCAGCGCCACCACCTCTGGCGGTTGCGCGTAGATCTCGGCCAGGCGCTTCTCCACCTCCTCCCCGCTCACCGGCGCCACATCCAGGCCCAGCTTGTCCGCCTCGGCGCGGAACTCGGGCGAGTCGATGGTCTTGCGGAAGGCCGCCCGCAGCGCCGCCAGCCGCTCCGCGGACACGCCCGGCGGGGCCGCGTAGGGGCGCGCCATCGCCTGGGTGGACAGGATCAGGCCGAGGGCCGCCTTCTTCTGCGGGTCGGTCAGCTTGTCGATCATCTGCGGCGCCTGGATCTCGTCATCGCCGCCGGCCGACGCCTTTACCAGGATGTTGATCTTGTGATCGGTGATCCAGTCGCGATGCCGGCTTTGCAGGCTTGACCAGGACAGGCCGCAGAACCCGTCCAGCTCGCCGCGTTCGAGCGCGAGCGCCATCTCGTTGTTGCCCGGATAGCCGGTGACCAGTTTGAGGTTGGAGCCGAACAGCGTCTTGAGGATCTGCGCATACACATCCGGATCCGACCCCGCCGCCTGGCCGCCCATGCGGGCCCCCTTGGTCATCAGGTCATCCCAGGTCTTGATCGGTGATGCCGCCCAGGACACGCACAGGCTGCTGTCCTTGGTGATGCTGCCAAGCCAGGAGAATTTGCGCGGGTCGAACTTGGCCCCGCTGAACAGCGGCTCCAGCACGATGGAGCGGCCGAACGTGGCAACCACCGTGCCGTCCTTGGGCGCCACCTGCGCCAGGTACATCGCCGATTTCAGGCTGCCGGCGCCTGGCATGTTCTGCGGGATCATGGTGGGCGCGCCCGCCATGTTGGGGCCCATGAAGCGGGCCAGCAGCCGCGCATACAGGTCGTAGCCGCCGCCCACGCTGTAGCCGATCACGATGGTGAGGTTCTTGCCGGCGTAGAAATCGGAAACCGGATCGGCCTTGGCGGCGGTTGCGGCAAGGCCCAGGGCGAGTGCGGCCGAGGCGAGCAGGCGTTTGGCTGTCATTGGTGGTTCCCCCGCGTTTTTCTTGTTGTCTACACCAGTCTGGTGGCATCCCGCAGCCAGGGCCAGACATCGCCGATCCAGGCCTCCGGCCAGGGCAGGTTGAACAGCCGGTCGAACAGCAGAAAGAAGGCAAGCCCCAGCCCGGCTGCCAGCGCCAGCGCCACAATGGGGCGTTCGCCGAATTCCAGCCAGGAGATCAGCAGCACCGCCAGCACCAGCCCCGGCAGCAGGCCCAGCGCACACATCAGCAGCACGCCGGCCAGCAGCCAGGCGAAGAAGCGCCAGGCGCGGGCATGGCCCAGCACCTGGTCCATCCCCGAGGCCGGCGTGTCCACCACATGGCGGATGGCAAGGCCGATCTCGCCGGCAAGCTCGGCCGGGCTGCGTTTGCGCGCGAAGGCCTCGGTCAGCAGCGTACCGGTGCCGAACAGCAGGGCGGCAAAGCCCGCCGCCTGCGGCACGATGGCGGCATGGGACGGCCAGTCGAGCGACAGCACCAGGCCAGCTGCCACAACCGCCAGCAATGCCGCCGCAAACCCCACGCTCAAGGTCAGGCGCGGCCGTCCCCTGCCCTGCAGCAGCAGCGCGCGATTGGCCAGGATGCGGCGCGTGGCCGCAAGTACCGGGCGCAGGATCACCCACAGCGAGCCTGCCAGCACCACCGCCACCACCGGCCGGGCCAGCGCGCTCCAGCCGAACAGCTCCTGGGTGATGAACAGATAGCGCTCGAACATCGCCCCCAGCACCAGCCCCAGGATCAACGGCGGGCGCGGCCAGCCCAGCTGCTTCATCACGAAACCCAACGCGCCGAAGCCCGCCACGGCATAGATGTCGCCCCAGCTCTGGCTGCCATCGAAACCGCCCAGCATGACGATGGCGAGCACCGCGGGCACCAGCAGCCCCACCCGGATCAGCGCAAAACGGGCGAACAGGCCGCTGGCGCACAGGCAGATCAGCGCGCCCATGATATGCGACAGCGTCAGTGTCCAGACGATGGAATAGGTGATGTCCAGATGCTTGGTCAGCATGTCCGGCCCCGGCGTGAAGCCGTGCAGCAGGAAGGCGCTGAGCAGCAGCGCCATCGAGGCGCCGGCCGGCACACCAAAGGCGATGGTGGGCACCAGATGCCCGCCTTCCTTGGCGTTGTTGGAGCTTTCGGCGGCGATCACGCCGCGCACATCGCCATGGCCGAAGCCCTCGGTGTTCTTCTCGGTCTGCAGCGCGTGGCCATAGGCGATCCAGTCGATCACCGCGGAGCCGATGCCCGGCACCGCCCCCAGCAGCGCGCCCAGCGCCGAGCAACGCAGGATCAGCCGCCAGCTGCGCAGCGCATCGCGCACCCCATCCCATTGCGAGGAGCGCGACAGCCCGGCCAGATCGGCACGCGTGACGGAGCTGCGCCGCACCGCCATCTCGGCCAGTTCCGGCACGGCGAACAGGCCCAGCGTCACCGGCACCAGCGGCAGATGGTCCCACAGATAGAGCGTGTCGAAGGTCCAGCGCAGCGTGCCGGTCTCGGGGTCGGAGCCGATCATCGACAGCATCAGCCCCAGACACGCAACGAACAGCCCACGCAGCGGCGCCTTGCCGCTGAGCACGGCGACCATGGACAGGCCGAACAGGCAGAACGCCAGCAGCTCCGCCGAGCCGAGATAGAGCACCAGCGGGCGCAGCACCGGGATGGCCAGGCCGAGCAGCAGCGCGCCGAACACGCCGCCGGCCAAAGATGCCGTGTAGCCGGCGCCGAAGGCCCGCGCCGCCTGGCCCTTCTGCGCCATCGGATAGCCATCCAGCACGGTGGCCGCGGCCCCCACCGTGCCCGGCACGCCGAACAGCACGGCGGGGATGAAATCCGACACCGTGGTGACCGAGGCCATGCCCAGCAGCAGCGCGAAGGCGGATGGCGCATCCATGTGATAGGTGGCCGGGATCAGCAGGGCGAGGCCCACAATGCCGCCCAGGCCCGGGATGACGCCAAGTGCGAGCCCCAGCACCACGCCGCCCAGCATGATCGCGAGGCGCATCGGGTCCATGATGAGCAGCAACGCCGACCAGGCGGCGTCTAGCACGCGGATTGATCCGTGTTTTTGGTCATGTTCCCCCCAGGACCGTCATGGGGCGGATGGGCGATGCGCCACCCGCCCCATGGGCCTATGCGCCGCGGGCGCGTTTGGCCTTGCGCACCAGATAGTTGAAATTGACCTCGAACTGATCCACCCGGGTGAGGTTGTGGCGCAGCTTCTCCACATCGTCGGCCGGGAAGGCGAAATCATCGAAGCCGATCGGCTCGGCCAAAAGCTGAATCCGGGCGGCCTCCTCCAGCATGACGCAGAGCACGACGGCCGCCTCCAGCGTTTCGGCGGCCATGGCGACGCCGTGGCTGTGCATCAGCACCGCATGCTCCTGGCCCAGGCATTGGGCCACGGCAGCGCCCATCGCCTTGGTGCGGATCAGGTCGATCGTGTCCTTGAACACCGGCAGATGGCCCGAGAAGATGGCGCCACCCTGGTTCAGCGCGCGCATCTTGCGGCCGGTGGCGATGAAGGCGGTGGTGTGGATCGGGTGGGTGTGGATGACCGCGTTCACATCCGGGCGGGCGCGAAAGATCTCGGAATGGATGAAGCGCTCGCTGTGCGGGCGGGCGGTGCCGGCCACCAGCTCGCCCTCGATGTTGAAGGTGAGGATGTTCTCCTCGGTGATCTCGTCAAAGCCGATGCTGTGCGGCTTCATGAAGAACAGCCCCGGCTCCCCCGGCACACGGATGGAGACATGGCCGCGGGTCATGTCGCCATGGTTCTGATGCTCGAGCACCAGCCCCGCATCGATCAGTTTCTGGCGGGCTTCGGCAATGCTGGTCATGCGGTTTGATCTCCGGTGGAAGGCGGGGGATTGAGGCGTTTGGGCAGGCGTTCCAGGGCGAAGCCGATCTCGGTTTGGAAATCCTCGATCTGGGCGCGCGACATCACGACCGACACCCAGCCGAGGCCGGGATGGAACAGCGCCATCTCAAGGCCGGGGCGGTCGGGTGCGGGGCGGATGTGGAACAGCATGTTGTCGGCGCGGTAGAGCTGTGCGGGGTCGGTGGGCGGCTCCACCGGATGGCTCGGCAGAAGCGCCGCACGCTGCGCCACCAGGGCGCGGATCTGGGCGTCCAGCTCGGTTGCGGTGATGTCGCTCAATTTGGCACCTGTGCGTCATCGAGCCGGTATTGGTGGCGCAGGGTCACCCGCTGGCCGCTTTCGCCGGCGCGCAGCACGGCCAGGCACACCTCAAGATTGGCCAGGCCCCAGCGCCCGCTGTGCAGCAAAGGGCGCTGGCCCAGCAGCCCGTCCAGGAATTCATCGAGCAGCGCCGCGTGCGGGATCTGGCCGGTGGGCAGGGTGATCTCCTCGCGCCCGGCCGGGGAATAGACGATCAGCCCTGTTGGGGATTGGCGGATGTCCCCGCCCTCGCAGCTGACCACGGTCAGGCCGAAATGCGGCTGGAACGGCGCCTGTGATTTGTCGGACGATGCAGCCCGGCTGCGCTTGGCCTGTGCCACATCCGCGGGCGCCACGCGCAGGCTTGGCGTGGTCGGTGGCTCGGCAAAGCCCCATTCGCCCACGCCCTGGGTGAGCTCCGCCATGCCAAGCCCGCCATAGCCGTTATAGGTGGCCATCGCCACGGCACCGGAGGCGAAGGTCAGCATCACGCTGTGCGCGCCGATCACCCGGCGCTTGGGGTCCCAGTCGAACACCCGCGCCGTCACGTCCTGCAGATCGCCACCACCCAACAGGCGGATGATGTCGAACTGGTGCGCGCCCTGGCGCATCACCACGCCGCCGCCCATCGTGGCGTCCAGCTCATCGGGCCTGCGCGGGCGATACACCCAATCGGTGTAGGCGGCGGTCTGGATCATCCGCACGGGGCCCAGCACATTGCTTGCGATGATGGCGCGCATGCGCTGGATCGGCGGGTCGAAGGAATGCGAATGGCCGATCAGCAGCAGCCGGTCATTGGCCTCGGCCGCCTGCACGATCGCCTTGGCCTCGGCCAGATCGATCGCCATCGGCTTTTCCAGGATGACATGCTTGCCGGCGTTCAGCGCCGCCATGGCGTGCGGGGCGTGCATCGGGGTGGGCGTTGCGATGATCACCGCATGCAGCCCCGGATGGTGCAGCATGCTGCCCAGCCCGTCATAGCCGGTGACATCGATGCTGCGCGCCATCTCCTGCGTGACCGCCTGGTCCGGATCGGCGATGGCCGTCAGCTTCACCCTGCCATCGGCCAGAATGGGCGGGATGAAGGCACGCCCGGCGGTGCCGAGCCCCGCGATGCCGATGCGCAGAATGCCCGCGTGCGGGGTCACGCGCTCATCCGACCAGCCGGATCGGGCCGGGCTTCGGGGTCTCGAACAGGTCGATCAGATCCTGGGCGATCGGCGAGAAGCGACCATGGGTGCGCAGCAGGAAATGGCCGAACCCGTCGCTGAAATGGTGCTTGTTCTTCTCGTTGGGCAGATCGATGCAGGTGTTGGCGGCCGGATCGCGCACCACGCACATCGGGTCGGCACCGTCCTGCACCTTCTTCAGCTCGCGGCGCAGCATGCGGCGATAGAGGGCGATGCCCTGATCGGTGGCGCCGAGATTCTCCAGCGTGCGATCGGCGATAGCACCCTGTGTCACCCAGGCCATCATGTCCTGATTGTCGACGGTCTCGACCAGGAACTCACCCTCCGCATCATACAGCGGCACGTCATACAGAAACACGTGGTCGCGCAGCTTCTCGGGGATCTTGGCGGGGTCCTGCGGCTGATAGGCGGTGTACCAGTAATGCATGGTGTTTGTGTCATCCACCGGCACGCGGATCTGGAAGGCGTAGGAGCGCAGATGCGCATCGCCGTTGCCCACCGCGAGCATGTTGGGGAACACGATCGGGTGGCCCACCTTCCAATCATCCGAGTCCTCGGACTGGCCTTCGAGCAGGCGGTGCTTGGTCATGCCCCATTCGAATTCCTTGAAGGCGATCTTGGCGTGATGCGCGCTGATGGCGACCTTCACCCCCTCCTGCTCCTTGAGGAATTCGTAGTGATGGCCGTGCAGCCATTCGGTGTGGATCGGATCGGCGGAGTTTTCCATGATCTGCAGCCAGTTCACCGGCAGCAGCGTCTTGCCGAGCATGCGCACCACGCCCTCGGCCACGAAGCCGTCATAGCGCGGCAGCAGCGGCCTTTGCTCGGCGGGGCCCATATAGGCGAACAGCAGCCCGCCCAACTCCTCCACCGGATAGGCGTCGATGCCGACCTTCTCGCGGAAGCCGGGCTTGCCGCCCTCGGTCTCGTTGGGCTGGTTGGTGCAGGCGCCCTGGGCGTTGAACTCCCAGCCATGATAGGGGCAGCGCAGGCCGTTCTGGGTGGGGATGCCGTGGAACATCGAGGCGCGGCGATGCGGGCAGCTTTCGGCGATCAGGCCGCGGCGTCCCTCGCGATCGCGAAACAGCACCAGATCCTCGCCCAGCAGGCGCACCCGCTTGGTCCATTTGGTGTCCAGCTCATGCGCGGCCCCGATCGGGTGCCAGTAGCGGCGCATCAGTGCGCCCATCGGCGTGCCGGGGCCGATGCGGGTCAGCATCTCGTTCTGTTCAACCGTGAGCATGTGGCTGCTCCTTCTGCGGACGTTCTGCGCCGATTGTATGACAACGCCTGCGCTTGTCCACACCCAGCTTCGGGGGGAGGCGGGCCAAAAGCGGTTGAAAGTTTCTTTGGTTCTTTCTTTTCAAAGGAAGAACTTCTTTTTTGAAAAAAAGAAGCAAAAAACTTTTCAACTTTGGGTGCCGGCTAGTTCTGGAAGATCTTGCCGGGGTTGAGCAGGCCCTTTGGGTCGAGTGCGTGCTTGATGCTGCGCATCACATCGAGCGCATCAAAGCCCACCTCCTGCTCCAGGAATTCGCGCTTGCCGATGCCCACGCCATGCTCGCCGCTGCACGAGCCGCCCAGCGCCAGGGCACGGGCGACGATCTTGCGGTCCAGCTCCAGCGCGCGCTGCATCGCGCCGGGGTCGTTGGGCGGGATCAGGATCAGCGTGTGGAAATTGCCATCGCCGACATGGCCCACCATCGGCGCCGAAAAGCCGGAGGCGGCGATGTCTTCCTTCACGCCCAGCACCGCCTCGGTCAGCCGGGAGATCGGCACGATGGCATCCGTGGTCAGGCTGCGATGGCCCGGCTTGCTGGCAAGGGCTGCCCAATAGGCGTCGTGCCTGGCCTGCCAGAGATGGGTGCGCTCCTCGGCATTGCTGGTCCAGCGAAAGCCGCGCGCCCCTTCGCCGCGCGCCAGCTCCTCCGCCATCGCGGCCTGCTCGGCCACGCCGGCCTCGGTGCCGTGGAATTCGAAGAACAGCGTGGGCAGCGCCTCAAGCCCGTCCAGCCGGGAATAGGCGATGCAGGCCTCAAGCTGCACCTCGTCCAGCAATTCCATGCGGGCCACCGGGATGCCGGCGTGCAGAATGGCGATCACCGTGTCCACCGCCCCCTGCAGGCTGTCGAACTGGCAGGTGGCGGCCGAGATCGCCTCGGGGATGCCATAGAGCCGCAGCTGGATTTCGGTGACGATGCCAAGCGTGCCCTCACTGCCGATGAACAGCCTTGTGAGGTCGTAGCCATTGGCGGATTTGCGCACCCGCCCGCCGGTGTTGATGACACGCCCGTCGGCCAGCACCACGGTGAGGCCCAGCACGTTCTCGCGGATCGTGCCGTAGCGCACCGCGTTGGTGCCGGAGGCGCGGGTGGCCACCATGCCGCCCAGCGTGCACACGCTGCCCGGGTCGACCGGGAAGAACAGCCCCTGGTCGCGCAGATGGGCGTTCAACTGCTGGCGCGTGACGCCGGCCTGGACCCGGCAATCCAGATCCTCCTGCGAGACGGTCAGCACCTGCGTCATCCGGCTGAGATCGATGCTGATGCCGCCGCGCACCGGGGTGACGTGGCCCTCCAGCGAGGTGCCGGCGCCGAACGGCACCACCGGGATGGCGTGGCGATGGCACAGCGCCATCAGCCGCGAGACCTCCTCGGTGGTGGCGACCATGGCCACCGCATCGGGGAGGCTGGGCGGCTGCGGGTCCTCGCCATGGCTGTGCTGTTCGCGGATGGCCATCGCCACGCTCAGCCGGTCGCCTAGGAATTCACGGGCCGCGTCCAGCACGGCGGAGAGATCGGATGTCATGGCGCGAGCCTGCCGCGCCGTGCGGCCTGCGGCAAGAAGCTCAGATCACCTTTTTCAGCGAGGGCGAGGCCTTGAAGCGCACTGTCTTGCCGGCGGCCACCTTGACCTCGGCGCCGGTGCGCGGGTTCATCGCCTTGCGGTCCTTGGTGCTGCGAACGGTGAATGTGCCAAAGCTGGGTAGGGTGAACTTGCCGGTGGTGCGCAATTCTCGAATGATGGCGGCCAACAGGTCATTGGCCGCGCGGTTGGCGGCCACGCCGGTCAAGGCGGCCGACTCTTGAATCACTTGCGCGATGAACGCCTTCGACATTTCAAACCCCATGCAGCCACAATCTGACGTCCCCGCCAGTGTCGTTTTTTTTGGAACACAACCCTGTCTGGGCCTAAGTAACAAGGGTTTTCCGTCCTCGTGAAGCACTTTGTAATGCGGCCTCCATTCCGCGCAACCCCGCGCGAAGCCTGGAAATTTTCGTTGACACTCCGGTTGCATCGCGGTCTGGAAAGTTGCAGAGCAGAACAGGAAGAATCAAATGCCGACTGATTTAACCGGATCGATAATGCAACAGGAACGCTTTCTGCCGAAAACCGAACATGCGCTCACGGCCGCCGAGGACATCGACATCGAAGCCAGCGACTCGGTGCTTCGCCGGCTGTTGCGCTCGCAGGAAGGCGCCGTGGCGGCGGTGGAACGGGCATTGGGGGCGATCGAACAGGCGGCCCTGGCGGCGGCTGACACGCTCGGGGGCGGAGACGGACGGCTGGTCTATGTCGGCGCCGGCACATCCGGGCGGATCGGCGTGCAGGACGGCGCGGAGCTGTCCCCCACCTTCGGCTGGCCCGCGCATCGCCTGGTGCTGCTGATCGCAGGCGGGATGACCGCGCTGACCGAGGCGGTGGAGAATGCCGAGGATGACAGCGCTGCGGCCATGGCCGCCATCGCACAGCATGCGATCGGCCCAGCCGACGTGGTGATCGGCCTCGCCGCCAGCGGTGGCACGCCCTACACGCTGGCAGCACTTGCGGCCGCAGCCGCGCGCGGCGCCTGCACCATCGCTGTGTCCAACGCGGCCGGCGGCGCCATCCTCTCCGCCTGCCGCCATCCCGTGCTGATCGAGACCGGCGCCGAGGTGATCGCGGGGTCCACACGGCTTGCCGCCGGCACCGCGCAGAAGATCACCCTCAACCTGTTCTCCACCCTGCTGATGATCCGCCTCGGCCATGTCTATCGCGGGCTGATGGTGGACATGCTGCCACGCAACGAGAAGCTGCGCGGCCGGGCGGTGCGCATGCTGCAAAGCCTGAGCCGCGCCGAGCCCGCGGCGATCATCGCAGCGCTTGACGCCACGTCCTGGCAGATCAAGGAGGCGCTGCTGGTGCTGCACGGCGTCTCCGCCACCGAGGCGAAAGCGCGGCTGGCGCGCCATGGCGGGCATCTGCGCCCGGCGCTGGCGGAGCTTGGCGCATGATCGCCTTGCTGCCGGGGCGGCTGTTCGACGGGGCGGCGCTGCGCGATGGCCTGGCCGTGCTGGTCGAGGACGGACTCATCCGCGACCTGTGCCCGATCGCAGCGCTTCCCGATGGCGTGATCCGCCATGACCTGGCAGCGGACAGCCTGCTGGCGCCGGGCTTCGTCGATCTGCAGGTCAATGGCGGCGGCGGCGTGTTGTTCAACGACGAGCCCAACCCGGCGGGGCTGGCGCGTATCGCGCAGGCGCATCGCAGGCTGGGTACCACCGCCATCCTGCCCACGCTGATCAGCAGCGACGCCGCAACGCGCGGCCATGCCATCGAAGCCGTGCGTGAGGCGCTGGCGGCCGGCATGGCGGGGATTGCAGGCCTGCATCTGGAAGGCCCGTTCCTGGCGCCCGCCCGGCGCGGCATTCATCCAGCAGAGGCGATCGCCACGCCCGATGCGGCCGACATGGCGGCACTCTGTGCCGCCTTCCCGGCCCCGATGCTGATCACCCTCGCGCCTGAGATCGTGCAGGCCTCATACGTCGCCCGCCTCGCACAGGCAGGGCGCATCGTCTTTGCCGGCCACAGCGACGCGACACTTGACCAGGCGATGGCGGGGTTTGACGCCGGCATCACCGGCACCACGCATCTTTTCAACGCCATGTCACAGCTGGGCTCCCGCGCGCCAGGTCTTGTGGGGGCGGCGCTGCTGCGCGGCCATGCCGGGATCATCGTCGATCTGCTGCACGTGGCGGCCGAGACCATCCGCATCGCCCATCGCGTGATGGGGCCGCGGCGCCTGTTTCTGGTGTCGGACGCGATGAGCACGGTGGGCAGCACGATCGACCGCTTTGATCTGGGCGGGCGCAGCATCCGCCTCTCCCAGGGCAGGCTGCAGGATGCGGCGGGCACGCTGGCCGGTGCGCATCTGTGCATGGCCCAGGCGCTGCGCCATGCGGTGCAGGATGTGGGGATCGGGCTTGAGGATGCGCTGGCCATGGCAACCGCAACACCGGCCGATGCGGTGGGGCTGTCCCGCCATGGCCGGATCGCGCCGGGATGCCGGGCGGATTTCGTGGTGCTCGATGCCGGGCTTGCGGTGCGCGATGTCTGGCAGGGCGGCGTGCGATGCGCCGCCCGTTGATCACCTGATAACGGATTGACGCACCGGCCGATTTGCCTCAGCTATCGGGGCTGGATGTGTCGAAGCGTTGCAATCCGCGGTCAACGCGGGTGCAAGAAACGGGGAATGTCGAAATGAACATCGTATCCGGCCAATACGCACTCTCCCGCCGCGCATTGCTTGGCAACACCGCAGCCATTGCAGCGATCGGCACCGCCCTGCCCTTTGCAGCCCGCGCGGATACCTATCCCAGCCACCCGGTGACCTTCGTGGTGCCGTTCGCCGCCGGCGGATCGGCCGATGTCTATGCCCGCCTGCTGGCGCCGCAGATGCAGAAGGCGCTGGGCCAGCCCTTCATCGTGGACAACCGCGTGGGCGCTGCGTCCATCATCGGCACGCAATATGTCAATGCGAGCGTGCCTGACGGCTACACGCTGTGTGTCATCTCCAACACCCACACGGTCAACGAGACGCTCTACGCCAAGAAGCCGTTCAAGCTGGCGGAGGATTTCGCGCCGGTGGCGCCGATCAACTCCTCCGACCTGGTGCTGGTGACGCGTCCCACGCTGGGCGCCAAGACGGTGGCCGACATCATCGCCATGGCCAAGGCCAAGCCGGGGCAGCTCACCTTCGCCTCCTCCGGCTCGGGCACGCCGTACCATATGGCGGGCGAGCTGTTCAAACAGATGGCCGGGGTGGACATGCTGCACGTGCCCTACACGGGCAGCTCGCCCGCGCGCATCGACGTGATCGGCGGCCAGGTGGACATGATGTTCGACGCCACCACCACGATGACCGGCCTGATCTCGTCCGGCAAGGTGACGGCGATCGCCACCACCGGCGAGAAGCGCTCGGACGTGATCGCGGGCCTGCCCACGGTGGCCGAGACGCTGCCGGGCTACAACACGCTGATCTGGCTGGGTGTGGTGGCGCCGAAGAAGACGCCCGCCGATGTGATCGCCAAGCTCAACGCCGCCATCTCCGGCATCGCGCAGCAGCCGGATGTGGTGGCGGCCTGGGCCAAGGAGGGGGCGGTGCCGCTGGTGATGGACCCTGCCAGCTTCGCCACCTACATCAAGGACGACATCGTGAAATGGGCCAAGGTGGTGGAGATCTCCGGCGCCAAGGTTGATCAGTGAGCCATGGCTGAGCCGATGTTGCATGTCTTAAGCGGGGGCGCCGCCAAGGCGCTGGTGCAGGATGCCAGCCGAAAGGTGGGGTTTGCGGTGCAGCCGGTGTTCGGCGCGGTGGGCGCGGTCGGGGATCGGTTCGCTGCCGGTGAGGCGTGTGACGTGCTGATCCTCACCGATGCGATCGTGGCCGAGCTCACGCAACGCGGCCAGCTGGTGGCGGGCTCGGCGCGACCGCTTGGCGAGGTGCATGTGGCGGTCGCGGTGCCCGCGGGGGCGGCCTTGCCCGATATCGGCACCGCGGCTTCGCTGCGGGCCAGTCTGCTGGCATCGCCCGCGGTCTATGTGCCGGATCTGCAGCGCTCCACCGCGGGCAGCCATCTGCGCCGGCAGTTCGAGGCACTTGGCATTGCGGACGCGCTGGCGGAACGGCTGCACAGCTTTGCCAATGGCGAGGCGGCGATGGCGGCGATGTTGAAAGATGGCATCGAAGGCGCCATCGGCTGCACACAGAACACCGAGATCCTGGCGACACCGGGGCTTGCCATGGTGGGACCGCTGCCCGCTGGGCTGGGGCTTGCCACGGTCTATACAGCCGCCATCGCGACACGGGCCGACAGCCCAGCCCTGGCAGCCGCGTTCATCGCAGCCATGACCGATGCAGATGGCGCGACGCAGCGCGCGGCGCACGGGTTCGTGGCGCTGCCGGAGCACGCCGCATGAGCCGCTTCTCCCCATCGAAGGACATGCTGGGCGGGTTGCTGGTGATGGTGATCGGCCTGGCCACCGCCCTGCAGGCACAGAGCTACAAGATCGGGTCGCTGCGCGCGATGGGGCCTGGGTTTTTCCCGCTCGCGCTGGGGGTGATCCTGGTGATCACCGGCGTGCTGATCCTGCTTGGCGCCCGCCCGGCCGAACCGGAGGCGCGGCCCTTGGCGCTGCAATGGCGCGGCTGGTTCTGCATCTGCGCGGGGCTCGCCGCCTTCACCATCATGGGCACCTATGGCGGGCTGGTGCCGGCGACCTTTGCCGTGGTGTTCGTCTCCGCCTTCGGGGATCGCAGCAACACCTGGCGCACCGCGCTGATCCTGGCGGCGCTGATGACGGTGATCTGCGTCATCGTGTTCTGGTGGGCGCTGCAGATGCAATTTCCGCTGTTTCGCTGGGGCTGAGACATGATCGCGCAATCGCTGACGGATCTGTGGCACGGCTTCGGCGTGGCATTCCTGCCGACCAACCTGATGTGGTCGTTCGTGGGCGTGCTGATCGGCAATCTGATCGGCGTGATGCCCGGCATGGGGGCGCTGTCGGCCATCTCCATGCTGCTGCCTCTGACCTACACGATGGCGCCGATCCCGGCCATTCTGATGCTGGCCGGCATCTTCTACGGCTCGCAATATGGCGGCGCGATCGGCGCCATTCTGCTCAACCTGCCCTGCCATCCACCGCATGCGGTGACCTGCCTGGACGGCTATCCGATGACCCGCCAGGGCCGTGGCGGCACGGCGCTTGGCATCACCATGATCTGCTCGTTCTTTGCCGCCTCCTTCGGCATTGTGGTGATGATCCTGGCCTCGCCGCTGCTGGTGAGCATCGCCTTCGAATTCGGCCCGTCTGAGATCTTCTCCATCATGCTGCTGGGTCTGCTGGCCGGCGCCACCATGTCGCGTGGCTCGCCGGTGAAGGGCGTTGCGATGACGGTGATCGGCCTGCTGCTCGGCGTGGTCGGCACCGACATCAACACCGGTGTGCAGCGCTTCACCTTCGGCATCACCGATCTGGGCGATGGGGTGGAGCTGGTGGCGCTGGCGCTCGGCGTGTTCGGTGTTGCCGAGTTCCTGCGCAACGTGAACCAGATGGAGGACATCCAGACCGACATGAAGGTGAGCCTGCGCGACATGCGCCCAAGCTGGGCGGAGCTGCGGCAATCCTTCTGGCCGATGGTGCGCGGCACGCTGGTGGGCACCGTGTTCGGCGCCATGCCCGGCACCGGCCCCACCATCACCACCTTCATCGCCTATGCGCTGGAACGCCGCATCGCTAAGGACCCGTCCCGCTTCGGGCGTGGTGCCATCGAGGGTGTGGCAGCGCCGGAGGCGGCGTCGCATTCCAAGACGCAGGTGGATTTCATTCCCACCATGAGCCTCGGTATTCCGGGGGACGCGGTGATGGCGCTGATCCTGGGGGCGCTGCTGATCCAGGGCATTCAGCCCGGCCCGCAGCTGATCACCGAGCATGCCGATCTGTTCTGGGGGCTGATCGCCAGTTTCTGGATCGGCAATGTGCTGCTGCTGATCCTGAACGTGCCGCTGATCGGCGTGTGGGTGAAGCTGCTGCGGGTGCCGTATCGGTATCTGTTCCCGTCCGCCCTGTTCTTCATCGCGGTGGGCGTGTTCAGCACCAACAAGAACCTGTTCCAGGTGTGGGAGGTGCTGGCGTTCGGCATTGGCGGGGCGGTGTTCGCCGAGCTTGGCTTCTCGCTGGCGCCGATCCTGCTGGGCTTCGTGCTGGGCCCGCTGGTGGAGGAGAATTTCCGCCGCGCGCTGCTGCTGTCACATGGCGACATGGCGGTGTTCGTGCAGCACCCGATCAGCGCCGTGTTCATCTCGGCGAGCGCGCTGCTGGTGGGGCTGCAGGTGGCGTTCTGGGCGCGCGGGGTGGTGCGTGGGCGGAAGGGGTGAGGACGGGCTTCTTTTTTGAAAAAGGTTAGTGCTTTTATTGGTATATCCGCGTGTGGCGGATGACGCTTTGCTTTTCCGGCCTACGGGGGAAGGCGGTGCTTGGCTTGGTTGAGCCGCGTGTGGCGGATGACGCTTCGCTCTTCCGCCCTACGGGGGAAGGCGGTGCTTGGCTTGGTTGAGCCGCGTGTGGCGGATGACGCTTCGCTCTTCCGCCCTACGGGCGAAGGCGGTGCTTTGCTTGGTTGATCCGCGTGTGGCGGATGGCG
>CAIYCW010000120.1 GCA_903924855.1 uncultured Rhodospirillales bacterium | reverse complement strand
GGCGCTGGAGGCGTTGGTGGCTCATGCCGAGGCGCTGCGGCTGGTGTAGACGAAGGCGCCGCCCTGTGGGCGCGGCACCAGCCTGGTGCCGGCGGTGCCGATCAGCACCAGGGTGCGCATGCAGACCAGCGCCGGATCGGCCGCTTCCAGCGTGGTCAGATGGATGCGCTCCTGCGCCGAGCCGACCGCGCGGGCGAAGGCCACCGGAACGTCCGGCGGGAGTTCGGCGCGCAAGATGGCAAAGCCCTGCGCCAGCTGGTCCGGCCTTGCCTTGGAGCGCGGGTTGTAGAGCGCCATCACGAAACCGGCCTGGGCGGCCAGGCGCAGGCGGCGTTCGATCAGCGCCCAGGGCTTGAGATTGTCGGAGAGCGAGATCGCGCAGAAATCATGGCCCAACGGCGCTCCCAGCCGGGCGGCTGCGGCGAACATGGCGGAGATGCCGGGGATCACCGCCACATCCAGCGCGCGCCAGGCGGGCAGGCCGTGTTCCATTGCCTCGAACACAGCGCTCGCCATGGCGAACACGCCCGGATCGCCGCCCGAGACCAGCGCCACCTGGCAGCCCTGGGCCGCCAGGGTGAGGGCGTGGCGGGCGCGGTCCAGCTCCTCGCGGTTGTCGGTGGCAAAGCGTACCTGCCCCGGCCTGTGCGGCACGCGGTCGAGATAGGTGGTGTAGCCGAGCACGTCGCTGGCCGTCTCCAGCGCCTGGCTGGCCTCGGGTGTCAGCATGGCGGCATCGCCGGGGCCGAGCCCCACCACGCGCAGCCAGCCGGTTTTGGCATTCTCCGGCATCAGCGCGGCCTCTGCCGGCCGGGGACCAGGACGAGGGCGAAATACGGCACCGGTGCGTCGTCCAGCGTGTCCAGCCTTTGCACTTTCTGCTCGGCCATGGTGCCGTGCGCCACATAGAGCGCGCGGTGGGACAGGCCGGCGCGGGTCAAAGCCCGGCGAATTTTGGGCAGGTTGCGGCCGAGCTTCATGATGACGGTGGCATCGGCCTGCAGCAGGCGCTGGGTGAGGCTGTCCTCATCCAGCGTGCCGGGCAGCACGCTCAGCACGTCATCGCCATGCGTCATCGGCTCGCCGGCCTCGGACCAGCAGCCGCTCATGCCGGTGATTCCGGGCACGATGCTGGTGGGATGGCGCTCGCGGAGCCGGTCGTAGAGATACATCGCCGAGCCGTAGAAGAACGGATCGCCCTCACAGAGCAGCGCCACGTCCTGCCCTTGCGTCAGGCAGGTGGAGATTGTCTCGGCGCAGTGGGCGTAGAAATCCGCCATGCCGTCCAGATAGCGCGGGTCGGTGACGTCGATCTCGACCGTGTAGGGGTATTCGAAGCGCAGCTCCCGGGTGTTGGGGGCGATGCAGGCGGTGGCGATGCCGCGGGCATGGCCGGGCCTGCCGCGCTTGCTGAAATACGCAACCACCGGGGCGGCGCCGATGATCCGCGTGGCTTTCAGTGTCATCAGCTCCGGATCGCCGGGCCCCACGCCCACCACGTGCAAAACCCCGGTCATTCGATCGGGCTCGCCAGCGCGTTGATGGCGGCCACCGTCATTGCCGAGCCGCCCTTGCGGCCGGGCAGGGTGAGGAAGGGCAGGTCGTGTTCGGTGAGCGCCTGTTTCGATTCGGCGGCCCCCACAAAGCCCACCGGCAGGCCGATCACCGCGGCGGGGCGCGGGGCGCCGGCCTCCAGCAGCTCAAGCAGGCGGAACAGGGCGGTGGGTGCGTTGCCGATGGCGACCAGGGCGCCATCCAGATGCGGCAGCCACAGATCGAGAGCCGCGGCCGAGCGTGTGTTGCCGATGCGCCGTGCCAGATCCGGCACCGAAGGGTCGGTCAGCGTGCAGATCACCTGATTGGCGGCCGGCAGGCGCGGGCGGGTGATGCCGTGGGCGATCATCTGCGCGTCGCACAGAATGGGCTTGCCGGCCTCAAGGGCTTTGGTCGCGGCTTCGGTGAAATCGGCGGAGAAGATCAGCTCATCGGCGATCTCGACCATGCCGCTGGCATGAACGATGCGCACCGCCACCCGCGCCTCGGCCGCGGTGAAGCGCGAGAGGGACGCCTCGGCGCGGATGGTGGCGAAGCTCTGCGCGTAGATCGCAGCCCCGTCATGTTGATACTCGTAGACGCGGCTCATGCCGTGCGGCCTTCCGTGAGCAGCCTGGCTGCATCTTCAAGGGTGAGGTTGGTTGCGATGGGCGAAGCATCCGCCCGGGCGTCGCGGATCAGATTGTAGCGCCCGGCCTCCCCGGTCAGCACGATCTCGGCCGGTGCCGGGTGGGCGCAGCCCTTGGCGCAGCCGGAGAGATGCAGCTCGCCCTGCCAGGGGCTGATCCGGCCGAGCAGGGCGCGCAGATCGGCCTGGGTGGCCACGCTGGCGCTGGCGCAGAACGGCGCACCAGGACAGGCATGGGCGTGCAGGGCCTGGTCGGTGGCTGTGGTGAGCAGGTCCTGCGGCAAGGTGGCCGGCTGATGGGCGACGCCGGGCAGGATGAGGGCGCGATAGGGGGAGACGCGCAGCGTGCCGTCCCCGAAGGCCTCGGCCAGATCGGCCAGATGGTGCAGCGTGTCCACCTGCAGCAGACCGGCCAGGGCACTGACGGCAAAGCCGCCCGGCACCTTGCCTGCGCGCAGCGGTGTGGCTGTGGCCAGGCGTTCGCTGTCCAG
>CAIYCW010000119.1 GCA_903924855.1 uncultured Rhodospirillales bacterium | reverse complement strand
TCGAGCGCTTCAAACTCAACGCCACGATCGTCAACGACACGGTCGATCAGACCTTCCGCTTCATGACCCTCGACTGGGACGGCAATATCCGCATGGATTGCTCCTCCCCCTATGCGATGACCTCGCTGATCGCACTGCGCGACCGGTTCGACATTGCCTTCGCCACCGACACGGACGCCGACCGCCACGGCATCGTCTGCCCCTCCGGCGGGCTGATGAACCCGAACTACTATTTGGCCTCCGCCATCGCCTACCTCACCACCCACCGCCCGCACTGGTCACCCTCCGGCGCCATCGGCAAGACCGCCGTCTCCAGCGGCATGATCGACCGCGTCGCTCACAAGCTCGGGCGCGCCATCATCGAGGTGCCGGTCGGCTTCAAATGGTTCAGCGCCGGCCTGATCGACGGCAGCCTCGTCTTCGGTGGCGAGGAAAGTGCCGGCGCCTCCTTCGCCCGCATGGACGGCTCGGTCTGGACCACCGACAAGGACGGGCTGATCCTCGGCCTGCTCGCCGCCGAGATCACCGCACGCACCGGCCAGGACCCCAACCAATACTACACCAGCGTCACCGAAGGCCTCGGCACCTCGTTCTACGAACGCATCGACGCGCCGGCCAGCGCCGAACAGAAGGCCCAGCTGTCCAAACTCAACCCCGCCGAGATCGGCGCCACCGCGCTTGCCGGCGAAGCGATCGAGGCAACCCTCACCCACGCCCCCGGCAACAACGAAGCCATCGGCGGCATCAAGATGGTCACCCAAAATGGCTGGTTCGCCGCCCGCCCCTCCGGCACCGAGGATGTCTACAAGATCTACGCCGAAAGCTTTCGCAGCGCCGATCACCTGCACCAGATCCAACAGGAGGCCCAGGCCATCCTGGCGCGATGCTTCCAGGCAAAACCCTGATCCCAAACGGGCGCGCCACACCAGCGCGCCCCATCCGCCGTCAGGGCAGCTCCACCTCCGGCAACACCGCCTTCAGCAGCACAATCCCCTCACCGCCATGCCCTGCCTGGCGCAACTCGACCGAGGTGGACCCATCGTGCGAGACCACCCGCACCGCGCCACAACCCAGCGCCCGCGCCTCGCAATCCAGCCGGTCCGACAAGGCCCGCAACACCGATTGCGGGTCGATCGGGTCCACCACCACAAAATGCTCCGCCAACAGCACCGTCCCGTGCCGCAGATCCTGCGTCTGGCGAAAACACACCGCCCCGCACGGAAACCGCTTCACATGCCGCCTTGCCGCCAATATCCCCGCCCGCCCATCGCGCCTGCGCAACAAAGGTGTGGCAAAACTCACCCAGCGCGACAGATCCAGCCCACGCTCGGCCATCATCATCAGCGGATACACCAGCCGTATATCGGCCATCTGCACCCGCTCAACCACCAGCGACACCGCACACCCAGCCTCGCCCGTCATCACAGGCAGGGCATGCGACACCATCTCGGTGATGCGCTCACCGTTCTGGTCAAGACGATCGGAAGAGGAGGAATTGCCCATCATGAGGCAGCACAATAGCGCCTGCCCGCGCGGGCTTTTTGACCTGGGTCAAGGAGCGCGGCGCGGATGCAGATTTTACACACGTGATCGGCCACGATGGCGCTAGTCTGACATCACTGGCATCGCGTGGCGTTTTCCGCCGGGGAGGGTGGATGAATTCGTGCAGTCCGCGACCGATCGTGGTCGTCAAAAGTCGTCTGCCGTCTCATTGCGAGGAGTGCGATGCCCGGCACCGCAGCGTGTGCAACGCCATCGGCACCGGTGATCTTGATCGCCTGGCCGCCGTTGCAACCCCGCGCCATATCGAGAAAGGCGAAACCTTCATCGAGGAAGGCCAACCTGCGGGCGATTTCTTCAACATCACCGCAGGCACCGCCAAACTCTACAAAATGCTGCCCGACGGACGCCAACAGATCACCGGCTTCGCGGGCGTCGGCCACTTCCTCGGCCTCGCCGTGTCGGACACCTATGCCTTCACCGCCGAAGCCATCGAACCGATCGAACTCTGCCGCTTCTCCCGCCCCAAACTGCGCACCCTGCTGGACGACTTCCCGCTGCTGGAAAAACGCCTGCTGGAAACCGCCTGCAACGAACTCGTCGCAGCCCAGGAACAGATGCTGCTCCTGGGCCGCAAAACCGCGCGCGAACGCGTGGCCAGCTTCCTCGCCACCCGCCGGGCCGAAGCCAGCCTCTGCGGCAATCACGGCAGCACCATCACCCTGCCCATGACCCGCACCGAAATCGCCGACTACCTGGGCCTGACCATCGAAACCGTCAGCCGAACCCTCACCAAGTTCAAACAGGAAGGCAAAATCTCCCTGCCGTCGCGCGACGAAATCACCATCAAAGACCCGTCCTGGCTCACCACCACAGCCACCGGCGAAGACACCGCCTCAGCCTTCATCTGATCCTGCGCCCATGCGAAGCCGGGTTGAAGGTGTCCGGGTCCGGCTTGCGCCGGATGCGCTCCGCGCGGTCAGGGCTTCGCCCTGAACCCACCAGGACTGCCGTCCTGGACCTGCATCCATTTATCCTGGCCTCTGCCTGGGGTGTCTGACCGTCGGATGACGGTCAGAC
>CAIYCW010000118.1 GCA_903924855.1 uncultured Rhodospirillales bacterium | reverse complement strand
TGCCGGTCCACCACACCCTCAGACATCAGAGATCAAAAGTCATGGGTCAAGGGCCACTGGCCCTTGCGGGTGCAGGGCGGCGCCCTGCTCGGGCCGAAGGCCACCCCACCCCAAAGCGCACCTTCCAGAACGGCCCGCCGCTCAGATCGCCACCCGCACGCCGAGTTCGACGACGCGGTCGCTGGGGATGCGGAAGAATTCGGTGGCGGGGGTGGCGTTTCTGGCCATCAGGAGGAAGAGCCACATGCGCCAGATTGGCATGCGCGGTGCCTGGGCGGCGACCAGGGTTTCGCGGCCGAGGAAGTAGGAGGCCTGCATGGGTTCGATATCGATGCCTTGGTCGCGCAGCATGCCGAGGTCGCGCGGCAGGTTGGGGCTTTGCATGAAGCCGTAGCGCAGCATGACGCGATGGATGCCGGGGGCCAGTTCGGTGACGCGGGCGCGATCGGCGATGGCGAGTTCGGGCACGTCCAGTGTGGTGACGGTGACGAACAGGACTTTTTCGTGCAGCACCTTGTTGTGTTTGAGGTTGTGCAGCAGGGCGGCGGGCACGTGGTCTGGGTTGCCGGTCATGAAGATGGCCATGCCGGGCACGCGGATGGTGCGGGAGTGTGGCAGGCGGGCGAGGAAGTTGGCGAGGGGCAGGCTGTCCTGTTTCCAGCGATCGAGCAGCAGGTCGCGTCCGCGTTTCCAGCTGGTCATCAGCGCCAGCAGGCACAGGCCGAGCAGCAGCGGCACCCAGCCGCCTTCCGGGATTTTCAGGGCGTTGGCGGCGAAGAACAGGCTGTCCATCAGGGTGAAGGTGCCGAACACGCCGACCGCCGCCCAGCGCGACCAGCCGAACTGGCGGCGGAAGACCACGACGGCCAGGATGCAGGTGCAGATGAAGGTGGCGGTGACGGCGATGCCGTAGGCGGAGGCCAGGGCGTCGGACGAGCGGAAGGCGAAGACCAGCACCAGCACGCCGACCAGGAGGGCGGTGTTCACCTGAGGCACGTAGATCTGGCCTTCCTCGGTGGCGGAGGTGTGATCGACGCGCATGCGCGGCAGGAAGCCCAGCTGCATGCATTGGCGGGTGACGGAGTAGGCGCCGGAGATCAGTGCCTGGCTGGCGATGACGGTGGCGAGGGTTGCAAGGATGACCAGCGGGATCAGCGCCCATTCCGGTGCCATGCGGTAGAACGGGTTTTCGGCGGCGGCCGGGTTCGAGATCAGCAGCGCGCCCTGACCGAAATAGTTCAGCACCAGGCAGGGCAGCACGAAGAAGGTCCAGGCGAAGCGGATCGAGCGTGCGCCGAAATGGCCCATATCGGCGTAGAGTGCTTCCGCCCCGGTGACGGCCAGCACCACCGAGCCGAGCGCCACGAAGGCGAGCCAGCCATGACGGATACATAGCATGATGCCGTAGCTGGGGGAGACGGCTTTCAGCACCTGTGGGTTGAGCGCGATCTGGTAGGCGCCCATCGCCCCGATGGTGACGAACCAGATGGCCATCACCGGCCCGAAGATGCGCCCCACGCTGTGGGTGCCGCGTGACTGCACGGCGAACAGGGCGATGATCACCACGGCCGAGATCGGCAGCACCACCTCCTGCAGGCTGGGAGCTGCGACTTCGAGGCCTTCCACCGCGGAGAGCACGGAGATGGCGGGGGTGATCACCCCGTCGCCGAAGAACAGGCAGGCGCCGCCGATGCCCACGAGGGCGAGGGCGCGGCGCATATGCAGGTTCTGGCAGGAGCGTTGGGCGAGCACCATCAGCGCCAGGATGCCGCCTTCGCCGCGGTTGTCGGCGCGCATCACCAGGGTGACGTATTTGACCGTCACCACCAGGATCAGGGACCAGAAGATGAGCGACAGGATACCGAGCAGATCGGCACTGGCGATCTTGTCCGAGCCGAAATGGTCGATGGAGGCCTTGAGAGCGTAAAGCGGGCTGGTGCCGATATCGCCATAGACCACGCCGAGCACGCCGAGCAGGATGGGCAGGGCGATGGATTGCGGCGGGTGATGCGGGGCTGTGGTCTCGGTCTGGGTCAGATCGTCGCTCATTCCGGGCTCACTGCGGCGGTTGCGCCGAACCGTTAGGCGGAAGCGAAGCCGCGTGCAAGGACCGCCCGATATTGCCTGCGGTCAAGCGGCCGGGGGCTGTGGTCTGCTGCCGAACAGCGCCGATCCGACGCGGACATGGGTGGCGCCGTGAGCGATGGCGAGCTCGAAATCGGCGGACATGCCCATCGACACCACGGCGAGCCCGTGGGTGCGGGCGCGGTTGGCCAGCCAAATGAAATGCGGCACCGGGTCGCCATCTGCCGGCGGGATGCACATCAGGCCCGCAAGTGCGGCGCCGAAGCGGTTTTGGCACGCCTCTATAAAGGCATCGGCCTCGGCGGTGGGGATGCCGGATTTCTGTGGCTCGTCACCCACATTGACCTGCACGAGCAGGCGCGGTGTGCGGCCCAGGCTTTGGATGGCATCGGCGATGGCATCGGCGAGGCGCGGCCGGTCGAGGCTTTCGATGCAATCGGCCAGGCGCACCGCATCGCGCGCCTTGTTGGTCTGCAGCCCGCCGATCAGATGCAGCTGCAGTTGGGGGAATGTCTCCCGCAGGGCGGGAAACTTGGCCTGTGCCTCCTGCACGCGGTTTTCGCCGAACACGAACTGTCCGGCCGCCAGCACCGCCTGGATCGCCTCGGCCGGATGGGTTTTGGAGACGGCCACCAGTTCGACGGCGGATGGCGCGCGCCCGCTTTGGATGGCGGAGGCAGCGATACGCGCCTTGAGGCTGGCCAGGCGCTGTGCGAGATCGGGGGAGGATGGGATGTCCATGGCTGCTTTGGTGGCGGTGCGTCTGGCCTTCCGTCAAGCATCATCTTGCCGGATTGGAGTCATGTTCCGTCGCCGGGCGGGAACGTCTGTGGCATGTCTGCAACAGTGTTTCGCAAATGCCATGCCGCCTGGTCTGGGCGGATTGCGGGATGATGAACGTCAGTTCAATACTCTGGCCCAGGTCTGGCGGCTCCCGCCCAGGATCGATTGCATGCGGCCTTTGCCCTGGTTCGTCCAGGTTTGCTGCAACGCTGGGAGACGGGGCGAGGCTTGCGATCTGCCGGCATATCCGGCGATTTTTGGAGGATTACATGCGTAAGATCATGCTGGCCGCCACGGCCATTGCTGGCTTCGCTGCTCTGAGCACCAACGCTCAGGCTGGCGATATGATGCTGGGTTCCGACTCGTTCGCTGCCGGTCTGGCTTCGGGCGCTGCTCTCGCCCCGGGCGACATCACCGTGCGTCTGCGCGCTGCGATGTGGATCGAAGGCGGCTATCAGGTTGACTCCGGCAACAAGACCTCCGCTGGCAAGAACAGCGGCGAGTTCCTGGGCAGCTATGTGCGCCTGTATCCGAAGTTCGATGCGAAGACGCCGGGCGGCCTCGAATACGGCGCCACGCTTGAGCTTCGTATGAACAGCGGCACCGGCGCCGGCTCGTCGGGCTCCGACACGATGTATGCCCGTCGCTACAACGCCTATGTTGGCACGCCGACGATCGGCCGCTTCTTCATCGGTCCGGAAAACAACGCCCTGGCTCGTCAGGTCGCTGGTTCGACCATGGAAGACTTCGACTACAACGGCGGCTTCAACGGCGACTTCTCGGCTCAGCAGCCGGCCTACGCCCAGTACACCTGGACGACCCCGCGTTCGGGCGGCTTCTACACGACCAACAAGATCGTGTACATCTCCCCGGCGTTCTCGGGCTTCACCTTTGGCGCCGCGTTCGAGCCGAACGCTTCGGTCGGCGAGCCTGCGCTGGCTTCCGGTGGCAACCAGAACGCTTCCAGCTCCACGCTGAACAGCAACGTCTCGCAGCGCCGCAACACCTATGACTTCGGCGTGCGTTACGCCGGTTCGCTGGGCCCGGTTGCCGTGACCGCCGGCGCTGGTTACCTCGGTGCGGGCCGCGTTCTGAGCAACCAGGCTGCCTCGGCGCAGACCGGTTCGAACACGCCTTACAAGAACCTGAGCATCGTCTCGGTCGGTGGTCGTCTGACCTACGGTCCGGCTGCTGTCGGTGGCCTGTTCACCACGGGTGCGATCAACACCGGCGCCGGCATGATCCGTCAGGGTCAGAAGGACGCCAGCATGATCATCACCGGTGCGCAGTACATCATCGGCCAGGCGATCTTCGGCTTCCAGTATGTCACGCAGACCGCTGGCGGCACGTTCAACTCGCTGACGCCGCGCAGCACGCTGCGTGAATACGGCATTGCCGTTGGTGGCGCCTATGACTTCGCTCCGGGTGCAACGGTTTATGGCGACGTCTTCTACGACGCCCGGCATGAATTCGGCACCAACCTGATCGCTGGCACCGCGAACGCCGCTGGCTCGCTCACGGCTGGCAACAAGGTCCAGTCCCGTGGCGTGCAGATCGGCACCAGCTTCCACTGGTAAGCTGATCTGATCCTTACGGATCGATCTTGACGTAAGTCTGGGAAAAGGCGGGGGAAACCCCGCCTTTTTTCAGTTTTTGGCCAGGGCGATATTGCACAAACATGAAACTTTGTGCAGGCCTGGGGAACGTCCATTCTGACGGATCCTGTGCGCATGTCGCACGGATTTGTCGGACAATAAGACAACGAATGCGTCCGGATGGTCCGGCGATACAGGGAGAGAGCTACATGAAAAAACTGATTCTGGCAGCAACCGCGCTGGCCGGCATAGCCGGGCCCGCGATGGCCGGCGACATGATGATCGGCTCCGACTCGTTCGCGGCGGGTCTGGCCACCGGCGCCGCTCTGGCTCCTGGCGAAATCAAGGTCCGCCTTGGTGTGCAGATGTGGGTTGAAGGCAGCTACGAGACCGACACCACCACCAAGGTCTCGGCCAACCAGAAGCAGAGCACGACCGGCAAGAACAGCGGCGTGTTTCTTGGCAGCTACATCTACATGTATCCGAAGTTCAGCGCGAAGGCCGAGAACGGGCTTGAATACGGTGCGATGACGGAAATCCGCATGAACAGCGGCAGCGGCGCCGGCAGCTCCTCCGCCAACACGTTGTACCTGAAGCGCTATTATGGCTATGTCGGCACGGCGGAGCTTGGCCGCCTGTATCTCGGCCCCTGGGCGAACGCCTATGGCCGTCTGGCCAGCGGCACGACCATGGAGGATTTCGACTACAATGGCGGCTTCAACGGCGACTATGGCAATGGCGTGAACAGCAACGCCAACCCGAACTGGACGTCGCTGAAGAGCGGTGGCTTCTACACCAGCAACCAGATCAACTATGTCTCACCGTCGTTCAGCGGCTTCAGCTTCGGCTTCGGCTGGGAGCCTGAGCAGGCTGCCGGTGAACCGGCGATCTCGTCGGGCGGCACGCTGAACCCGACCACGGCGTCCTATGCCGGCAACTCCAACCTGCGTCGCAACACGATCAACGTGGCGGCAGGCTACAAGGGCTCGGTTGGGCCGGTGGCGATCACGTCCTTCGTTGGCTACATGACCGCCGGGCGCGTGCTGGACACCAGGCCGGGTGACGTTCAGTACAAGAACTTCAGCGCGCTGGGCACCGGTGCACGTTTCACCATCGGGCCGGTGGCCTTTGGTGGCACGATCAACGGCGGCAACTTCCAGGGCACGGGTGGCATGGAGCGCGTTGGCCAGAAGCCGGCCTTCGATGCGATCTATGGCGCACAGTATATTCTGGGCCAGCTGATCGTGGGCTTCCAGGGCATCGTGAACACCTCGGCCGGCAGCTACAACGCGGCCACGCCGCGCAACCAGCTGCATGAATGGGGTGTTGCCGTCGGCTTCGGCTATGACGTGGCCCCCGGCATGGCGCTGTTTGGCGACGTGTTCTACGAGCATCGCCATCAGTATGGCTATGATTTCGTGGCCGGCGGTTCGGCGCCCACCAATGCGCTGACGCAGAACAACAACATCCAGGGCCGTGGCATTCAGCTCGGCACCACCTTCATGTGGTGATCAGCCGTCTCGGCTGACTGGCTTGGACGCGAGAGGGCGGGGTTTTCCCCGCCCTTTTTGCATCGACCTTCTGATCGCGGAGTCGGTTCTTGGCGGCGGCCCGGCTTTGCGTTAACACGCCCCATCACGTGCCCTGTCATGGCACCAACGGCGAATGGATATTTCGATGGGTATGAGCAATCGCCTTCTTGCATGCGCCGCCCTGTGTCTCCTGGGTCTGGCCGGATGCCAGAACGCTGTGCCGGTCAGCAATGATGACGACTATCAGACCGGCCGTATCGTCGGGCGTGCCGCGAGCCTCGCCAACAATGGCGGTGGTGCTGCGCCGGCGGCGGATGCCGGCATTCTGCTGTATTCCAACCAGGCGCAGGGCAACCGCAATCCCGGCACATCCGCCGGGGCTGACAGCGCGCTGGGCGTGAACGCCTATCTGTGGCGTGGGGCGCTGGACACGCTGTCCTTCATGCCGCTGTCCAGCGAGGACCCGTTTGGCGGTGTGATCGTGACCGACTGGTATTCACCGCCGGCCGCTGCCGGTGAGCGCTTCAAGGCCACCGCCTATATTCTGGGCCGTGAGCTTCGCGCCGATGGCGTGCGGGTGGCGCTGTTCCGTCAGGTGCAGCGGAACGGCCAATGGGTGGATGCGCCGGTGAGCACCGGCACCGCGGGTGAGATGGAAGACAAGATCCTGCTGCGCGCCCGCGAGCTGCGCGCCCAAAGCGGCGGCTGATCGGCAGGCCGCCCGGGGCGGGTGACCCCCGCCCCCAATGGTCCGGCTGCGTGTTGCCCCAAGGCGGTTTCTGCCCGATACAGGGGACCTGTTTCCCCGTTCTGTTCAGGCTGCCGAATGACACTCGTGAATTCGCCTTCGTCTACCACTGCCATGGCCGCGCAGGCCGCGCAGGCCTCGCAGGCCGCGCCGGCTGATGCGCCGCGCTATGATTTCCGCGACGCCGAGCCGCGCTGGCAGCGTGCCTGGACGGAGCAGGCCTGCTTCCGGGTGGAGGACGTGCCGACGGATGGCCGGCCGAAATACTACGTGCTGGAGATGTTTCCCTATCCCAGCGGCAAGATCCATATGGGTCATGTGCGCAACTACACGCTGGGTGACGTGGTGGCACGCTACAAGCGCGCGCGCGGCTACTCGGTGCTGCACCCGTTCGGCTGGGACGCGTTCGGCCTGCCGGCGGAGAACGCGGCACGCGAGCGCGGCATTCACCCCGCGAAATGGACGCGTGACAACATCGCCGCCATGCGCACCGAGCTACAGCAGATGGGGCTTTCGGTTGATTGGTCCCGCGAATTCGCCACCTGCGATCCGTCCTATTACGGGCAGCAGCAGGCGCTGTTCCTGGACATGCTGCAGGCAGGGCTGGTGGAGCGGCGCGAAGCCTATGTGAACTGGGACCCGGTGGACAACACGGTGCTTGCCAATGAGCAGGTGATCGATGGCCGCGGCTGGCGCTCCGGCGCGCTGGTGGAGAAGAAGCGCCTGGCGACGTGGGTGTTCCGCATCACGGATGAGGCGCCGTCGCTGCTTGATGCGCTGGACGACATGCCGCGCTGGCCCGAGCGGGTTCGGCTGATGCAGGCCAACTGGATTGGCCGCAGCGAAGGCGCGCGGATGACGTTCGAACTGGAAGCGCCAGAGGGTGAGATCGATGGTGTGGAGGTCTACACCACACGGCCGGACACGCTGTTTGGCATGTCTTTCCTGGCGGTTGCAGCCGAGCACCCGCTGGCGGCCCGGATTGCCGCGCGCAACCCGGAGGCTGCCGCCTTCATCGCCGATTGCCAGAGCAAGGGCACCAGCGAGGCCGTGCTGGAGACGCTGGAGAAGAAGGGGTTTGACACCGGCGTTTCGGTGATCAACCCGTTCACCGGAAAGGCGCATCCGGTGTGGATCGCCAATTTCGTGCTGATGGAATACGGCACCGGCGCGCTGTTCGGCTGCCCGGCGCATGACCAGCGCGACCTTGATTTCGCGCGCAAATACGATCTGCCGGTGCTGCCAGTGGTGCTGCCGCATGGCGAGGATGCGGCGAGCTTCTGCATCGACACCAAGCCGCATGACGGCGATGGGGTGATGTTCAATTCGGGCTTCCTGGATGGCCTTTCGCCGGCCGCTGCCCGCGCTGCGGCGATTGCGCGGCTGACCGAGATGGGCATTGGCCGCGGTGTGGTGAACTGGCGCCTGCGCGACTGGGGTGTTTCACGGCAGCGCTATTGGGGCTGCCCGATTCCGGTGATCCATTGCGATGACTGTGGCGCGGTGCCGGTTCCGAAGGACCAGCTGCCGTTGCAGCTGCCGGAGGATGTGACCTTCGACAAGCCGGGCAACCCGCTGGATCATCACCCGAGCTGGAAGCACACCAATTGCCCGTCCTGCGGCAAGGCCGCCTTGCGCGAGACCGACACGTTCGACACCTTCGTTGACTCGTCGTGGTATTTTGCCCGGTTCTGCTCGCCCACGGCGGAGGGGCCCGTCAACAAGCAGGCGGCCGATCATTGGCTGCCAGTGGATCAGTATATCGGCGGTGTGGAGCATGCGATCCTGCATCTGCTCTACGCGCGCTACTTCACCCGCGCCATGCAGCGCACCGGGCATCTGGCGGCCACCGAGCCATTCGATGGGCTGTTCACCCAGGGCATGGTCAATCACGAGAGCTATCGCGGAGAAGACGGGCGCTGGCTGTATCCGGACGAGGTGATCCGCAACGCGGACGGCACCGCACGCCATCGCGACACCGGTGAGGTGGTGACGGTGGGACGAATTGAATCGATGTCGAAATCGAAGCGCAATACGGTGGATCCCGGTGCGATCATCGGCCGATACGGTGCCGATACGGCGCGCTGGTTCATTCTCTCCGACAATCCACCTGAGCGCGACATGGAATGGACGGAATCCGGGGTTATCGGGGCCTATCGTTTCACACAGCGACTGTTCCGATTGGCCGAGGCGCTGCCGGCCGAGCGGCCCACCGAGACGCCATCGACGTTTGGAACGGCTACGATGACGTTGCGACGGGCGACGCATCGCACGATCGCGGCGGTGACGGATGCGCTGGAGGGGTTTGCCTTCAACGTTGCGGTGGCGCGCATCTATGAGTTTGCCAATGCGTTGACCGATGCCGATCGGGCTGCGGGCGATGAGGGCATGGGCTGGGCGCGGTTCGAGGCGTTTGATTCGCTGTGCCTGCTGATTTCGCCGATGATGCCGCATCTGGCGGAGGAGATTGCCGCACGGATCGGTGCGGTGTCGGGCGGGCTGGTGGCGCAGGCCAACTGGCCGCAGGCGGAGCCGGAGCTGCTGGCGGCGTCTTCGCTGACCATTGCGGTGCAGGTGATGGGCAAGCTGCGGGCCACGATTTCCGTATCTCCCGATGCCACCGAGGCGGATGTGTTGGCCGCGGCCACGGATGATGCCAATGTGCAGCGGGCCTTGGACGGCAAGCGGATTGTGAAACGCGTGTATGTCCCAGGTCGCATCGTCAATTTTGTCACGGCGGGATAACGAAATGCTGGCGCGCCGTCTGCTGATCAGGACCGGTCTGCTCGCCGCTGTGGCTGCGGTGCTGGAGGGCTGTGGGTTCCAGCCGGTCTATGGCCAGCGTGATGACGGGCAGTCGCCGGTGGAAAAACTGGCCGAGATCGAGGTGGCGCTGCTCGATGGCCGCAACGGTCAGGTGATGCGTCAGGCGCTGCAGCGCAGGCTGGAGGGCGCGCACAGCTCGGCCGCCAAGCTGTATGACCTGACGGTGAATTACAATTTGTCTGAGGAAGGGGTGGCGTTGCAGCGCAGCGACTCACATTCCACCCGCATTCGCGCGTTCGGCACTGCGTCTTGGACCCTGCTTGCGCGCGATGCCAGCCGCACCTCGCTGGCCAGCGGCTTTGCGCGCAGCGGCGACGGGTTCAATCAGTTCGACAATCAGGATTTCTACGGCGATCTTGCCGGCGAAAAGCTTGCCTTGCGTGTGGCCGACCAGTTGGCAGACCAGATTGCGGTGGCCCTGGCCGGGTATTTCCGCGGGCGTGGCGACGCTTCCTGACCGGATGAAGATCGACGCACGACGCATCGATGCGTTTCTGGCTGACCCCGGCAGCGTTGGGGTTGTTCTGCTCTACGGCGACGATGAAGGACAGGTGCGCGAACTGGCGAGCGGGCTGGTGCGGCGCGTGGCCGGGCAGCTGGACGATCCGTTTCGCGTGGTGGATCTCGAACGCGATGCGTGGTCTGGCCTTGCCGCGGAGCTGACGTCTCGACCGTTGACCGGGGGGCGGAAAGTGGTGCGGGTGCGTGAGGCGACGGATGTGCTGACGCCTTTTGTGCAATCCTGCCTGGCATTGCAGGGTGAAGGGCTTTTGGTGCTGGAAGCACGGGCGCTGACTGGCAAATCCAAGCTGCGGGCATTGCTGGAGAAGGCGCAAAATGCCGGGGTGATCGCCTGTTACCCGCTGGATGCACGCGCAACCGGCCAGTTGGTGCGCTCCGTGTTGCAGGCGGACGGGATTTCCGTGGAGCCGGATGTGCTGGAATGGCTTCCGGGCCAGCTTGGCGCGGATCAGGCGGTTTCACGTGGGGAAATTGCCAAGTTGGCATTGTATGTCGGCCCTGGCGGCATCGCCACGATGGAGGATGCGCTGGCCTGCGTGGGCGATCTGTCAGGGCTTTCGGTGGAGGATGCGATCTTTGCCGCCGTTCAGGGCGATGTGGCGGCGGCGGATCGGGCGCTGGAGCTTGCTTTGGCCGAGGGTGCTTCCCCGGTTTCCGTGGTGCGGCAGGCGATGATGCATATGCAGCGCGTGTTGCGGGTGTTGGCGGATATTCAGGGCGGTTCGTCGGCTGAGGACGCCGTGCGGGCATTGCGGCCGCCATTGTTCTTTCGGCGAGAGGCGTCTTTTCGGGCATCGCTGCGCCGATGGACGATGAAATCGGCGGAGATGGCGGTGGACCGGTTGTGGGAAGCTGAAATCGGCTGCAAGCGCACGGGCTCCCCGGCAGAGACGCTATGCCGGGTAACCCTGCTGGGCCTGGCGCAGCGCGCTGCCCTGGCAGGACGGGGTGGCGGCTGAAGCGTGGCGAAGCGGCGCGCCGCGCCCCGATTGATGCACCGTCGGATCGTTCGGAACCGAAGCGTATCTTCGTGGGCGTTCACCCGCGGTTGAGCAGTGCCACGATGCTGTCGAGCTGATCGAGCGAGGCGTAGGTGAGGCGGATATTGCCGCCCTTGCCGTCGAAGGTAATATCCACCTTCAGTCCGAGATGGTTGGAGAGGTCTCGCTCCAACGCCTCGGTTTCGGGGTCCTTGGTTTTGGGGGCTGGTTGCAGTCGGGCTGAATCAGCTTTTTTGCTGGACAGCGCTTCGGTCTGACGGACGTTCAGGCCACGGCTGATGACGGCGAGGGCGGCCTTTTCCGGTTCTGGATGCGACAGCAGGGCGCGGGCATGACCTGCGGTGAGCGTGCCTTTTTTCAACTCCTCGCGCACCGAGCTGGGCAGGTTCAGCAGACGCATGGTGTTGGCGATATGGCTGCGGGACTTGCCGACGGCTTCGGCCAGGCGGTCCTGTGTCATGGAAAACTCGTCGAGCAGCCTGCGATAGCCTTCGGCCTCTTCGATGGCGTTCAGGTCTTGTCGTTGCAGATTCTCAACGAGAGCGGCGGCCATGGTATCCGCATCGGTGAGATCTCGCACCAGCACGGGCACTTCGTGCAGGCCTGCCTGCTGGGAGGCGCGCCAGCGCCGTTCACCCGCGATGATCTGAAACCGGCCGGGTGTTGTCGGGTGCGGGCGGGCCAAAAGCGGTTGGAGAATGCCACGTGCCTTGATGGAGTCCACGAGATCGGACAGGGCATCGGGGTCCATGTCCCGCCGGGGCTGGAACGGGCTGGGCTCCAGATGCTCCACCGGGATGTCTCGGATTGATCCGCCTTGGCCGCCGCGCGGTTGGCCGGCGGCGTCTCCGAGCAGTGACGCGAGGCCACGGCCGAGCCTGGGGTTAACCTCTTTCGCGCTCATGACGCCACCCTTGCGTATTTCTGGGTGCGGGTCAGCAGTTCCGAGGCGAGTTTCAGATAGGCCTGGGAGCCGGGGGAGCGTTGATCGTAGAGGATGACGGGTTTCCCGTGACTTGGGGCTTCGGAGATACGGATATTGCGTGGGATGACGGTATCGAAGACGCGGCTGCCAAAGAAGCTTCTGGCATCGGCTGCCACCAGCTCCGATAGATTGTTGCGCTTATCAAACATCGTCAATACGATGCCTTCGAGGACCAGCGATGGATTGAGGCGCGCCTTGACGGTGTCCACCGTTCGCATCAATTGGCTGAGGCCTTCCAGTGCAAAGAATTCGCATTGCAGGGGGACAATGACGGCGTCTGCTGCGACGAGGCCGTTGACGGTGAGCAGGCCGAGACTCGGTGGGCAATCGATCAGGACGTGGTCGTAGGCCTTCGGCGACTCCGCCAGTTGGGCGAGTGCGTTGCGAAGGCGAAACTCGCGCCCCTCTTCGCCGACCAGTTCCACCTCGGCACCGGCGAGGTCGTTTTCGGCTGGGATGATGAAGAGGTTGTCGATTTCCGTCGGCCGGAGAACGGAGGTTGGCGGCACCTGGCCGGTTAACAGGGCGTAGGTGCCAGCGCCACGATCGGCATGGCTTAGACCCAAGCCGGTGGAGGCGTTGCCCTGTGGATCGAGATCGACAATCACCACACGGCGGCCAGCCTGTGCCATGGCCGTTGCCAGATTGATGGTGGTGGTGGTTTTGCCGACGCCGCCTTTCTGGTTGGCGACCGCCAGGACCACGCCGCGGGCATTCCGGTTCTGCTGGGCGATCGAGAGGCTAGATCCGGACATGGCGCACCTCAGAGATTTTCAGGATGTAGGCAGCAAGGTCGGTCTTGCTTGCTGAGCGCTCGACGTTCATGTGCCATTGCCGGGAGGCCTCCGTCAATTCGGCATCTGCTGTTCGACCCTTGGGCGCCAACAAAAATCCATCTGGGCGGATAAATCGATGGGCCAGTTGCAGCAGAAGCGGCAAGGGTGCGAGCGCTCGGGCAGTGACCACTATAACGGCGGGCAGTTCCAGCTGTTCGATGCGGCAGGCGTGTACTGTGATATTGGCGCCCGTCACCCGGGCGGCTTCGGCCAGAAATGCAGCCTTGCGCTTATCTGATTCAACCAGATGCCAATGGGCCCGCGTGACGACGGCAAGCACCACGCCGGGGATTCCGCCCCCGGACCCCAGATCGATGGCTTCAGTGAGATCCGCGGGCAGCCACGCGGCCAGTTGGAGCGCATCGGCGATGTGGCGTGTTTCCAGTTGGGTGAGGTCATTCCTAGAAAAGAGGTTTATCGCTGGGTTCCATTTGCGCACCAGGGCCGCATAGGCAGTGAGGCGCTCGGCTGTTTCACGTGAAACATCGAACCCTGCCGAACCATCCTGTTTCACGTGAAACACTCACGCCACCTGCTTGCGTCGGGCATGGGCCAACACGGCCATCAATGCCGCCGGCGTCATGCCCTGAATTCGACCCGCCGCCGCAAGGCTCGCGGGCTGCGCTATGGCCAATTTCTCCCGAAGCTCGGCCGAAAGCCCGCCAACACCGGCATAATCAAGATCCGGGTCGAGCCGCACGTCCTGTTCCTGTCGAAACTCCCGTATTTCCGCCTGCTGGCGGCCCAAATACCCGCTGTAAAGCGCTGACGCCTCCAACTGCGCCAACACGCGCGGCGGCAAAGACGCCAGCAGCGGGAAGGCACGTATCAGCTCAGACCGTGGGAGGGATGCATTCCCCAGAAGATCAAACGCGCTGCGCATCACACCGTCCTGGCGGATATTGGGGAAAAATGCCGCCAGGGCGTTTGGTGACAATTTGGCCCCCTGTGCCGCATCCGTAGCATCAGTCACGGCCCGCTCATATTCACCAAACACGGTCGCCCGTGCAGTGCTCACACATCCGAGCTCAATCCCACGCCGTGTGAGCCGCAAATCCGCATTGTCTGCCCGCAGCGTCAACCGATACTCCGCACGGGATGTGAACATCCGATAAGGCTCAGACACACCTTGCGTCACAAGGTCATCGATCATGACGCCGAGATAGGCTTCGGCCCGGTCGAACTGGACCGACGACGCACCCCCGGCCAGACGGGCGGCGTTCAACCCAGCCACCAGACCCTGCGCGCCAGCTTCCTCGTAGCCGGTTGTGCCATTGATCTGACCGGCCAGGAACAGCCCCGGCACGGCCCGCAGTGCCAGAGTGTGATCCAGATTGCGTGGATCGACATAGTCATACTCCACCGCATAGCCCGGCCGGATGATCCGTGCCTTTTCAAGCCCCCGAATGCTGGCAATCATCGCCGCCTGCACATCGGCCGGCAGGCTGGTGGAAATGCCGTTGGGATAGATCGTCACATCATCCAACCCCTCCGGCTCCAGGAAAATCTGGTGCTGATCGCGATCGGCGAAGCGGTGCACCTTGTCTTCGATGGAGGGGCAATAGCGTGGGCCGCGGCCGGCAATCAGCCCGCCATAGACCGCTGAGAGATGCAGATTATCGCGAATGATCGCATGGGTTGCGGCGTTGGTGTGGGTGATGCGGCAGCACAGCTGCGGCAGAGACGGGCCGGTGGACAACGGGCTGAACATCTCAGGCGTGCTGTCGCCCCAATCCGCGTCCAACCCCTCCCAGTCAATGGTGGTGCGATCGAGACGCGGCGGCGTGCCGGTCTTCAGGCGACCGAGAGACACACCGATCTCCCGCAGCCGGCGTGACAGCCCGTAGGACGCGGGTTCCCCAACGCGACCGGCTGGCTCGGAATGGGTGCCCACAAAAATCTTGCCGCCGAGAAACGTGCCGGTGGTCAGCACGATGCTGGCGCTGAGGAAGCTCTGCCCATCGGCACATACCACCCCGCGGGCGCGGCCCTGCGCATCGACCACCAGGTCTTCCACCGCACCGGCGCGGATCGCGAGGCCAGGCTGCTCTGCCAGCATGCGCTGAATGGCCGCACGATATGCCTTGCGATCGGCCTGCGCACGGGGTCCGCGCACCGCTGGCCCCTTGCTGCGATTCAGCAGTTTGAAGTGAATACCGGCCTGATCGGCGGCACGGCCCATCAGACCATCGAGCGCGTCGATCTCACGCACCAGATGTCCCTTGCCGATCCCACCAATGGCCGGGTTGCAGGACATCTCGCCAATCGTCTCAATCCGGTGGGTCAGCAGCAGCGTGCGCGCGCCCATGCGTGCCGCACAGGCGGCTGCCTCGCAGCCGGCATGGCCCCCACCCACCACAATCACGTCGAAATATTCGGCCATTTCCCAGCATGTCCTGAAACAGCGGGCCAAATGGCAACCGCTATTTGCCTATACAGAACTGCCGGAAGACAGAATCAAGTACTTCTTCAACAGAAACAGCACCGGTCAAACGCCCAATCGCGCGCGCCGCCATTCGCAGCCCTTCCCCGCGCAGTTCCGGGAGCTCGGCTGCCAAGGCCACCGCGAGGTGGGAGCGAGCCTCTCGCAAGGCGGCGCTGTGGCGTTCGCGCGTGACCGCGGGCGCATCCATCACCCCGGCACGGTTTTGTGCTTCCAGGGTTAGACGCGCACGCAGGGCATCCAACCCCTGCCCCGTTACCACGCTGACGGCAACATCTCCTGCCATGGCGTCGCCCAGATCGGCCTTGCTGATCACCGACAGCCATGCTGCGCCTGATCGACGAGCCATCTCTGTCTCCTGCGCCGGCTGATCCACCGCCTGCAGATGAATGACCAGATCGGCATACGCCATTCGCGCGCGCGCGCGGCGCACCCCTTCCTGCTCGATCGGGTCGGGGCTGTCGCGCAGCCCGGCGGTGTCCAGCAGAGTCACCGGAATACCACCCAGGACAATCCGCGCCTCGATGATGTCGCGCGTGGTGCCGGCGATCGGCGACACGATGGCGACATCTCTATCAGCCAACGCATTGATAAGGCTTGACTTTCCGGCATTCGGCGCCCCCACCACGGCGAACACCAATCCGGTCCGCAGCTTCTGGGCCCGCGCACCTTCGGCCAAGGCCTGCGAGAGTGACGCATCCAGGGCTGCGATCATCCCCTGCAGCTCCGCCTCCACGGCCGGCGGGACCTCATCTTCCGGAAAATCGATCAGGGCTTCCTGCAACGCCAGGGCGCGCAGCACGGCGTGGCGCCATTCATCGCTTTGCCGGCTCATCTCGCCAGCCAGATGGCGAAGCGCCTGGTCGCGCTGTGCTGTTGTTTCGGCTTCGATCAGATCAATGATCGCCTCCGCCTCCAGCAGGTCCATTCGGCCGGCCACCACCGCCCGCCTGGTGAACTCACCCGGGTCGGCGGGTCGCAGCCCATGCTTCAGCAGGGAAGCCGAAACGCCCTGCCACACCGCGATCCCGCCATGCAGATGCAGCTCCGCGCAATCCTCGCCGGTGTAGCTTGCGGGCCCAGGCAGCCAGAGCACCAATGCGTGGTCCAGCACGGCCCCTTCCCTTCCACGCAGCCGCCTCAGGGTGGCGCGGCGGGGCGGTGGCAGTTTGCCGGCAAGCTGCGTCAGCGCGGCACCACTTTGCGGCCCGCTGATGCGCACCACAGTGATCGCCGTGCGGCCCACCGGTGTTGCGGGGGCGAAGATGGTGTCGGTCATGGTGTGACTGGCCGGCGGATCACGGCAGCAACAGCTCCTCGGCCCGGCCGCCTTCCACCAGATGCGCCTGCAGCACGCGATCCACATCCGCCCGGGTCTCGATCTTGTACCAGACCGCATCGGGGTAGATCACCATGCACGGCCCCAGCTCACACCGGTCCAGGCAGCCCGCGGCATTCACCCGGATGCCGGGAATGCCCAGCTCCTTGGCGCGTACCTTCATATAGTCGCGCAATGCCTCCGACCCCTTGGCGGCACAGGAGCCCCGCGCATGCCCATCCGGCCGGCGATTGCCGCAGACGAAAACATGGGCCGCGAAATACGAGGCGGGCGCGTTTTCGTTCCGTTCTGTGTTCATAACTCAGATCTCCTTCATGCCCACCCAATCGACGGCCAATCCCAACGCTGTTGCAGCACCCCGCGGGCGCTTGACAGCCGGCACGGGTCGGCGCTGCCATGGCGCGGGTGCCGTCTCGTATCCGCTTGTCCTCTGGAAACATGCATGCCGCAACTCTCGCTGCACAGCCCGGTCGGGGATCTCACGGTCTCCGAGGAAGATGGCCGGATCGTTGCCGTCGACTGGGGCTGGGGACGCGACCAGAGCGACACGCCCATATTGGTGCAGGCCCGCGCGCAGTTGCACGCCTATTTCGATGGCACGCTCGGACAGTTCAGCCTGCCAGTTGATCCGTTCGGGACCGAATATTGCAAACGGATCTGGGCGCATATCCAGACCATTCCTGCCGGTCACACCCAGACCTATGCCGAAGTGGCAAGACAGGCCGGCGGCAGTGCGCGTTCGGTGGGCATGGCCATGGGGCGCAATCCGATCCCGATTTTCATCCCCTGCCACCGCGTCGTTGCGTCCGGCGGCCTGGGGGGATATTCCGGCGGCGACGGACCCACCACCAAGATTTATCTGCTTGCCCTCGAGCGGCGCCATCTGACGCACACCACCACGCCACCGACTGCCGGGCTCCATCCAGCGTTGCCCGATCTCCTGCCCCGCTCTTCTCTGCCAGGACTGGACCCGACATGACCAAAGCCATCCGCATTCACACCAATGGCGGCCCCGATGTTCTTCGGTGGGAGGACGTGCCGACGCCCGAGCCCGGCGCGGGGGAGGTGCTGATCCAGCATGCGGCGGTCGGCCTGAACTATATCGACGTGTATTTCCGCACCGGCCTCTACAAATCGGCCCTGCCCGCCACGATCGGCATGGAAGGCAGCGGCACCGTGCGCGCGGTTGGAGCCGGTGTCACCGACCTCGCGGTGGGTGATCGCGTGGCCTATGCGGGTGGGCCGATCGGCGCCTATGCGACCGAACGCGTGATCGCGGCGGATCGCCTGGTGCGGCTGCCGGATGCCATCGATTTCAACACCGGCGCTGCGATGATGCTGCAGGGCCTGACCGCGCAATATCTGCTGCGCCGCACCTTTCGGGTGCAGGCCGGCCAGACCATTGTGGTACATGCGGCGGCCGGCGGCGTGGGGCTGATCCTGTGCCAATGGGCAAAGCACCTGGGTGTTTCGGTGATCGGCGTGGTGTCCACCGAGGAGAAGGCCGAGCTGGCGCGCGCCCATGGTGCCGAGCATGTGGTGATCGGCCATGCCGAGCTGCCGGCCGCCGTCAAGCGCATCACCGGTGGGGCCATGGTGCCGGTGGTCTATGACAGCGTCGGGCGCGACACCTTCGCCACCAGCCTGGATTGTCTGGCGCCGCTCGGCCTGATGGTGACCTATGGCAATGCATCCGGCCCGGTGCCGCCGGTGGATCTGGGCACGCTGACCGCCAAGGGCAGCCTGTTTGTGACCCGCCCCACCCTTGCCACCTACACCGCCAAGCGCGCCGATCTGGTGGCGGGTGCCACGGAACTGTTCGAGGCCGTCACCTCCGGCGCGGTTGCCATCCGCGTCAACCAGACCTTCCCGCTGCGCGAGGCGGCGGCGGCCCATGAGGCGCTTGAGGCCAGAAAGACCACCGGCAGCACGGTGCTGATCCCGTAGGCGGCGGGCATGGCCGCCCGCCCCGAGCTCGACACCCATAAAAGCCGTGTCCGCATGACGGCGATGATCGTCGCATGCGCCCTGTTCATGCAGAATCTGGACGGCACGGTCATCGCGACCGCGCTGCCGACCATGGCACGGGAATTCGGCTCCGAGCCGGTGCGGATGAACGTGGCGCTGACCTCCTATCTGCTCAGCCTGGCCATGTTCATCCCGGCCAGCGGCTGGATGGCGGACCGGTTCGGCGCGCGCCAGGTGTTCCGCGGTGCGATCGCGGTGTTCACCGTGGGCTCCATCCTGTGCGGACGGGCGGACAGCCTGCCGTTTCTGGTGATGGCGCGCATCCTGCAGGGATTTGGCGGTGCGATGATGGTGCCGGTGGGGCGGTTGCTGCTGCTGCGCACGGCGGACAAATCCGAGGTGGTCGCCGCCATGGCGTGGCTGTCGATGCCGGCCCTGATCGGGCCCATTGTGGGGCCGCCTTTGGGGGGGGTCATCGTCACCTACGTGTCGTGGCGCTGGGTGTTCGACATCAACATCCCGATCGGCATTCTGGGCATCGTGCTGGTGTCGATCTTCACCGAGGATGCCAATGACACGGCGCCGCCCAAGCTGGATGGCTGGGGCTTGCTGTGGTCCGGGCTTGCGATGATGGGGCTGCTGGTCGGCATGGAGACCACCGGGCGCGGCGTGATCGACAACCGCATCGCGGTGTCCATGCTGGCGATGGGGGTGCTGTTCAGCGTGGTCTACACGCTGCACGCGCGGCGTCATCCGGCACCGTTGCTAGATTTCACGCTGTTCCGGATCCCGACCTTTCTGGTCTCGGTGCTGGGCGGCACGATGTTTCGCATCGGCGTCGGGGCGGTGCCGTTCCTGCTGCCGCTGATGCTGCAGCTGGCGTTTCATGAAAGTGCCGCGCAGAGCGGGTTGATCACCTTCACCAGCTCCGCCGGGGCGTTGGTGATGAAGCCGGCCGCGATGACGATGCTGCGCCGCTTCGGGTTTCGCGACACGCTGCTGATCAACTCGGTCATCTCGGGCATTCTGCTGGCCGCCTGCGCCGCGTTCCGGCCCACCTGGCCTGCTGCCTGGATCTATCTGATCCTGCTGCTGGGCGGGTTTTTCCGCTCTCTGCAGTTCACCGCCTACAACTCCGTGGCCTATGCCGACATCCCGCGCGAGCGGATGAGTGCGGCGACCAGCCTCTACAGCACCATCCAGCAGATCTCGCTGACGATGGGCGTGATGGTGGGCGCCGCGGTGCTGGAGCTGTCGATGCGAAGCCTGGGGCATACCAGCCCAGGTGTGGCGGATTTCAGTGCGGCCTTCCTGGTGATCGGGGTGATCTCGATCGCGGCCTCGCCCACCTGCCTGTTGATGGAGCGCAACGCGGCGCAGGAGATGAGCGGGCATCATGGTCCGAAGACCGAGCCCGCGCACGAAGAGGCCTGACGGGCCCGGTTTTGCCGCCCTGCCCCGCGCCATTGGGCACAATCGGGGTTTGCATGACCGGGGCGCCGAATCCGGCTTTCGCCCGGTGACCGCGCATTGTAGGTCCACAGCGCGATGTCACGCCACGGGCCGCAGCCCAGGAGAGCCAGACCACGGTGTTGCCCGACCAGTACCTTTCCGCGGATGAATGGACGGCGGTGATGCTCACCTTGCAGGTGGCCACGCGCGCGGTGCTGATGGGCCTGCCCTTTGCCGTTGCCATCGCCCTGCTGCTGTCGCGCACGCGCTTTCCCGGACGTTCCCTGCTCGACACGCTGGTGCATCTGCCGCTGGTGCTGCCGCCGGTGGTGGTGGGCTGGCTGTTGCTGCTGATATTTGGCCTGCGCGGGTTGATCGGCGGCTGGCTTTACAGCGCGCTGGGCGTGCGGCTGGTGTTCACCACCGAGGGGGCGGCGCTGGCCTGCGCGGTGATGAGCTTTCCGTTGATGGTGCGCACCATCCGCCTGTCGCTGGATGCGATCGACCCCGGGCTGGTGCAGGCCGCCCGCAGCCTGGGGGCGGGGCCGCTGGACCGGCTGATGTCGCTGGTGCTGCCCTTGGCGCTGCCGGGCATTCTGGTGGGGGCGATCACCGCCTTCGTGGCCTGCCTGGGTGAGTTCGGCGCGGTCATCACCTTCGCGGCCTCGATCCCCGGGCAGACGCAGACCCTGCCGCTTGCGATCTATGCCGCCCTGCAGCAGCCCAATGGCGAGAATGTCGCAGCCAGGCTGTCGCTGGTCTCGCTGGTGCTGGCGACGTTGGGCTTGCTGGGCTCCGAATGGGTCAACCGCATCCTGCGGGCGAGGATCGGCCGATGATCACGGTCGCACTGCGCCACGACTATCCCAATGCCAGCCTCAACATCGCCTTCGCGGCGCCCACCCCGGGCACGACGGTGCTGTTCGGCCCATCCGGCAGCGGCAAGACCAGCGTGATCAGCGCCATTGCGGGCCTGCTGCGGGCCGATCGGCTGCATGTGTCGCTGGACGAGGAGGTGCTGACCGACACCGCGCATCGGGTGTTTGTGCCGCCCGAGAGGCGGCGCATCGGGCTTGTGTTTCAGGACGGACGGCTGTTCCCGCATCTGACGGTGAAGGGCAACCTGGCCTATGGCTGGAAGCGCGCGCCGCAGGGACCGTTCGCCTTCGATGACGTGCTGGAGCTGCTCGGCATCGAGGATCTGCTGCAGCAACGCCCGCACACGCTGTCCGGCGGGCAGAAGCAGCGTGTGGCGATTGGCCGGGCGTTGCTGAGCCAGCCGCGCCTGCTGCTGCTGGACGAGCCGCTGGCGAGCCTGGATCGGGCCCGGCGCCAGGAGATCCTGCCCTATCTGCAGCGGCTCAAGCACCGCCACAACATGCCCATCGTCTATGTCACGCACAGCATGACCGAAGTGACCCTGCTGGCCGACACGCTGGTGATGCTGCAGGGCGGGCAGGTGCAGGTGGCGGGCCCGCTGGCGGAGGTCAGCTCCAACCCGGCGATGCCGACCGCCTTGCGCGACGATGCGGGCTCGGTTCTGCGCATGCGCGTGGTCGATCACGATCCCTATGCCCGGCTGACCCGGCTGCAGGCCGGACGCCTGACGCTGGATGTGCCGTTGCAGGCCGGGCGCTCCGGCCATGTGCGGGTGAAGGTGCCGGCGCGGGAGATTATTCTGGCGCAGGCCGCGATGGCCGCGATCAGCATCAACAACACCATCCCCGGCCGGGTGCGCCGCGTGGTGGAGGATGTCGAGCGCAACATCGCCCTGGTCGAGGTGCTGGTGGGCGAGGAGGTGCTGCTGGCGCGCGTCACCCGCAACGCGGTGGCGCGGCTTGGCCTGCAGACCGGTGCCGCGGTGATGGCGATGGTGAAATCCAGCTCCATCGAGGTGATGGACGGGCCCGCTTAAGGCGTTCCAGCACACGGCCTTACGTTGGGGTGCCCATCACCAGTTCCTGGATCCGCGCGGGGTCGGATTGTTCCATCACCCTCCGGGCGAGGCGAACGCAATCGTCGATATCCACCGACCGCACCGCCTGTTTCACGCGCGGCACGGCGGAGGCGTTCATGCTGAAGCTGCGCAGGCCGAGGCCGAGCAGCAGCGGGATCAGCTTCGGGTTGCCGGCCATCTCGCCGCACACCGAGACCGGCATGCGCATGCGCAAAGCCGCTTCGGTTGCGAACTGCACCAGGCGCAGCACGGCGGGGTGCAGCGGGTCGTAGAGATCCGCCACGTCGCTTTCACCGCGATCGACGGCCAGGGTGTACATGGTGAGGTCGTTGGTGCCGATGGCGAAGAAATCCGCCTCCAGCGCCAGCGCATCGGCGGACAGCGCGGCACCTGGGGTTTCGATCATGATGCCAAGGGCCGGCAGGCGCTCGGGCAGACGCTCCCCTTTGCGGCGCAGGCGGCGGGCCACACGCTCGAAGATCTCGCGCGCCTGGCGCACCTCGGCGATGTTGGTGACCATGGGCAGCAGCACGCGGGTTGGGCCGGCGTTGGACGCGCGCAGGATGGCGGCGAGCTGGGTTTCGAACAGGTCGGTCTCGCGCAGCAGCAGGCGGATGCCGCGCAGGCCCAGTGCCGGGTTGTCATCACCCACCTCCGGCACGATGCCCTCGGTCTGCAGCGCTTCGATATCCTTCTCGCCGCCCCAGTCGAGCACGCGGATGGTCACCGGATCGCCGCCCATCGCCTCGATGACGCTGCGATAGGTTTCGGTCTGTTCGTCCTCGGTGGGCAGCCCCTCGCGGTTCATGAACAGGAACTCGCTGCGCAGCAGGCCGATGCCGGCCGCACCGGCCTTGGCGATCAGCGGCAGCTCGGCGGGGATTTCCAGATTGGCCTGCAGATCGACCATCTTGCGGTCGGTGGTGACGGCGGGAAGCCTGCGCAACAGTGCCAGTTTCTGTTGCGCCTTGCCGAAGGCGGTGACGGCACGGCGCGCCTCGGCCAGCCGTTCCGGCGTGGGGTTGACGATGACGGTGCCGGCGACCCCGTCCACGATCACCGTGTCGCCCGGCCGCACCGCGGGACCAAGCCCAGCCACGCCGAGGACGGAGGGCACGCCGAGCGCGCGCAGCATGATGGCGGTGTGCCCGTCCGACCCGCCCTCATCGGTGGCAACGCCTGCGAGCCTTGCGGGGTCGAGCAGGGCGGCATCGGCCGGGCGCAGGTTTTCGCAGGCCAGGATGGCGCCCTGCGGCAGGCCGGAGAAGCTGCGAAACGGGGTTTGGGTCAGGTTGCGGGTCAGCCTGCGGCCCACCTCGCGCACCTCGTCGGCGCGGCGCTTGCGCCCGGCCGGGTCATCGCCGGCCGGCATCGCCATGATGGCGGCGGCGATCGCCTCGGTCTCGTCCCACACGGCGGTCTCGGCGGAGACCAGGCGCTCGGCGATGCGTTTGCGCGCGCCGCGGATCAGGCGCGACGGGCCGATCATCTGCAGATAGGCGTCGATCAGCGGGGCGATCTCGGCCTGGCTGTCCTCCGGCAGGTTGCCGAGACGGGCGCGCAGCTTCATCAGCTGCTTGCGCGACTGCAGCACGGCGGCCTCGAAACGGGCGGTCTGCGCCTCGATGTCGGCGGCGTGGATCTTCTGCCGCACCACCACCATCTGCTGCTCGCTGGCGCCGAACACCGGGCCGATGGCGATGCCGGGCGAAACCGGGATACCGACCAAGCGGCGTTCCGGGCGTGGCGGTTTGGGTGCGCCTGGAACCCTGGGGGTGCGGCGGCGTGAGACGGTGGGCGCGGGTGTGGGGGGGGGCGTCTCAGTCCCGCTCATCGAATCCCGCTTCGATCAACCCGGCCAGCGCGTCCATGGCTTCCTTTGCGTCCCATCCCTCGACGCGCAATTCCACCACGCTCCCCATGCCCGCGCCAAGCATCATCAGGCCCATGATCGAACGTGCCGACACATCCTGGCCGTCCTTGCAGACATCGGCGGAGGCGCCGAACTTTTCCGCCAGCGTCACCAGCTTGGCGGCGGCGCGGGCGTGCAGGCCGCGGCGGTTGGTGATGGTCAGCTTGCGGACCAGGACGGAGGAGCCGGAGTCAGGCTTGTCGGACTCACTCACGAGATCTGCGACCTCACCGGTTCGGTCATCATTGGCAGCCGCCATTCACCTTGCCGTGCGGCAGCACGTGGGAGGCGGCGGCGATGTATTTGCGCCCGGCCATCTGCGCGCAATCCACCACCTCGGACAGTGGCTGGGCGGAGCGGACCTTGGCGATCTTGACCAGCATCGGCAGGTTGACGCCGGCGATCACCTCCACGCCGGCGCGGTCCATCTGCGAGATGGCGAGGTTGGAGGGGGTGCCGCCGAACATGTCGGTCAGCAGGACCACGCCGTCTCCGGTGTCGACCTCGGAGATGCAGCGGCGGATATCGGCCCTGCGGCATTCGATGTCGTCATCGGCGCCGATGCAGACGGTGCAGACGTTTCTCTGGACGCCCACCACGTGTTCCATGGCCGCGCGCAATTCCTCGGCCAAGCGGCCGTGGGTGACCAGCACCAGTCCGATCATGAGGAAGCTTTCACGACTTGTTCCGTGGTTTGAATAGTCTTTGCCGAATTTCCGGCATCTGCCAACTGGGCGGCATTCCGTGGTTCGGGGCCGGGCTGCTCACCGCCACGTGGAGCGGCGTTTTCGCGCGCCAGTTCACGATGGGTGGTTGAGACCCGCCAGCCAGACGAACCCAGCAGTGATGCCAGTTTCTCAACGATGTAGACTGAGCGATGGCGCCCACCGGTGCACCCGATGGCGATCGTCAGGTACTTTTTGCCCTCAAGGCGGAAGCGAGGCAAGAGCAGCAGAATCATGCCTGCCAGACGATCGAAGAACTCGGCGAAGACCGGATCGGCCTCGACATAGGTGCCGACCGCGGCGTCGAGCCCGGTGCGCGGGCGCAGTTCCGGGTCGTAATGCGGGTTGCGCAGGAAGCGGGCATCGATGACGAGATCGGCCTCGCGCGGCAGGCCGGCGGGGAAGCCGAAGGAGACCAGGGATACGGCAAGGCCCGGCGCCTGTTTCTCGCCTTCCGCCACCGCCCCGCCATAGCGCTGCTCGATGCGCTGGCGCAGGCTGGCAAGCGGCAGGTCCGAGGTGTCGATCACCAGATCGGCCGCCTCGTGCAGCGGGGCGACCAGGCGCTGCTCGGCGGCGATGCCATCGGCGACCCGGCCTTCGGGGGAGAGCGGGTGGCGCCTGCGGGTTTCGGTGAAGCGGCGCTGCAGCACGTTCTCATCGGCCCAGACGAACAGCAATTCGGCATCGATGCTGTCATGGGTGCGCAGCCGGGCCAGGGTTGCCAGCACATTCTCCGCCTTGAAGCCGCGCGAGCGGGCATCGACACCGACGGCGATGCGTGCCGCCGCCTCGGGCGTGCCGCGCGAGACCAGCTCCTCGATCAAGGAGAGCGGCGGATTGTCGATCGCCTCGAATCCCAGATCCTCCAACGCGTGCAGGGCGGAGGCCTTGCCGGCCCCGGACAGGCCGCTGACCAGGACGACGCGTTGGCGCGGCGTCACGTGCGGAAACTGCCGGCGATCTGCCGTGTGCGGCCCAGCGCGCAATCCAGCGCATGGGCGATGCGGGCAGGGGCGGAGGCGGCGGCGGGGTTGATGCGCACCAGCGGCAGGTCGAGCGAGGCGTGGCGCTCGGGCAGCGGCAGGCGGGGTGACAGGCCGGAGAGATCGGCGACCAGGGCAAGCTCGGTCTGGTCCTGATGTGGCAGCTGCAGAATCCCCAGGCCCCGCACCTCCAGCAATCCCGCGAGGGCGGCCGGCGGGCGCGCGATCAGCGCATCGATGTCAACCCGATCATCCGCCACAAGCACGAAGCCGCACTCCAGGAGACGCAACACAAGATCTGATTTTCCGCAGCCCGGTGGACCAAGCAACAAAACGCCGGCACCTTCGCGGGAGACGCAACTGCCATGTACCTGCATGACGCTGGAACATGGCGCTTTGTGCGTTGCAAGAAAAGAGGCTTGTTGGTGACACTCCGGCAACAAAATTGCAGGCCTGCCTCAAGCGCTCCCCTCTTGCCGTGGGTGCGGGCTGCCCGCACCATCGGCGCATGTCAGACCAGAGCCCGGTTTCCCCCGATCAGATCAGCAGCGCCGCGGCGCGCATTGCCGCCCATGTGCGCCACACCCCGGTGTTGCGGTTGCAGCCGGGGGAGCTTGGGCTGGATCATCCGCTGACGCTGAAGCTGGAATTGTTGCAGCACGCCGGCAGCTTCAAGCCGCGCGGGGCGTTCAACCGCATCCTGCAGGCAGGGCTTGCGCCGGGCGGCTCGGTGATCGCGGCCTCGGGCGGCAATCACGGGGCGGCGGTGGCATATGCGGCGAAGCAGCTGGGGCTGCGGGCCGAGATCTTCATCCCGATGCTGACAACACCCGCCAAGCGCGCGCGGATTGAAAGCCTGGGCGGTGTGGTGGTGCAGGGTGGTGAGACCTATGCCGAGGCGCTGGCCGCCAGCCGGGCGCGGCAGGCCGAGACCGGGGCGCTGGAGGTGCATGCCTATGACCATCCGCATGTGCTGGCGGGTCAGGGCACGGTGGGGCTGGAATTCGAGGCGGATGCGCCGGAGCTGACGCATCTGCTGGTGGCCACCGGCGGCGGCGGGCTGATCGGTGGCATCGCCGCCTGGTATCAGAGCCGGGTGCAGGTGATCAGCGTGGAACCGGAGGGCTGTCCCGCGCTGCACGACGCGCTGCTGGCAGGCCAGCCGGTGGCCGCGCCGGTGGGTGGTGTGGCGGCGGACAGCCTGGGCGCACGGCAGGTGGGCGCGCTGATGTTTCACGTGGCACGCAACCATGTGGCGCGGGCGGTGCTGGTGCCGGATGCGGCGATCCAGGCGGCTCAGAGGCTGATCTGGGACCGGCTGCGGCTGATCAGCGAGCCGGGTGGGGCCACGGCGCTGGCCGCCCTGCTGTGCGGCGCCTTCACCCCGCCGGCCGGATCGCGCGTGGGGGTGCTGCTGTGCGGCAGCAACACCGATCCCAGCCTGTTCTGAACGGGCACGGCACATGGCTCTCCTCCGCCGCCTGGCACTGCGTCTTGCGGCGTTGGAGGGTCTGATCGCAGCCCTGCCGGCGCTGCTCGCCTTCATGCTGGCCGCCACGCACGACATCCGGGTCCCGGGTGTCTACATGGATGCGGTCAATCCGGATTATCTGCTGATCAAGGCGATCCACCCCTCCGCCGATCTTGCGGTGTGGATGCTGCCGGGGATGTTCCCGTTCAACCGGCTGCCGATCCTGGGGCAGATCTACCATGGCGCCCTTCCGTTCTATCTGGGCGCGCCGGTCTATCTCGCGGCCGGCACCGGCGTGGTGGGCATAAGGCTGGCCAATATGCTGTTCGGCCTCATCGTGCTGGGCGGGGCGGGGTTTCTGCTGCGCGCGTTTCGGGTGCCGGCTTTGGTGGCGGGGCTGGCGCTGATGGCGCTCGCCGTCGATCCCGGCTTTGTGTTTGCGTGGCGCACCCAGTTCTACATCACCCTGCTGCCGACCGGCCTGGTGTTTGCCGCGATCGCGCTGATCGAGACACATCGGCACGCGCCCACACCACGCGTGGCGGCGGCCGCGGGGCTGCTCACGGCGTTGTCCGTCTATGGGTATTTCATCCATGTCTTCAGCGTGCCGGCGGTGCTGCTGTTTGCCGCGTGGCGCTGGCGGGCGGTGCCGCTGCGTGTGTCACGCTGGATGCTGGCGGGGCTTGTGGTGGGTGGGTCACCCTACGTGCTTGGCGCGTTGCTGATGATCCGCGCCGAGCATGGCCTACAGGGGTTTTTCACCTTCCTGGCCGCCAACGCGACGGGGCTGGGGGTGACCTCCTCCAACCTGTCGCTGGTCGATCGGCTGCATCTTGGCGTTGCGATGCTGGCGCAGACGGTCGACGGCGTGGGTCCGGCCACCATGCTGGCCGGCAGTGCCGAGCCGGGCATGCTTGGGGGCGTTCGGCTGGTACTGCTGATCCTGGTGCCGGCCCTGGGCATGATGCTGGCGCTGCTTCGGCCGGCGCGTCTGCCCGGGCTTGCGGTGCTCCTGGGCATCGTTCTGGGCTATTTCGCCCTGGTGCTGGCGTTCGGCAACCGGCTGTGGCTGCATCATGCCATCGTTTTGCTGCCGGTGCTTTACCTCGGACTGGCGCTGACCACAGGCGGCGTGGCTCAGCGCACCTCACGCATCAGCGCGATCATGGTCCTGCTGTCGCTGCTCGCAGCCAATCTGGTGGACCGACAACGCCTTCAGGACCGGCTGGATGCCACAGGCGGCGTTGGCCTGTCATCGGATGCGATCCTGCGCTTTGCCGAGGCCAGTCGGGCCGATCCGGCGCCGACCCATGCGTTCTTTCCCGATTGGGGTGTGTTCATGTCTTTCGAGATGATCACCGGTGGGCGCATTGCGGTCAGCACCGATTTCACGCCGGAGGCGGCGCGGCACGTGCTGTGCAGCGGGCAGGACGTGCTGCTGGCGCTGAGCGAGATCGGCGCCGATGCCGCGCGGCATCAGCGCCTGGCGGACTGGACCGCGCAGATCGATCGCGGTCCGCCCGAGATCACGCTCTGGCGCCAGCGTGACGGCGTGCCGGTGCTGACTGCGGCACGCTGGCGCGCGACCAGCAGCGGATGCCCGGCTCAGTAGGAGCCAGGCTCGATCACGTTCTGCGGCCGGTTGGACAAAGCGGCCGCCATCGTCTCGGCGGATTTGCGGCGGATATCGGCCCAGGCGGCGGCGGTGTGATAGGCGGCGTGCGGGGTGATGATCAGCCGGCCGCGCAGCCAGTCCGCCCGGTCGCGATA
>CAIYCW010000117.1 GCA_903924855.1 uncultured Rhodospirillales bacterium | reverse complement strand
CGATATCGCCGGTGCGCCGCACATGGGTGCCGCCGCACAGCTCGATCGAATAGGCGGCGCGATTGCCATCGCCCTCCCCCATCGCAACGACGCGCACCTCCTCGCCGTATTTCTCGCCGAACAGCGCCATCGCACCTTCGGCCACCGCCTGATCCGGCGTCATCAGCCGTGTCGTCACCGCGGAGTTCTCACGGATGCGCGCATTCACCTCGGCCTCCACCACCGCCAGATCCTCGCGCGAGATCGGGGTTGGCTGGCTCACATCGAAGCGCAGCCGGTCCGGCGCGTTGAGCGAGCCCTTCTGCGCCACGTGATCGCCAAGCCTGCGCCGCAGCGCCTCATGCAGCAGATGCGTCGCCGAATGATGCGCGCGGATGGCCGAACGCCGCGTGTGATCCACCTCGGCGCGCACCGCCACACCCGGCTTTGCCACACCCTCGATGACGGTTCCGGTGTGCACGAACAGCGAGCCGAGCTTCTTCTGCGTGTCGGTCACCGCAATGCGCAGGCCGGGGGCCGAGATCACGCCGTGATCGCCCACCTGGCCGCCCGATTCGGCATAGAACGGCGTCTGGTTGAGCAGCACGGCAACCGAGGCGCCTGCCCCAGCCTCCGCCACCACGGCGCCATCCACCACCACCGCCAGAATCTCGCCCTCGGCCGATTCCGTCGAATAGCCCAGGAACTCGCTGGCCGGCAGGCTCTCCTTCAGCTCAAACCACAGCTTCTCGGTGGCAGCCTCGCCCGATCCCGCCCAGGCCGCCCGCGCCCGCTTGCGCTGATCGGCCATCGCCGCCTCGAAGCCCGCCACATCCACCGCGCGCCCCTGCTCGCGCAGCGCGTCCTGCGTGAGGTCGAGCGGGAAGCCGAACGTGTCATACAGCTTGAACGCCACCTCGCCGGCCAGCGCCTCGCCCTCGCCAAGCTTGCCGGTCTCCTCGGCCAGCAGGCCCAGGCCACGCTCCAGCATCGCCTTGAACCGCGTCTCCTCCAGCCGCAGCGTCTCGGTGATCAGCGCCTCGGCGCGCCCCAGCTCCGGATAGGCCGCCCCCATCTGGCGGATCAGCGCCGGCACCAGGCGCCACATCACTGGATCGCGCGCGCCCATCATATGCGCATGGCGCATCGCGCGGCGCATGATCCGGCGCAGCACATAGCCGCGCCCCTCGTTGGACGGCAGCACGCCATCGGCCATCAGAAACGAGGTCGAACGCAGATGATCCGCCACCACGCGATGGCTGGTCTTGAACACCCCATCGGTCGGCTGGCCCACCACCTCGGAGCTCGCCTGGATCAGGGCCTTGAACGTGTCCGTGTCGTAATTGTCGTGCTGGCCTTGCAGAATGGCGGCAAACCGCTCCAGCCCCATCCCGGTGTCGATCGAGGGCCGCGGCAGCGGCGCCCGCACACCCGGCGGGCCTTCCTCGAACTGCATGAACACCAGGTTCCAGATCTCGATGAACCGGTCGCCATCCTCATCCGGCGAACCCGGCGGGCCGCCCGCAATGCTGGGGCCATGATCATAGAAGATCTCCGAACACGGCCCGCACGGACCCGTGTCCCCCATGCGCCAGAAATTGTCGCTGGTCTTGATGCGGATGATGCGGTCATCGGGCAGACCCGCGATCTTCTTCCACAGATCGGCCGCGTCCTCATCCTCGTGATAGACGGTGACCAGCAGCTTGTCCTTCGGCAGGCCGAAATCGCGCGTCAGCAAGGTCCAGGCATGGGTGATCGCCTGTTCCTTGAAATAGTCGCCGAAGGAGAAATTTCCCAGCATCTCGAAGAAGGTGTGGTGCCGCGCGGTGTAGCCCACATTGTCCAGATCATTGTGCTTGCCGCCGGCGCGCACCGATTTCTGCGCCGTGGTGGCGCGCGAATAGGGGCGCTTCTCCTGGCCGGTGAACACGTTCTTGAACTGCACCATGCCGGAATTGGTGAACATCAGCGTGGGGTCGTTGCGCGGCACCAGCGGGCTGCTTTCGACCACGGTGTGGCCGTTGCGCGCAAAGTAGTCGAGGAAGGTGGCGCGGATATCGTTGCTGCTGGTCATGGAGAGGGCGTGATCCTTGAGGGCGCGCAGAAAATCAGGCCTTTCACCTAGCGCGTCCCTCCCCCCCTGTCACCCGTCACGCGGAAATCACTGCCCTGTTGCTTCGCGCCAGCCGCCCGATCGGCTAGCCTTGCCCCGTGATCCCGGAGAGATGCATGACCCCGCCCAAACGCCAGACCCTGCTGCGGGTGATCCTGTTGAGCATTTCCCTGGCCGGCTGCGCCACGCCGCCGCCGCCAGCCCCCCCGCCCTCCCCCGCCGCACTCGCCGCCCAGGCCGATGCCGATCTGCAGGCAGGCCATGTGCAACAGGCGCTGGCCGCCTATCTGCGGGCAGCACAGGGCGGGGACCATCACGCCCAGTCGGTGCTCGGGTCGATGTACGCCGATGGTGACCACGTCATGCAGGACAACAACGAGGCGATCCAGCTGCTCACCCCGGCGGCCGAGGCGGGGCTGGCCGAAGCCCAGCTCCGGCTGGGGGGCATCCATGCCAAAGGCGGCAGCGGCGTGGTGCAGGACGCCGCCAAGGCTGTGTTCTGGTGGCGCCGCGCCGCCCAGCAGGGCAACGCCGAGGCCGCACTGCATCTGGGAGAGGCCGCCCAGTTCGGCCGCGGCATGGCGCAGAACGAGGCCGAGGCACTGCGCTGGTATCAACAATCCGCCGATGCCGGTGACAGCCGGGCCATGACCGGCCTCGGCACGCTCTACGCCGAAGGCCGCGGCGTCACCCCCAACATCACCCGCGCGCGCAGCCTGTTCGAACAGGCGGCGGCGTCCGGCGATGCGGATGCGATGTACCGCCTCGCCAATCTCTATTTCGAAGGCAACGGCGTGAAGCACGACGACGCCACCGGCTATGCCTGGCTGCGCCGCGCCGCCGCCGCCGGCTCGGTGGACGCGGCACGGCGCCTGGCCATGCAGTCGGCGGTGGCGCCTTAAGTCTCTAAGCCATGCTTTTTTGAAAAAAAGCAGCAAAAAACTTTTGTTCACTCGAACCGCTTCGTCGTCCAGGCCGCGATGTAGTCGTACAGGTTTTTGGTCACGTTGGCGTAGGACTGGCCGGTGATCTTGGAACACGCCTCGCACGGCACCATGCCGTGCACCGCGCCCTCGGCCACCACGAAATCCTTGTCCTTGCTCGCCGCGACCTCATAGTGGATTTCATTGTCGCGGATGAAGTAATGCCCGCCCATCGCGGTGATCAGGATCGGCACGCTGATCTGCCTCAGCGCACAGGGCGTTGAGTTGTTGGCCGAGCACCAGTCGATGTCATCGATCGAATCATGGGCGCGGATCGCGTTGGCGCTGAGAAACGAGGTCAGCGTCAGAAACGCCGTGCCGTTGGACAGCGTCTTGTCCAGTCTGGCACTCTGCACCTGCGGGGCCCGAACCGAGTTGATGATCTGCACCGAGATCGTGCCGTCATTCTTCAACAGCTTCTGCGGCGCCTTGGTGCCCGGATGCACGCTCATCGAAAAATCCATCAGCCTGGCACGGTCCCGATAGACGATGAACGGCGCGTCATCGGTGGTGCTGCCATGGCCGTCCTTGATCGCCGCGCGCATCGCCACCGCCTTGTCGATCAGCCGGTTCATCCGCGCCGCCTGCGCCTTGAAGTAGCGGGCCATGAACGCCTCCGAATAGACGGACTGGCCGTTCGGGTTGAACCCGTTGGCCGGGCTGAACGGGTCCAGCGCGGGATCGATCCGTGTGGGGTCCGCCTCGTCCAGCACCGCCGGGTTGAGGCTGCGCATCGTGTTGACCGTGTTGCCCGGATGCGCATCCAGCAGCAGCATGCCATCCGCCTTGGGCAGATCCTTCAACGCGTCCGAACAGCGCGTCAGCTTGTGGGGATCCTGGCAGAAGGACAGGCCCTGCTCCGCCGTCGCCTGATAGAAGGTGGTGGCCGGCCCACCGCCCGAATGGCCGATCAGGATCACCTTGGTGATGCCGGGCTGCTTGCGCAGGAATTCGATGCCCTGCCTGATGTCGAGGGCCACGTTCTCGAAATTGACGATCGCCTCGTTGTTGTCCGACCGCGGGTTCATCCCCAGCACCATGAAGCCGCGCCTGGCCAGTTCGCGCGTGGCGATCAGGCTCATGAAATTGGCGGTGCGGTGAATGGTCAGAAACGCCACGTGCGGCGCGGGTCCGCTGTCGGGCACATACAGCGCGCCCTTGGTGGCGGAGGGTTGGAACTGGATGTAGCGCGGATTGCTCTGCGCCTGGGCCGCCACCACGGCAAAGCCCAGAATCAGGCCGAACACGGCCGCCACGATGTTCCTCATTCGAACGCCCCCACCCTTTTTGTGGAAGCGTAACCCTGCCCACATCGTCCCTGCAACGCCCGTCCTGGCCACGCTCTGCTGGCACGCGGCCCGCCGAACCCTGCCTCAGCCGTTCAGGCGATAGATCCGCACCCCCATCTCCGGGCTGCTCAGCACCAGCATATCGCCCCGTATCGCCACACCCTTCGCCCCGCCCTCAGCGGATCTTCTCCGTTGACACGGTCGAACACTGCCTTTGGCGTGAAGCGCGGCAGGCCGTGCTTCATCCTCTGCCAGGACACGCCGAACACATCCTGCTGCCGCGCCAGCACCGTTACATGGGCAGCGCCGGAATTGGTGATCACCAGATGCCGCGCCCCTTCAGTGAACGCCACCGAATGCGGATGCACCAGGTCGGGCCCGCTGATGATCTGCATCGCCCGCGGCCCATATCCGCCATCCGCGCCGCGCCGGAACAGGCTCACCGAATGCGCGCCATGATTGGCCACTGCCAGAAAGCCGCCACAAGGGGAAATGCCCAGACCATCCGGCCGCATGATGCTGCCCGCCGCCAGGCGGTGCACCGGGCGCGGTTCAAAACACACACTGTCCAGGGATGGCCGCGCATAGAAGGTGATGCTGTGGCTGAGCAGGTTGGACACCGCAAGCAGCCGCCCATCCGGCGGCACAAACGCCACGCCGTCGGAGAACGACAGGTCTGTCTCAGCCCCGCGCAGCTCGGCCAGCGGCGCATCGCCCGCCCCCGGTTGCGGGTCGAACAGCGACACCACGCCATCGCGCTGCGCCACCGCCAGGATTTCGCCCGAACCAGACGGCCCGAACGACACGTCATGCGGAAAATCCAGCCCGGCTGGCTCACCCTCGATCACCCGGTACGGCACGGTCTCAAACCCTGCCCCGGCGTGCTTGCGAAACAGCAGCACCGCATTGTCATGCGCATCCGCCACCGCCAACATCCGCCCATCGGCCGACAGCGCGCACCCCTCGTAATGCGATTGCGCCGCGCGCGGCGCAATGCCCTGCAGCAGCTCCATCGCAGGCGCGGCCACCGGGCGCACGCCGTCGAGAGAAAGACTGCCCACACTGCGCAGCTTGGCGAGCACATCCTGCATGAGTAGGGCCAGATCCTGGGAACAACAGAAACGCCACATCGTCGTCGGATGACACGGCGCAGTCTTCACCACCCGACATTCAATTGTGTCGAATGCCGCGATAAATTCGTCAACACACCAAATGTCGGGATTTGTCTCCCGTCAGATGCACCCACCAGCCGATGCCCGCCCGCAAAGCGCCACCTTCGCGGGCGGGCCCGCAGCCTACTTCGCCACCATCGCCTTCTCCATCGGCGCCAGCTTGGAGATCAGCGCGTTCTGGGTGCGGAAGGGAATATCCAGGTCATCCATCGCCAGCTGGAAATCCTCCGCCAGCGCGTTGAACTCGGCGTCATGCAGGTTCATACCGGCATGGGCCGCCTTCATGTCCGGGCCGGTATACTGGCACGGCCCACCCAGCAGCGCGCAGAACTGGATCGCCAGCTGCTCCTTCAGCCGCGGAATATCGGCATGGGTGAAGCGGTCCTTGATGCGGGGGTCGGCCAGCACCCGGTCCACCCCATGATCGGCCACCCGGGCCAGCCCCGCCTTGCCGCCAAACGCCTCGAAATCATCGGCAAAGGCCGGCATCGCAATCAACGCCATCGCAAGGCACGCGGCCAGGCGCCGCTGAACAGTGATGTTCATGCTTGTTGTCCTTCCATTCATGTGGGGTCAGAAGCCGAGCTGCGCCGACAGATAGACGCCCTGCTGGTTCTTGATCGTGGCAATCGTGCCCAGATTCACATAGGCCAAGGTCAGGGAGGCGTTCTTGTTCAGGAAATAGGCGGCATACACCGTCTTCCAGTCATCCTCGCGGGTGAAACCGAGATTGTGCGGCATCGTGCGATACTCGCCGCCCACCGCGAAACGCTTCGAGAACAGATAGGCGACGCTGCCCTCGAACTGCGGTGCATACTGATTGTAGCGGTCGCCGCCGTAGCCCAGCAGCCCGGCCTCGTTGCCCTTCGTCATCCGCACGGTGGCATCCACCAGCAGGTTCTGCGCCAGGAACAGCTTGGTGAAGGCCGCGTAGAAATCGATGCCTTCGTTGCTCTTCGCACCCACCGCGTGAAGGATCGGGTTGTGGTTGGTGGACTTGAACTGCGCCCCCACCGCCATCTGCGGCAGGATGCTGTCCTGGTCATAGACCACGTCACCAAAGACGCGGAACTTCACGCCGACCACGTCCTGCTGCAGGGTGAAGCCCTTGCCGAGCCCCAGCCTGGCACCGGTGTTGCCGGTGTCGAACCACAGATGGTTGTAGGACAGCTCAGCGCGGTTGAAAAACGACCGCGCCGCCCCGGTGTTGGTGGAGGTGAAGCTGCCGAGGTTGATATAGGTGCCGTGCGCCGTGCCCCCCACCGAATCAACCGTGCCGTAGCCGGACAGCACCGCCCAGGTGGAAATACCGCCACCGCCGGCACCCTCGATGT
>CAIYCW010000116.1 GCA_903924855.1 uncultured Rhodospirillales bacterium | reverse complement strand
GCTCGGCCACCACCGCCTGCACGCGCGAGCCGCGCATGCCGACGCAGGCGCCGACCGGGTCGATCGACTGATCGCGCGAGATCACCGCCATCTTGGCGCGCGAGCCGGGGTCGCGGCTGACCGCCTTGATCTCGATGATGCCGTCGTAGATCTCGGGCACTTCCTGGGCGAACAGCTTGGCGAGGAAGCCTGGATGGGTGCGGGAGAGGAACACCTGCGGGCCGCGCGGCTCCTCACGCACGTCATAGATATAGGCGCGCACGCGGTCGCCGTTGCGGAAGCTCTCGCGCGGGATCAGCTCGTCGCGGCGCAGCAGCGCCTCGGCCCGGCCGACTTCCACCATGAGGTTGCCGTATTCGGTGCGTTTGACCACGCCGTTGACGACTTCGCCCACGCGGTCCTTGAACTCGTCATACTGCTTCTTGCGCTCATATTCGCGCACGCGCTGCACGATCACCTGCTTGGCGGTCTGGGCTGCGATGCGGCCGAAATCGATCGGCGGCAGCGGATCGACCAGATGGCCGCCCAGCTCGATATCCGGCTTGAACTTGCGCGCAATGTGGATCGGGATCTGGGTTTCCTCGTTCTCCACAACCTCCACGGCCTCGGTCCAGCGCGACAGGCGGACATCGCCGGTCTTGCGGTCGATTGTGGCGCGGATGTCCTTCTCATGGCCGTATTTGGCGCGGCCGGCCTTCTGGATGGCCTGCTCCATGGCTTCCAGCACCTCGTCGCGATCGATCGATTTCTCGCGTGCGACGGCGTCGGCAACCAGCAGGAGTTCAGGGCGGGAGACGGAAGTGTCCATGGGATACGCCTTCAATTCGGCTTCGTGATGGGGTTGGGGGCGGAGGCGGCGATCAGCTCATCGGTGAGCAACAGCTTGGCGCGGCGGATGTCTTCCATCGGCACCGCAAGCTCGGTCTCGGCGTCACGCATCACCACGGTCGCGGCGGTGGCGGAGACGATGATGCCGGTGATGCGCCTGCGGCCCTGCACGGGGATGTTCAGCTCGACGCGGGCGACATGGCCGGCAAAGCGCACCCAGTCCTTCAGACGGGTGAGCGGCCGGTCGATACCGGCGGAGCTGACCTCCAGCGTCCAGCGGCCGGGGATCGGGTCTTCCACGTCCAGCAGGGCGCTGACGGTGCGGGAGATGCTTTCGCAATCCTCGATGCCGATGAGTGCGCCATCGGCGCGGTCCGCCATGATCTGCACGGTGGGACGCTCGCGCCCCAGCACCTGAATGCGCACGATCTCGTAGCCCAAGGCTGCGATGGACGGCGTGATCATGGCGGCAAGCCGCCCTTCCAGGCCAACTGCACCCGGGGCTGCTACATCTGTGTCGTCGGTTTCGTCGTGTGCCAAAACAAAAAAGGCGGCCCGCGAAGGCCACCCCCCAAAGTCGCGGAGAATGATGATGCGGTGTGAATAAACCCTCCCCCGGGGGAGTGCAAGCTTTTCAAATGCCGCCTATAAGCGCGGCTCAGAACCTTCGGTATTGTGAGACCCGTATCTTGATCCCGGAACTGTGCATCGTTGTGCCGGTGCTGAACGAACGTGACAACGTGGGCCCGCTGGTGGCCGCGGTGCGTGACACCATGGGCGACATCGCCTGGGAGATCATGTTCGTCGACGACAACAGCCGTGATGGCACGCGCGAGGCGATTGCAGCGGTGGCGGCGGCCGAGCCGCGCGTGCGGATGATCCATCGCGTGGGGCGCAGGGGCCTGGCCTCCGCCTTCATCGAAGGCGCGCAGGCGACCTTCGCCCTCAATATCGCTGCGATGGATGGTGATCTGCAGCATGATGAGACCGTGCTGCCGACCATGTTGCAGGCTTTGCGCAACGGCGCGGACCTCGCCATCGGCAGCCGCTACGTGCCAGGCGGCGGCATCGGCGAATGGGATGCCACACGGGCCGGCATGTCCGACTTTGCCACCAAGCTGGGCCAGATGGTGCTGAAGACCCAGGTGGCCGACCCGATGAGCGGGTTCTTCATGGTCAAGCGTGAGGTGTTCGCCCAGGCGCTGCCCAATCTGTCGGCGATCGGCTTCAAGATTCTGCTCGACATCATCGCCTCCCTGCCCACGCCGCCGCGCATCGTGGAGGTGCCGTTCCAGTTCCGCACCCGGGTTGCCGGGGAGAGCAAGCTGGACATGGGCGTGATGCGCGATTTCGGCCTGTTGCTGGTCGACAAGATGGTGGGCCACATCATCCCGGTGCGCTTCGTGCTGTTCGCCTGCGTGGGCGCCGTTGGCATCGTGCTGCACATGGCGGTGCTGGTGGCGGCGCTGAAGGCGGCCGGCTTTGGCTTCGATTACGCCCAGGGGTTTGCCACCTTTGTCGCCATTCTCGGCAATTTCGTGCTGAACAACCTGATCACCTTCGGCGACAAGCGGCTGCGCGGCGCCAAAATGTGGCGCGGCCTGGTGGTGTTCGGGCTGATCTCGGCGGTGGGAGCGGCGGGCAATCTGTCGGTCGCAGCGTTCATGTTCGGCCCGCAGATGACCAGCTGGTGGGTGGCGGGCCTGGTGGGTGCCGCGATGAGCCTGGTGTGGAACTATGCGGTGAGCTCCGCGATCGTCTGGAGAAGGTGACATGATCGGACAGGTGACGGCACGGACCGAGGCGTTCTGCGCGCGGTTCGGCCTGCGCCTGCCGATATTGCTGGCGCCGATGGCGGGCGCCTGTCCGCCGTCACTCTCGATTGCCGTGGCGCGCGCCGGCGGGCTGGGGGCTGCCGGCACGCTGCTGATGCAGCCGGAGGCGATCCGCGCCTGGGCGCAGGAGGTGCGCGCCGGCAGCAACGGGGCGTTTCAGCTCAATCTGTGGATTCCCGATCCGCCGCCTGCGCGCGATGCGGCGCATGAGGCGGAAATCCGCGCCTTCCTGGCGGGGCATGGCCCGGATGTGCCCGCGGCCGCCGCGGATGCCACGCCGCCAGATTTCGAGGCGCAGTGCGAGGCGATGCTGGAGGCGGGGCCTGCGATCATCTCCTCGGTGATGGGACTTTATCCGCCGGACTTCATTCGCCGCATGAAGCAGCGTGGCATCGCCTGGTTTGCCAATATCTCCACCGTGGCCGAGGCGCGCGCCGCCGAGGCGGCAGGTGCCGATGCCATCGTGGCACAGGGCGCCGAAGCCGGTGGGCATCGCGGCGCGTTCAACGCCGCGGAGGCGGAGGCGCAGGCGGTGGGTCTGTTCGCCCTGCTGCCGGCGGTGGTGGACGCCGTCCGGGTGCCCGTTATTGCCACGGGCGGCATCGCCGATGCGCGCGGGATCGCCGCGGCCCTGGTGCTGGGCGCCAGCGCCGTGCAGATCGGCACCGGGTTTCTGCGCACGCCCGAGGCCAGGATCGCGCCGGCCTGGGCCGATGCTCTGGCCGCCACGCTGCCGGAAGACACCACCCTGACCCGCGCCTTCTCGGGCCGGGCGGGACGCGCGATCCGCACCGATTACGTCCGCGCGGCGGCCACAGGACCGGCTCCTGCACCCTATCCGGTGCAGCGCGCCCTCACCCAGGCGATGCGCGATGCCGCCACCAAGGCTGGCGATGTCCAGCACATGCAGGCCTGGGCCGGCCAGTCCGCGGCCCTGGCCCGGGCCATGCCGGCCGAGGCGCTGGTGGGCACACTCTGGGCCGAGGCGAGAGCGCTGCTGGGGATGTAGCCAGCCTCGTCCCACCGCGGACGGTCAGACCCGGATGGCACTCCAGTAAAGCGGCTGGCGGCCGGCCTTGATCGCCTTGGCCTCGTAGCGCGTGGGCGGCCAGCCCTCCGGGCGGGTGGTGGCGGGCTCGGGCACACGGAACAGGCTCTGCGCTGCCAGGATCTCCTCCGTCCAGGCCTGGTAGGTGGGATCGTCGGTGGCGATGCGCCACTCCCCGCCCGGCACCAGCGCCCGCGCCACCTCCGGCAGCAAAGCCGGATGCACAAAACGGCGCTTGGCGTGGCGCAGCTTTGGCCAGGGGTCGGGGAAGTTCAGGATCAGCTTGTGCAGCGACCCGTCCGGCAGTGCCCGCAGCAGTTGGCGGGCATCGTCGTCATGGATGCGCAGATTGCCGGGCAACGGGCCGGTGGCCTCCGCCCCCTCCTCCACCAGCTTGGACAACAGACCGCACAGCCCGATCTCGAACACCTCACACGCGATCAACCCGACATGCGGATGGGCGGTGATCTGCGCAAAAGCGTGCTCGCCGGCGCCGAAGCCAACCTCGAGCCAAAGCTCATCGACAGGCTGGGGAAAGGCCGCGCGGGGATCATTGGCCTGGGACAGCAGAAAGCGCAGACGTGGCAAGGTCTCGTCCAGCATCAGGCGCTGGCGCGGGCGCAGCGAATGGCTCTTGATCCGGCCATACAGCCGATCCGGTGGGGCTTTGACGGTGGGAATGGCAGGGGTGTCGGTGGTCATCACGCAGGTCTTTCGTCATTGCGCCGCAAAACGCAGCAACCCAGGAATCACGCGATGTGACCCCTGGGTTGCTTCGTCACGTCGTTCCTCGCAATTGACGAGGAATGAAGCTTACCGGCCGAACGCCGATTTCAGCGCCGGCACCAGGTCGGTCTTCTCCCAGGTGAACGTGCCCTTTTCCAGATCCGGCTCGCGCCCGAAATGGCCATAGGCGGAGGTTACCGCGTAGATCGGCCGGTTCATGTGCAGATGCTCGCGAATGCCGCGCGGCGTGAGGTTGACCAGCTCGCGCAGCGTGCGCTCCAGCTTGCCTTCGTCCACGTCATGGCCGGTGCCGTGCAGATCGACATAGACCGACAGCGGATGCGACACGCCGATGGCATAGGAGATCTGCAGCGTGCATTTCTCGGCCAGACCGGCGGCCACCACGTTCTTGGCCAGATAACGGCACACATAGGCGGCCGAACGGTCCACCTTGGTTGGGTCCTTGCCGGAGAACGCGCCGCCGCCATGCGGAGCAGCCCCACCATAAGTGTCCACAATGATCTTGCGGCCGGTCAGGCCACAGTCACCATCCGGACCACCAATGACGAAATTGCCGGTCGGGTTGATGTAGATCTCATCGGCCGACGGCATCCAACCCTGCGGCAGCGAGGTCTCGATCAGCGGCAGCAGCATCTCCTTGATTCGCGCCTGGGAGACACCTTCCTGGTGCTGGGTGGACACCACAACCGAGGTGGCGCCGACCGGCTTGCCATCAACATAGCGCAGCGTGACCTGGCTCTTGGCGTCCGGCTCCAGACCGGCCACCGAGATGTCATGCGCGCGGCGCAGCTCGCTGATTCGGCGCAGAATAAGATGCGAATAATAGAGCGGCGCCGGCATCAGGCTCGGCGTCTCGGTGCAAGCATAGCCGAACATGATGCCCTGGTCGCCGGCGCCCTCGTCCTTGTTGCCGGCACTGTCCACGCCCACCGCAATGTCGGCCGACTGCGGATGCAGATGCACGGCGATATCGGCGGTCTTCCAGGAGAAACCAGCCTGGTCATAGCCGATGTCGCGAATGGCCAGACGCGCCAGATGGGCCAGATATTCATGCGTCACCGTGTCCGGCCCGCGGGTCTCGCCGGCCAACACAACACGGTTCGTCGTCACCAAGGTCTCACACGCCACGCGGGCATAGGGATCGGCGGCCAGGAACGCGTCCACCACCGTGTCGCTGATCCGGTCCGCCACCTTGTCCGGATGACCCTCGGACACCGATTCCGACGTGAACAAATACTCGCCCGTGTCGCGCATAACAGCCGCTCCCAAGCTGAAGGGTAAATAAGAACGGCCAATGCCGAGCCGGAGGCATGTGACCCAAATGCCCGACAGGGTCAATATATCGAGGCCGCAATCCTGCCCCTTGGGGCGGTACTTGGCGGCGGCGTGCGCGGTTCAGGTGCGCTTTGGGGTCGGAATGGCCTTCGGCCCGAGCAGGGCTCTGCCCTTGTATCTTGACGCCTGCCTGATCGTTTAGGCTGACGAAGTCGGGTGCACGGGGGAGCCCGCCTTGCCCTTGGGCGTTTGAGCCCGCGGTGCAGCACGGCGCCCCCTGTGC
>CAIYCW010000115.1 GCA_903924855.1 uncultured Rhodospirillales bacterium | reverse complement strand
CTGGCCTCGGGCGCGTTGCGGATGCGCCAGGCCGCGGCGTTTCTGGCGGCCTTGCTCGGCATCAGCCTGCTGATCCTGCTGCAGCTGAACACGCTGGCGCAGCTCCTGGGCGTGGCGTCGCTGGCGCTGGTGGCGGTCTATCCGCTGGCCAAGCGGGTGACCTGGTGGCCGCAGGCGATGCTGGGGCTGACTTTCGGCTGGGGCGCGCCGATGGGCTTTGCCGCAGCCTCCGGCCATATGAACGCCGCAGGGCTGGTGCTGTATGCGGCGGTGTTCTGCTGGATTCTGGGCTACGACACGATCTACGCGCATCAGGACCGTGAGGATGACGCGCTGGTCGGCATCAAATCCACCGCACGGCTGTTCGGGGCGCATTCGGCGGCGTTTCTGGTGGTGTGCTACGCGCTGACATCGGCTCTGCTGGTGGTGGCAGGGTATCTGGCGGGGCTGTCCCTCTGGGCGCTGCCCGGCTTTGTGGCCGCCAATGTGATGCTGGTGCGCCAGGTGCGCGGGCTTGATATCCACGACCCGGCGCGCTGCCTGGCGCTGTTCAAATCCAACCGGGAACTGGGGCTGCTGATCGGGCTTGCCATCGTGATGGGCCGGTTGTGACCGGGGCAGAGTTCATTCGGGCCAACACAAGGCTGTCACACCACGTGATGGTGCCGGAGATCGCCCTTTATCTTGCCACCGAGATCACCCCGATCTGGCAGGCCACCGAGGCCTATCTGGCCGAGACCGGCATCGAGCCACCGTTCTGGGCCTTTGCCTGGCCGGGCAGTGTGGCGATGGCGCGGCGGATCCTGGATGATCCGCGCCTGGTGGAAGGCAAGCGCGTGCTGGATTTCGCAGCCGGCGGCGGGCTTGCCGCCATCGCCTGCACCAAAGCGGGTGCTGCCTTGGTGGAGGCGTGCGAAATCGACCCGCTCGCCCTGGATGCCATCGCGCTCAACGCGGCGGTGAATGATGTGCAGGTGATCGGACTGGGCGATGTGGTGGGCAGCCCGTGCCGCTGGGATCTGATCCTGTGCGGCGATGTCTGCTACGAGGCGCCGATGACCGGGCATATCCTGCCCTGGCTACGGCTGATGGCTGCGTCCTGCACAGTCTGGATCGCCGATCCCGGCCGCGCCTATCTGCCGCGGGACGGCATGGTGGCACTCGACCGCGTGGTGGTGCCAACCACCCAGGAACTGGAAGACCACCCCGAACGCGCCGTGACATTGTGGCAGCTGAGCGCTGGCGGGGCTGCTGGTGTAGCGGGAGGTTGAGGAAGAGAAGGCAAGGGGCTCTGCCCCTTGACCCCGCCAGGGACAGGGGTCCCTGGACCCATTCTTTGAAGGTCTCACGGTAAGGGGGCCAACGCGCGCCGTCGGCATAGAATGCCTGTGGGCCCCCTTACCGTGAGACCTTCCAAACATCGAGGTGCAGGGGCTCGGCCCCTGCTGGGGGTCGAGGGGGCAAAGCCCTCCGCCTTCCCTTCTCCAACAACCGCCTACCCCAGCAACCCGCGCAGGCGCAGCAGGCAGAGGCTGGCGACCGTTGCGGCATCGATGATCTCGCCGGACAGGATCATGGTCTCCAGCTCGGGGAGGGTCACCTTGCGGCAGATCATGTCGGCTTCCTCGGTCTCGCGTTGTGGGTCGTGTTGCTGGAGGCCTTCGGCGAGGTAGATGTCGTACCATTGGTCGCAATAGCCGGCGGCTTCGGCGAGTCTGCCGGCATGGGTCATGTGTTCGGCGGTCAGTCCGGTTTCTTCGCGCAATTCGCCGTGTGCCACGTCCAGCTTGGCGGCGTCGGGGGTTTGTTCCCAGGCGCCCATCGGAAACTCCCAGGATTGGCGGCCGATCGGGTGGCGGTGCTGGCGCACCAGGGTGAGTGATCCGTCGGCGTGCAGCGGCACCACCACGACGAAATCGGTCTTCTCGACGACGCTGTAGAGGCCTTCGCTGCCATCGGGCCTGCGAATGTGGTCCTCACGCAGGGCAAGCCAGCGGTTGCGATAGATCTCGCGGCTGGCGAGGGTCTGGATAGCGTCGGCAGTGTCGTCGGTCATCGCCTTGCTCCGGATCGGGCGCCGTTGTGTGACCACGAAAAAGGGCCGGGCTGCAAGCAGCCCGGCCCCTTCATCGTGATGTGATCCGAGGATCAGTAGGTCAGCACGGCGTCGATGGCGGCGGTCACCGCGGTGCGGTTCTTGCCGGCGTTGAAGCGAGCCGGGCCGCTCATCACCTCGTCAGCCCGCAGCTCCGGACGGATCAGCAGGGTAGCGGCGCTGTAGGCGTCCGGCAGCGCCGGCTTGTAGGTGACGCCCGCGGTCAGCGCGCCGTAGACATTGTGGCCGCCATAGCTGATCGGCGAGATGCTGGGCGTGTAGCCTTCCAGCAGCTGCACCGAGCTCAGCGAGCCCGGGAAGGCCGCCACGAAGTAGCCGCGCGTATCGGCGAACACTTCGCCGCGCAGGTTGAAGGTCACAGCGTCGGACAGCGTCCAGGCGCCGTACTGGGCGATGCCGTAGCCTTCGGCGTTGGCGATGCGGCCCTTGGCCTGAACGGCGCCCAGATCCTCACGCACATAGTTCAGCTCGGTGGTGAAGGTCACCGCATCCGAGGCCTTGTAGGTGATGATCATGTCGTTGTAGGCGCGGTTGTATTTGGAGGCGCTGAGCGGCTTGACGGCGCGCGAGGCGTTTTCCGGGCCGTAATGGGTCAGCGCCAGCACGCTGAAATTGCCGTCGGCCAGAGTGACCTTGAAGCCGCCGATGAAGGAGGCGGACCCGTTGTTGTCGGCGCCGGGGATGGTCTGGTTGCCGGCGACGACGCCCGCATAGAGATCCAGCCAATCGGTGAGATGCAAGATACCGTTGGCGCCGGCTTCCTTCACCGGCAGGCCGAAATTGTAGATGTAGCTGTGCGAGTAGAACGGGTTGGTCGAGGCATCGATGGTCTCGAAGCCCAGCAGCGTCGGCCACAGGCCGGCCTGCAGATCGACGCCACCCTCGGTGAGCCAGGGTGTGTGCGCGGTCACGCTGGCTTCGACGATGTCGAACTGGTACGGCGACTTGGTGGTCTTGTCGAACAGACGGGCGAAATGCGTGTAGCGCGCATCGGTGCCGTACATGCCCTGCACCTTGAAGCCGAAATCATAATCCGTGGCCTTCGGGTCCACCGGACGGCCGACCGAGAGCAGGCCCTGGTTCAGCACCGGCGTGGTGGCGCGATCCGTGTAGAGCTGGCCGTAGTTCAGATGGTCGCTGGGGCTGGAGAAATTGGCGTCAATGCCGGCTTCGAGCTGGCCGTGAATGGCCAGCGTGTCGATCCAGGGGGCGGGCGCTTTGGCATCGTCGGCGAATGCCGTCTGGCCGGCGAGCGGCAGCAGCACGGAGACTGCGGTGACGATCTGGCGAGTCTTCATTGGTTAGGTCCTGTCGCGGTGTGACGCCCGACGAAACGGGGCGGTGCGGCGTAAACGTTTTCAAGAACCGTGCCAATTGCGGCGATCACCCATTATGTGTCGGTGAAGGCTTGATGACATGCTGCAGATGCGAAGAACATCCGCCCGAGCCCGCAGGGTCCGCCCGAATGCCCAGGCTGCGACCGAAAGCCTGAACGAATTCGGGCAGGCTGCCTTGATTTTACCCTGGCAGCTCTGCCCGAGATCGATATGATCACTTGACAACATCAACCATCACGATTTCCGCGGTCTCCAGCGCCTCGATGGTGATGGTGTCTTCGTCGTGCACCGTGACACCGTCGCGTGTGCCGACCTCGACACCATTGACCCGGATCCGGCCGGTGGCCGCGACCAGATAGGCCACGCGGCCGGCCCCGATGGTCTGTGTCACGCTGCGACCCGCCGCCACGGTGCCGGCCAGCACCGCGCCATCGGCGTAGAGCGGCAGCGCACTGCCATCGGCGCCATCACGCCCGTCTGCCAGCACGCGCAGGGCGCCCTCGTGCTGCTTGGGGAAGCTGCGCGAGCCCCAGCCTGGCGTGACGCCGCGGCGGTTGGGCATCAGCCAGATCTGGAAGATCCGCGTGGGCTCTGCCTCGCGGTTGTATTCGGCATGCACGATGCCGGTGCCGGCATGCATCACCTGAACGTCACCGGCCTCGGTGCGGCCTTCATTGCCGAGGCTGTCGCGATGGGTGATGGCGCCGTCGCGCACATAGGTGATGATCTCCATCTCCCGATGCGGGTGCGGGTCGAAGCCGGTGCCGGGAGCGATTTCGTCGTCGTTCCAGACACGCAGCGCGCCGACGCCCATGCGGGCTGGATCGTGGTAATGGCCGAAGCTGAAATGGTGGCGGGCGTTCAGCCACTCGTTCTGGAAGCGGCCAAGACTGCTGAAGGAAGCCACATCGATCATGACACTCTCCTGTGTGGCCCTGCGAGTGCGCGGGGCGTTGTGTTGAAGTGGATATGTCGTTCGATATCGAACAATCAAGGTGCCGATCCACAAGCAGCGTTGCGCGCACGGCATGGCCCAGACGGCGTTTCGCCCCGAGGCGGAAAACCGCTTGCGAATCGGGGGATCTGGCATTCGTTCCTCAGATCGCGCGTGAAGTTCGCGTTGCACCGCACAGCGCCCTTGCGGCGCGCGCGAACGGGCCGGTAGGGTTTTGCTGGTGAACAAGCCGGTGCCGTGGTGGCTGCCGGTTGACCATCGAAACCCGCGGCGCATCCCTGCGCCCCCAGACGGAGTTTCCGCATGTCCGCCCAGCTCAGCCTGCATCAGGAACGCGCCTCCAACCCGCTCGACGTGATGGAGCAGATTGTCAGTGCCTATGACTGGGTGTTTGATCGCCGCAACGACGCCGAGATGGCGGCCGAGGCGCCGGGCAAATGGTGCGATTACGGGCTGTATTTCAGCTGGTCGAGCGAGATCAGTGCCATGCACTTCACCTGCGCGATCGACCTGAAAGTGCCGGAGAAGCAGCGCCCTGCGCTGTTCGAGCTGCTGGCGCTGGCCAATGAGCGGCTGTGGATCGGCCATTTCGGCATGGACAGCGATGACGGCATGCCGGTGTTTCGCCATTCGGTGCTGCTGCGCGGCGCCCCTGGCGCCTCGGCGGAGAGCCTGGAGGACATGATCGACATCGCGATCACCGAATGCGAGCGGTTCTACCCGGCCTTCCAGTTCGTGCTGTGGGGCGGCAAGTCGCCGGCGGAGGCGCTGCAGGCGGCGATGCTGGATTGTGTGGGCGAGGCTTGAGCTGAATTTCATGTCGTTGATCCCGCCCGTTCTGGTTCTCGGCTTCGGCAAGATGGGCGGCGCCATGGCGGCCGGCTGGCGCGCGCGCGGACTTTCGCCCTCCTTTGCCATCGACCCCAGCACGCCACCCAGCCCGGGCCCCGAGATCACGGTGCTGGCCGATGCATCGGGGCTTCCGGCGGATTTCACGCCGGCCGCCGTGGTGCTGGCGGTGAAGCCGCAAATGGCGGCGGACGCCCTGCCCCAGGTGGCGCGGTTCGGGGACGCGGTGATGCTGTCGATCATGGCCGGCAAGACGATTGCGGGCCTGCGCCAGGCGCTGGGCGGGGCGTGTGTGGTGCGGGCGATGCCCAACACGCCGGCCGCCATCGGCCAGGGCATCACGGTGGCCTGCGCGGGCCCTGGCGTGTCCGCGGCACAGCGCGATCTGTGTCATTCGCTGCTGGAATCGGTGGGCGACGTGGCCTGGGTGGAGGATGAGGCGCTGATCGATCCGGTGACCGCGATCTCGGGTGGCGGTCCGGCCTATGTGTTCCTGCTGGCGGAGCTGCTGGAGAAGGCGGCCCTGGAACAGGGTATCCCGGCCGATCTGGCACGGCTGATGGCGCGGCGCACGGTGTCCGGCTCGGGCGCGCTGCTGGCGGCGAGCACCGAGGATGCCGCCCAGCTGCGCCGCAACGTCACCAGCCCGAAAGGCACCACCGAGCAGGCCCTGGCGGTGCTGATGCGAGACGATGCCTGGCCTGCCCTGGTGTCACGCGCGATCGAGGCTGCAACCGAGCGATCCCGCCAGCTGGCTGGCTGACAAATCGGCCGGCTGCGCCTATGTGGATGGCATGGAGAGACAGAATTTCGATGCCAGGCTGTTTGAGGCGGCGTTCGCGCTGATCGCCGAGCGCGGATGGAAGCATCTGTCGCTGGCGGATGCGGCCCGCAGGGCCGAGTTGCCGCTGGGCGAGGTGCGTGCCCGCTGCCCCAACCGCCTGGCCTTGCTGCTGCGCTTCGGCCGGCATGCGGATCGCGAAGCGGTGACCGGGGCGCTGACGGATGGGCCGATGCGCGATCGGATCTTCGACGTGGTGATGCGGCGCATCGACACGTTGCAGGCCCATCGGGCTGGCATGCTGGCCCTGCTGCGCGCCCTGCCCTCCGACCCGCTGACCGCGCTGGCCCTGGCACCGGTTTCGGCGTTGAGCATGTCGTGGCTGCTGCAGGCCGTGGGGGCGGACACGTCCGGCCTGCGCGGGGCGCTGCGGGTGCAGGGCCTGCAGCTGGTGTGGCTGGCCGCGGTGCAGGCCTGGCGCGGTGATGAGAGCGAGGATCTGTCGGCCACCATGGCGGTGTTGGATCAGGCTCTGAACCGGGCGGTGCAGGCGGAGAACACGCTGGCCGATATGTTCGGCCAGGCTGATGTCACAGCCACCGCTTCGGCGGACGAGCCCGCCGCGGAGGCGCCTTCGGCCGACGCATGACATTCCATTCTGGTGAATGAATGTCATTTGCTGCGGTGCCGGTCGGGCTGTAGCGTCCTGCGTGGGCCCGTCACTGCCCCCGTCACCGACAAGGAGCCGAATCATGGCCGACACGACCGCCACCAATCCGTTCACCTATGCGATGAGCCAGGCCATGCAGGCCGCGGAAGAGATGAACAAGATGATGCAGAAGATGCATCTGCCCTCAGCACCCGGCGCACAGGAGCTGATGGAAGCCTATAAGCGCAATCTGGAGGCGATGTCGGCGGCGAATCGTATCGCTCTCGAAGGGGCTCAGACAGTGGCGCGCCGTCACATGGAGATCGTGCAGCAGACGATGGCGGAGCTGTCCGAGAACCTGCGTGCGATGGCGAGCACCGAGGCGCCCACGGAAAAGGCGGCGAAGAACGCCGAGCTGCTGAAGAAGGCATATGAGCGGGCGGTGGCCAACACCAAGGAGCTTGCTGATCTGATCCAGCACGCCAATGCGGAGGCGGTGAGCCTGCTCAACAAGCGCTTCGCGGAGGCGGTTGAAGAGGCGAAGTCGTTGCTGGCGCAGAGCCAGGACGCCAGCAAGAGCTGAGACCTGTCTCGCCTTCGATATTCTGGCCCGGCCTTCGACCGATAGGTGCCAATCGGTCGACAGGTTCGGGTTGGATCATAAAAAAGGGCCGCGTGAGCGGCCCTTTTTGCTGTGTGATGATGTTGGGTTTGTGATGCCTGCACGTGGTCGGGATTGGGACTAGTTGGCAAACGTGTCCCGGCCGATGGCATGGGCGACATGGTGGAAGTTGCGGCTGGAGACGCCGAGGCGCTTGGCGATGGTGGCAGCGCGACCGTTGCTGCTGGCCGACGGGCGCGGCGCGCGGGCCTGGCTTGCGGCGGTCCAGAGACGGGAATCACTCATGGTGATGAATTCGTTGGCCGGTGCTTCAGGTTGCGGTGCAGCCTGGTTTGCCTGGGGGATCGGCAAGGCGGAGCGGGCAGCGTTCTGCTTCTCGATCATATCAATCTGTTCCACCAGAGCACGGAGACCGGCCAGGATATTCGGGTTCTGAGTCATCACTGTCTCCATCGCGGGCACCGCTGCTGCGATGCACCATACATATTCATTCAAACTCAGTTTTGTCTATTTTTGTTAATCACAGATTGATGAACACGCTGCGTCTTTTTCGACAGCGCACCCTGTGTTCTCTTAAAATTGAACGTCGTTGGCTCAAAAATCAAGGGATTTTGAGATCGGTTCGATCATGTGAGACAATTTTTGAGATAAGTGTTTTCAGGGACTTATATGGCTTTCCCCACCTAAACCCTTCGCTGCTGACAATAATTTACGCCGTTTTCCGCAATGACCCCGAGCCTACGGCCTCACGCGGATTTCATTTTTTTCGTGGTTTTTTTGAGGCCTTTTGGGAATTTGTCGCCGTCGTTCTCACGGTCTTGTGTTCGAAGTCGTTACGGGAGGGCTGCGAATCGCACCCCTCCCGCATGGCTTCAGATTCGCCAGCCGGGCACGAACACCTGACCCTGCATGATCGGGCGCGCGGTGCGCAGAATGCCCGCCTTGATCACCTGCAGCGTGGGGCCGGCCCCGGCCGTCTCCATGCGCACATCGACCATGCCGGTCGGGTGTTCGATCCAGATCGTGCAGGGATTGCCACCCGGGCGGCGCGCCAGGTCCCAGGCGACCGAGCCTTCCAGCAGGCAGGCGGTGGCGACACAGACCGCGCCGGTGACGGCATGCGCCGCATGCAGCTTGTGCGGCGTGAGGTAGCGCGAGGTGATGGCGCCGGTGCCGCGCGGCTCGGACAGCAGGCCCACTTTCGGCATCACGCTCTCGGTGACGTCGCCAAAGCCCATGCGCAGCCCGGCTTCGAGGCGGATGGTCTCGATGCGCGCCAGCAACTCCTTGTTGTTGTCGATCTCGGCACGGCCTTCGAGCCCGGTCAGGCCCAGATCGGCGGCGCGCATCAGCACCATCGGCATGCAGACATCCAGGCAGGAGACGTCGATGCCCTGGATCTTCTCCATCGCATGGCCGGAGGGCAGCATCTTGCCGGTCTTGGCGCCCACCGCATCCATGAAGTTCAGGATGATCGGCGCCGCCGTGCCGGGCACGCCGTCGATCGCGGCGTCGCCCTGGTAGTTCACCCGCCCGCCCGGGGTCTGCACCACCGCCTCGATGCGGCTTTGGGTGTTGACGTCGAAGATGGCGACCGAGGTGGTGCCGTCCTGCGCCTTGACCATGCCGCTTTCGATGGCGAACGGGCCCACGCCCGAGAGCATGTTGCCGCAGGACGGGCCGGTGTCGACGATGGCGCGCGGGATGTCCACCTGGGCGAAGAGGTAATCCACATCCACGCCCGGGCGGGTGGAGGGCGAGACGATGGCGACCTTGCTGGTCAGCGTGTCGGCGCCGCCCAGCCCGTCGATCTGGCGCAGATCGGGCGAGCCCATCACCGCAAGCAAGGTGCGGTCGCGCGCGCCGATATCGGCCGGCAGATCATCCGCCTTGAAATACGGCCCCTTCGAGGTGCCGCCGCGCATCAGCAGCGTCGGAATTCCCACATGTCCCAGCATCGTTGTCGCTCCCCGATAAAACCGGGACAAATCTCGACCCACAGCCCGGCGCACACAAGTGCTGCGGGCTTGGGGCTGATCTCAGCATTTCTCCGCCGGCAGCGCGGGACAGCTGGGGCAGAGCGTTGTCTGCTCGGCGAAACGGCCGAGTTTGCGCAGCAGATCGCCAAGCGCTTCGATCTCGCACGGGGTGAGGCCGGACATCAGGCGGGCGATGTCGCGCGCGTGGATGGGGAAGATCTGCTCGATCAGCGCCGCCCCCGCCTCGGTCAGCTCCACCTTGACCAGGCGGCGGTCCTCCGGGCAGCGCACACGGCGGACCAGGCCGCGGGCGGCGAGCTTGTCGATCACGTCGGACATGTTGGCAGCACTGGTGAGCACCTTGCGGCCCAGTTCGCGATGCGACAGCGGGCCCTTGTGCAGGATGACCTCCAGCACGCCAAGCTGGGTCATGGTCAGGCCATGTGACAGCAGCAGCTGCTCGGCGCTCGCCATCACGGCGTGGCTGGCGCGCAGCAGCTTCACATAGGTGGAGACGGCCAATTCGGTGTCAGGATCGGTGACGCCGAACATGGACCTATCGGTTCATCAGCACGGGAATGCTGGATTTTTCCAGCACGTGGCGGGTGACGCCACCGAGGATGAGCTGGCGCAGGCGGGAATGCGAATAGGCGCCCATCGCCAGGAAATCGGCGTTGAAGTCGCGCGCCGCGGCGAGCAGGCCGGCGCCGACCTCACGGTCGATGGCGCGGAAGGAGGCCACGTCCGGCACGATGCCGTGCAGGCCGAGGTAATCCATCAGATCGGCGGCAAGCGGGCCCCTGCGGTGGTATTCGTCCGATGTGAGCACGCGCACCGCCTGGGCCTGCTGCATCCAGGGCAAGGCCGCCTGCACGGCGGCAGCCGATTCGGCGGTGCCGTTCCATGCGATGCAGATGCGCGTGCCCAGTGTCTGCGGTGCCTGTTGCGGGGCGATCAGCACCGGCCGGCCGCTGTCGAACAGCACGGCGTGCAGCGCATCCGAGGAGGAGACATCCTCGCCGGCCTCGGGGTGCGGCACGATGGTGAGATCGGCGAGGCGCGCCTGCTGGGCCACCAGATCCTCCTCGCGCCCGGTGACGGTGGCGAAGCTCGCCGTGGCGGCTTGCGAGCCGCGCCTGGCATCGGTGACCGTCACACCATGGCCTGCCACGAAGCGCTCGAACATCGCCCGGACGGCGTGGGCACGGTCCGTGCTTTCGCGTTCGGTGGCGGTCATCATCTCTTCGATCATCGCACCGGACAGGCCTTCGCCGGCCAGTGGCGCCACATCCCGGCTGTCAACGCGGACATGCAGGGCGGTGACGTGGGCGTTCCACATCCGGGCCGCCATCAGCGCTGTGGCAAGGGCGGCCTCGCCGGCGGCGGTGCCGGTCAGCGGCAGCAGCAGTTTGCGAATCGCCATTTGCGGGTCCCCTTTCGGTCGATTTTTGCCGATGCTAGCACGAAGACAACGCGTTGCGGACCATTGTTGCAAGACGCGCCGAAGCGGCCGGATCCGTGGCGTCCAGCGCGATCCAGGCGCCGTGACCAGGATCATGGGCGGCGAATTTGTGCAAGACCGAAAGCGTTGCGTCCGAGGCATCGCCGTGCCGGGCGGTGATGCGGGCCTCCAGCACGCCAAGCGGTGCCTGAAGCCAGACGCCAAGGAACGGCGCCTGTCCTGCGGCACGGGCGGCCTGGGTGCGATGGCCGGGATTGGCGAAGCTGGTGTCGGCGATCACCGAATGGCCCGCGGCGAGAGCGCTGCGCATATCGGCGAACAGACGCTCCATCACCTGGTGCGTGGCCGCCTCGGTGTAGCCCTCCGGCCCCAAATTCTGTTCGGGGGCCAGGCCGTGCTGGCGCTTGCGGATCTCGTCGCTGCGCAGGATGACCGCGCCGGGGGCGGCGCCGAGAGAGGGCGCCACGCTGCGTGCGAGGGTGGATTTGCCGCTGCCGGGCAGGCCACCAATGCCAAGTGCGATGGCGGGCCGCGGTTGCAGCACGGCTTCGGCGTAGTCGAGATAGGCGGCATGCGGCTCGCCGGAATTGGCACTGACATGCGCACGGACCAGGGCGCGCATCGACAGGAACACGGCAAGGCCGGGCAGCAGGCCGATATCGCCGGTGCGCGCCAGATAGCGATTGAGCACGCGGTTGGCAGCCGGCCTGCCCACACGCAGGTCGAGATCCATCAGCAGGAAGGCGAGATCATAGCCGAGATCGATGGTGGCCATGTCCTCGCGGAATTCCAGCGCGTCGAACGCCATCAGCCGGCCCTGGTGACGGCAGAGATTGCGCAGATGCAGATCGCCATGGCAGCGGCGGATGAAGCCGTCCTGCGCGCGGCGGGCGAGCCAGGGGGTGAGCTCGGCAAGACGGGCGGTGATCGCATCGTGCCAGGCGGTGACGCGCGCCGCGGGCAGGCCTGCCTTCAGCGCGGTTTCGACATTGCCCTCCACGATCGGCTGCAGCCGCACCTCGGCGTCGCTTCGCGCCAGGGCGTGATGCATGGCGGCCACCAGGTCGCCCAACTCGTCCAGCGTCGCGGGGGTGAGGGTTTCGTCTCGTGCCTGCTCGATCAGGAAATCGCCGGGCGCGATCGGCGCCATGCAGACCACATGGTCGATCACCGGCCCGGGCCCATCGAGCGCCGGGCCGTCGGGCTCCTGCGTCACCGCAGCGACACGGCGGTAGAGGGAGGGCGACCAGGCGTGGTTGAGCTCGAACTCTCGCAGGGCCGCAGCCTTGCGGGCCTGCGGGGTGGTGAAGTCGACGAAGGGCAGCCGAACCGCCTTGCGCAGCTTCCAGGCGCAATCCGCCCCCACGAACACCAGGGAGAGCGGCGTCTCGATCGGTGCGGCGCCGGAGATGCGGTGCAGCAGGGCGGCGATTGGCGCCTGCGCCGCGGGCAGGCGCGTGCTCAGGGGAAGAGCTTGCCGGCGGCCCAGCCCTGTGCCGTGGCCGTGAACACGGTGCGGTCGTGCAGGCGGAAGGGCATGTCCTGCCAGAATTCGAAGCGCTGCGGCAGGATGCGATAGCCGGACCAGTGCGGCGGGCGGGGGATGGCTTCGTCCGGGAAGCGCTGCTCGGCCTCGGCCACCCGGCGTTCCAGCACGGTGCGCTCCGGCAGCGGGCGCGACTGGTCGGACGCCCAGGCGCCCAGGCGCGAGACGCGGGCGCGGCTGGCATAATAGGCATCCGCCTCGGCGTCGGTCACGTCCTCCACCATGCCTTCGATGCGGATCTGGCGTTGCAGCGTTTTCCAGTGGAACAGCAGGGCAGCGTGGCGGTTGGCGGAAAGTTCGCCCCCCTTGCGGCTTTGCTTGTTGGTGTAGAACACGAAGCCGCGCGTGTCGTAGTCCTTGAGCAGCACGATGCGCGCCGACGGGATGCCCTCCGGCGTGGCGGTGGCCACCGTCATCGCGTTGGGGTCGTTGATCTCGTGTTCGGAGGCCTCGGCAAACCAGGCGGCAAAGAGCTCGAACGGATCGGCGTTGGTGATCGCCGAGAGGATGCGATGCGGCATCGGGGCAGGCTCCGTGTGACAGACCGGGTCGGGGCTGCAATCTAAGCGCATGGTTGGGCTTGCGACACCCCCCTTGTCCTGCACGCTTCGTCCATGCCACCACAGAGGCCGATCCGAATTCTGCATGAGGAAGCCCAATGCCAGACGGCGAAACAGCCAGCGCCCCCGCCACGGGGACCCTGATGCAAGGCAGGCGCGGCCTGATCATGGGTGTTGCCAATGACCGCTCGATCGCCTGGGGCATTGCAGCCGCGTGTGCCGCACAGGGGGCCGAGCTTGCCTTCTCGTTTCAGGGCGAGGCGCTGGAGAAGCGGGTGCGCCCGCTGGCGGCCAGCATCGGCGCCAAGCTGGTGCTGCCGTGTGACGTCTCGGACGAGGCGAGCATCGATGCCACCTTCGCCGCGCTGAGCCGGGAATGGCCGGAGGGCATCGATTTCGTGGTGCATTCGATCGGCTTCGCCGACAAGGCCTATCTGCGCGGGCGCTATGTGGACACGCCGCGCGAGGTGTTCCTGCAGGCGCTCGACATCTCCTGCTTCAGCTTCACCGCGGTGGCGAAGCGGGCGGCCGCGATGATGCGCCGTGGCGGGTCGCTGCTGACGCTGTCCTATCTGGGCGCTGAGCGGGTGATGCCGCATTACAACGTGATGGGCGTTGCCAAGGCGGCGCTGGAGGCCTCGGTGCGCTATCTGGCGACCGATCTGGGCGTGGACGGCATTCGTGTGAATGCGATCAGCGCGGGCCCGATCCGCACGCTGGCCGCCTCCGGCATCGGTGATTTCCGCTATATTCTGAAGTGGAACGAGTACAACTCGCCGCTGCGCCGCAACGTGACCACCGAGGAGGTGGGAGGCGCGGGGCTGTATTTCCTCAGCCCGCTTTCCGCCGGGGTGTCCGGCGAGGTGCATCATGTCGATTGCGGCTATCATATCGTGGGGATGAAGAACCCCGATGCGCCGGATATCGCAGCGATCAACGAATAGGCAGGCCGCGTGTCGCACAACAGTTTCGGCCATCTGTTCCGCGTCACCACCTGGGGTGAGAGCCATGGGCCGGCGATCGGCTGCGTGGTGGACGGGGTGCCGCCGCGCATCGCGCTCAGCGAGGCCGATCTGCAGCCCTGGCTGGATCGCAGGCGGCCCGGCCAGTCCAAATTCACCACACAGCGCCAGGAGCCGGACGAGGTGCGCATCCTGTCCGGCGTGTTCGAGGGGCTGACGACGGGCACCGCGATCGCGCTGGAGATCCAGAATGTGGATCAGCGCAGCAAGGACTACGGCGCGATCGCCCAGCAGTTTCGGCCGGGCCATGCCGATCTGACCTATGAGCTGAAATACGGCCATCGGGATTATCGTGGCGGCGGGCGCAGCTCGGCGCGCGAGACGGCGATGCGGGTGGCGGCCGGCGGTATCGCACGCAAGATTTTGGCTGGCATGACCATACGCGGCGCCCTGGTGCAGATGGGCCCGCATGCGATCGACCGCAGCCGCTGGGACTGGGCGCAGCTGGAGGAGAACCCGTTCTTCTGCCCCGATCCGGTGGCAGCCCAGCTGTGGGAGGAGTATCTCGGCGGCATCCGCAAATCCGGCTCGTCCTGCGGGGCGGTGATCGAGGTGATCGCGGAAGGGGTGCCGCCAGGTCTGGGGGCGCCGATCTATGGCAAGCTTGATGCCGATATCGCGGCAGCCCTGATGGGCATCAACGCGGTCAAGGGCGTTGAGATCGGCGATGGGTTTGCCGCAGCCAGCCTGTCCGGCGAGGACAATGCCGATGAGATGCGCATGGACGGCAACGAGGTGCGCTTCGGCTCCAACCATGCCGGCGGCATTCTGGGCGGCATCTCCACCGGCCAGCCGATCGTGGCGCGGTTTGCGGTCAAGCCGACCTCCTCGATCCTGACGCCGCGCCAGTCGGTGGACCGGTTTGGCGAGGAGGTGGAGATCATGACCCACGGGCGGCACGACCCGTGTGTCGGCATCCGCGCGGTGCCGGTGGGCGAGGCGATGCTGGCCTGCGTGCTGGCGGATCATCTGCTGCGCCATCGCGCGCAGAACCCGGATGCGCCGCAGACGGCCCGGCTTCCGCGCAACTGAGAGCGGGCGCTGCGCCGGTCTGCCGCGAACGGGTTAAGCTTGGGTAAGATTTCCACGGGTCTGCCATCGTTTGCGTGCATTGCTGAATGTTCTGTGCCACACCCGGCAGGTGATCCGCCTTTTGCGCGTAAGGTGGAACAATCGAGGAAGACCATGACCGCCATTGAGCAGCCTGCCCATCGCGTGATCGCATCCTTCATCGCCTGCATCGGGCCGAAAAACTGGTCGGCGCGGATGGCGGAGATCGCGGGTCAGGCGGCGCTGAGCCAGCGTGTTGGCCGGGCCCTGGTGCAGATGCATGCGATCGAGATCACCATCGAACGCCTGCGACGTACGGCAAACCTGTCCAATCTGTCGATGGCTGATTGCAGCGTGCTGGCGCTGGTGGGCGAGGCGGTGGCCACCGATGCGGCGCTGAGTGCGGCGGGACGGGCGCGGTTTCGCGCAGCCCTTGCCGCAAGTCTGCGCCAGGAGGCGACGCTGGTGCCGGTGTTTCATCTGCTGCGGACGGCTGCGTTGCAGCGCTCGCGCGGATTTGACGTGTATCACGCGGGCTTTGAGGAGGGCGCTGCCTTCGACCTGCTGCTGACGCGCAACGAGGCCGAGGCCGAGCTGTCCTGTGATGTGGTGTCCGCCGAGGATGGCCGCGATGTGCATCGCAGCAGCTGGGCGCGGCTGGTCGATGGCATCGATGCCGATCTGCAGACCTGGTTGTCCGCCCATCCGGGGCGCTACCTGTTGAAACTGACGCTGCCGCAGGGGCTTGCGCGCGATTCAGCACAGCTGGCCGCTCTGCAGGGGCGGATCAAGACGATGCTGCACGAGCAGCGCCGGGCGGATCATGACGAGGCCTGCGTGCTGCGGCTGGACCCGTTGATGCTGGCGGCGGCCCAGGCCGGCGAGCCGGAGGAGCTGCGCCACAGCCGCGAAGCGCCGAAGCTGATGCAGTCGCTGCGCCGGGAATTCGGTCATGAGGCGCATCTGGCGGTGACATCGAAGGGCGATGGGCTGTTCGTGCTGGCCGCGCGGGCGGCGCGTGAGGATGAGGTGGCGGTGGCAATCCGGCGCCGGTTGGCGGCGATCGCGCCCACGCGGCTGTCCGGCACGCGGCCGGGGATTCTGGCGATGTTCGTCGAGGACACCGATCGCACCGAATGGCGCCTGCTGCGCGAGCGGCTGGAGCTGGAGGGCGAGGCGCGGCAGTTCCTGACCTTTCCCGAGGCGCGCGGGGTTGTGGCTGTCACCTGTGCCTCCAGGCTTGAGCTGTTTGGCGGCACCGCACCCGATGCGGCGCTGGATGGCGAGTTGCGGTTCCGCAACCCGTCGCACCCGGCCGCCAAGGCGGCGGGGCTGGCACCGGCGGTGTCGTCTTCGATCTGAGAACGGCAATCTGGCATCCGGGCACGGCAAACGGCGTCGATTTGGTGATTTTGCGCCGTTGGTCGCCCTGCCGGGCGCCAGTGGTGTTGTGCCAGACGCACTTGTATTCTAAGCCCAGACGCCAGCACGGATGAGATTTGCGGCCTTGGCTGCAGTGGGGAGGATGGTTTTGATTCGCATGCGCGCAGCCCTGCTGATGTCGGTGTTCGGGATGTCCCTGGTGGTGAATGTTCCACCGGTTCTGGCCCAGCCGGTACAGGCCACCGCCCCGCGCCCGGCCAGCCGGCCGGCTGCGCCCGTACCGCAGCCCGGCGGCACGATCGCCAGCATCCGCGTGGTGGGCAATGAGCGCATCGAGACCGGGACGGTTTCGTCCTATCTGGTGGTGCAGCCGGGCGATGCCTTCGATCCGGACAAGCTCGACCGCTCGCTGAAATCGCTTTACGCGACCGGGTTGTTCAGCGACGTGACGATCACCCGCGATGGCTCGACACTCGTGGTTCGGGTGGCCGAGAACCCGGTGATCAACCGCATCGCCTTCGAGGGCAACAAGAAGCTGACGGACGCCAATCTGCGCGCCGCCATCACCCTCAAACCCCGTGCCGTGTTCACCCCGGCTTTGGCCCAGGCCGAACGCCAGCGAATCCTGGATGCCTATGCCAAGAAGGGCCGGTTCGGCGCGCGCGTCGAGCCGAAGGTGATCCAGCTTGATCAGAACCGCGTCGATCTGGTGTTCGAGATCGATGAGGGTGTGAACACCTATATCAGCCGCATCGCCTTTGTTGGCGTGCATGAGTTCAGCGAGAACAAGCTGCGCGAGGTTGTCTCCTCCCGCGAGGAGGCCTGGTGGCGGTTCCTGTCGTCCACCGACAGCTACGACCCCGAGCGCCTGGTCTATGACCGCGAGTTGCTGCGCCGCTTCTATATCCGCAACGGCTATGTCGACATCGATATCAGCCAGCCGACCGCCGAGTTGGCGCCGGATCGTTCGGCGTTCTTTGTCAGCTACACGGTCAACGAAGGCGAGCGCTATCGGCTGGGCAAGGTCGATATCAAGAGCAACCTGCGCAATCTCGATCCGGCCGATCTGCAGTCCACCGTCGATGTGACCGAGGGTGACTGGTATGACGGCACCGAGATCGAGACGATCAACGAGTCGCTGGGCGATGCGGTGCGCGCCCGCGGTTATGCGTTCGTCGATGTGCGCCCGGATGTCCGCCCGAACAAGCAGACCCACACGGTGGACGTGACGTTCAACGTGGGTGAAGGTCCGCGCGTGTATGTCGAGCGGATCGACATTGTCGGCAACGTGCGCACCAAGGACAAGGTGATCCGCCGCGAGTTCCGCCTCGCCGAGGGGGATGCGTTCAACTCGCAGCTGCTGCGGCGTTCGCGCCAGCGGCTTGACGATCTGGGCTATTTCAACACCGCGACCGTGACCTCGGCGCCGGGTTCGCAGTCCGACAAGGCGGTCGTGACCACCACGGTCGATGAGAAGGCCACCGGCGAACTGACCATCGGTGGTGGGTATTCGTCTGACGCCGGGGCGCTGTTGAACCTGGGTCTGCGTGAGAAGAACCTGATTGGCACCGGCGTTGACGCCGGGATCAACGGCGTGCTGGCGCAGAAGCAGACACAGCTGGACCTGTCCCTGACGGATCCGTATTTCCTGGATCGCAACCTGATCGGCGCGATCGATCTGTTCGCCATCCAGAGCAATCTGCAGAACATCGCACAATACAACGAACGCCGCGCTGGTGCGTCCTTCTCGCTCGGCTATGAGGTGAACGAGCATCTGCGTCAGAACTGGACGTATTCGCTGGTTCAGCGAAATATCTACAATGTTCAGGATGGTGCGAGCATCTATGTGCAGGATGAGGCCGGCACCTCCTTGCTGTCACAGGTTGGCCAGGTGCTGGCGCTGGACTATCGCGACAGCCGCGTTGATCCGAAATCCGGCTTCATCGTGCGCCTGGGCACCGACTATGCCGGGCTTGGTGGCGACACACGCTTTGTGCGCAGCAAGGTCGACAGCACCTATTACATTCCGCTGGAGCGCACGCTTGGCGATCCGGACTATATGATCGCGCTGTCCGCCGGGGCCGGCTACATGGTGCCGCTGGGCCAGCATGAGCGTATCATCGATCGGTTCTTCCTGGGTGGCGACAATCTGCGTGGCTTCCAGACCGGTGGCGCCGGCCCGCATGCGGTGAGCGGCGGCGACTCGATCGGCGGCCGGTTGATCTGGACCCAGTCGTCCGAATTCCGCTTCCCGCTGCCGGTGTCTCCGGATCTTGGGCTGACGGGCCGGCTGTTCGTCGATATCGGCGGTTTGACGGAAGCCAGCTCTATCACCCGCAAGGGCAACTACATCCAGATCACGTCGGACAATGCGCCGCGTCTGGGTGCCGGTTTCGGCGTGTCGTGGAAAACCCCGTTCGGCCTGATCAACCTCGATTTTGCCCCAATCATCATCAAGAAATCCTACGACCAGAGTCAGTTCTTCCGGTTCGGGTTTGGCACAAGGTTCTGATCGGATGTCCCGTTTGACGTGTTTCTCGCTGCAAGCCACGCTGCGCAGGGCGGCGGTTCTGTTGATCTGTGCAGGAGCCGGCCTGGGTGGTGTGGCGCAGGCGCAGGATTATTTCATTCCTGGCCAGCAGAAGCCGGCGGCAGGCCCGGCGCCGGCCCGTCCGGCCCCCCGCCCGCCGGCGCCGCCGGCACCGCGTCCGCAGGCTCTGCCTCAGGCGCAGCCTCTGGCAGCCTTGCCGCCGGGAGAGCCCGAGGCCGCGTTGCCGACGCCTTCCCTGCCGCCCCCGCCTGATCTGCAGAAACTGCCGCACAGCACAACGCCACCGAGCGCGGTTGTGGGCGTGCTGGGGGTTCCCGAGGTGATGCGCGCCTCCACCGCGGCGCAGATGGTCGATCGGGTGGTTGGGGAACGGCGCGACCGGCTCAATCAGGAGGCCCAGAAGGAACAGGCCGTCTGGCGTGAGATGCAGCAGCAGCTGGCAACCCAGCGTTCGCTGATGTCGCCGGAGCAGGCCGATGCGAAGGACCGCGAACTGCGCGACCGCATCACCAACGCACAGAAGCAGTTCCGTGATCACAGCCGCATCGTGCAGGAGGCGGCCCAGTATGGCGTGGCGCAGATCGAGCGCACGCTGGTGGCTGTCATCCGCCAGGTGGCGGAAAGCCATGGCATGAACCTGGTGCTGCACCGCTCGCAGGTGGCACTCAATGTCGCGGATTTCGACATCACCGACGAGGTGGCGGCACAGCTCAACAAGGTGCTGCCTTCGGTGATCATCCCGCCGGATGGTGTGGAGCCTCCGACACTGGCCAGCCCGCAGGCCGGGCCCGTTGCAGGCCCGATCGCAAGCGGCCCCGTGGCCGCCGGCCCTGTGCCCGTTTCTGCCGCACCCGCGAACGCCCCTGCGGCCGGACCACGCCCCTGATCATGGCGGCAGACCTGCATGGATCCGCAGCCTCCGGTGATCAGCGGTTCTTTCTGAGGAACGGTCCGTTCGACCTGGCGGCCGTGGCGGCGGCGGCCGGGATCGCGGTGCCGTCTGACGGGGCGGGGTTGCTCTTCCACCGCGTGGCGCCGCTGCAGGCGGCGGGTCCGTCCGACATCACCTTTCTCGACAACCGCAAATATGCGGATGCGTTGAGCGAGACCCGGGCCGGGGCGGTGATCGTGCATCCGCAGATGGCTGAGCGTGTGCCAGCCGGCACCATCGCCCTGGTGGCGCAGGAGCCGTATCTGGCCTGGGCAAAGATTGCCGCCCTGTTCCATCCGCTGCCACCGCTCTGCCCCGGCATTCATCCGAGTGCCGTGATCGACCCATCGGCGGTGATCGATCCGTCCTGCGAGATTGGCCCGTTTGTGGTGGTGGGACCGCGCGTCGAGATTGGGGCACGGGCGCGGATCGGCGCTCTCAGCGTGATCGGCGATGGCGTGCAGATCGGGCCGGACAGCCGGATTGCGAGCCATGTGACACTCAGCCACGCCGTGCTGGGTGCGCGCGTGGTATTGTTCCCGGGCGCGCGCATCGGCCAGGACGGATTCGGCTTTGCCAGCACAATGACGGCCACCGGCCCTGTTCATGTGAGCGTGCCGCAGCTGGGCCGCGTGCTGATCGGCGATGACGTGGAGATTGGGGCCAATAGTTGCATCGACCGCGGCTCCGCCCAGGACACCGTGATCGGCGCCGGCACCCGTATCGACAACCTGGTGCAGATCGGGCACAACGTCCGCGTTGGGCGGGCCTGCGTGCTGGTGGCACAGGTTGGGATCGCCGGGTCCTCGGTGCTTGAGGATTTTGTGGTGATGGCGGGCCAGGTTGGTGTCGCCGGCCATATGCGGATCGGACGAGGTGCGCGGGTCGGCGGTCAGTCCGGTGTGATGACCGATCTGGAGGCGGGCCGCGAATATGTCGGAAGCCCGGCCATCCCGGTGAAAGAGATGTTCCGTCAGGTCGCCACCCTCAAGCGGCTGACCGAGCAGGGCAGGACGGCTTCAAAGCATCGCGCTGACAGTGCCAAAGCTGCAGCCGGTGAAACCCCGGACAAGACGGGCAGGGACTGAGCAGATATGGACGGATTGGAGACCAGCGCGCACAGCGATCAGACCGCCAGTGGCGACAACGCCCCTGTTGTGATCAAGTCGCTCGACATTGCGCGGATCAAGCATGCCATCCCGCATCGCTTCCCCATGCTGATGATTGATCGCATGGAGGATGTGGTGCTCGACCACAGTGCGGTCGGCATCAAGAACGTCACCGTCAACGAGCATTTCTTCGAGGGGCATTTCCCCGAGCGGCCGGTGATGCCGGGCGTGCTGATCATCGAGGCGATGGCGCAGACGGCGGGGGTGCTGGTGGTGGAGACGCTGGGCGGTGATGCGGCGGGCCGGCTGGTGTATTTCATGACCATCGAGAATGCCAAGTTCCGTCGGCCGGTGGTACCGGGGGATCAGCTGCGCATCCATGTCGAGCGCGATCGCAGGCGTGGCAATGTGTGGAAGTTCAAGGGCACCGCGCGCGTCGATGGCACGATCGTGGCGGAAGCCATGTATTCGGCGATGATCCTGGATCGCGATCGTTGAGCTTGATCCATCCGCGCGCCATCGTCTCCCCGCAGGCCAGGATCGGCGACAATGTCTCGATCGGGGCGTGGTGCGATGTGGGCCCTGGGGTGACGCTGGCTGACGGCGTTGAGCTGGGAAGCCATGTCGTTATCGGCGGTGACACGGTGATCGGGCCGCAGACGGTGGTGTATCCGTTCGCGACCGTGGGGCTGGCACCACAGGATCTCAAATACAAGGGCGAGCCGACGCGCACCGAGGTGGGCGCCAGGTGCCAGCTGCGTGAGCATGTCACCATCCATCGCGGCACCGTCACCGGGACGGGGCTGACCAAGTTGGGCGATGGCTGCCTGCTGATGGTGGGCGTGCATGTGGCGCATGATTGCGACGTGGGCGATGGCGTGGTGATCGCCAACAACGTGCTGCTGGGCGGGCATGTGTCGATCGGGGCGAATGCCGTGGTGGGCGGCGGGGCGGCCGTGCATCAGTTCACCCGCATCGGCCGGGCCGCGATGATCGGCGGCATGGCCGGTGTGACCGCTGATGTGATCCCGTTCGGCACCGTGATCGGCAACCGGGCGAGCCTGGCCGGGCTCAACATCATCGGGCTGCGCCGGCGCGGCTATGACCGCGAGCAGATCAATGCGGTGCGTGGCGCGTTCCGGCTGATGTTTCTGGGCGCTGGCGTGTTCAACGAGCGTGTGGAACAGGCGCGTGTCACCTATGGCCACGAGGCGCTGGTGGCGGAAATGATCCAGTTCATCGAAACCTGCGGCAAGCGCGGCCTGATCCACGCCGATGTCGGGGTGCAGGATGACGAGCCCAACTGAGCCGCCGCGGACGCTGGGTATTCTGGCTGGTGGCGGGCCGCTGCCGGCGCAGGTGGCGCGTGCCGGGATGGCCGCCGGACGGCGGGTGTTTCTGATCGGGCTGGAAGGCTTCGCCAACCCGGATCTGCTTGCCCCGTTTCCCCACGAGATGGCGCGGCTTGCCGCCGCCGGTAGCATTCTGGCGGCGCTGCGGCGCGAGGGTGTGCAGGATCTGGTGCTGGTGGGCCCGGTGCGCCGGCCTTCAATGTTCGATCTGCGTCCGGATGCCGAGGGCGTGCGGCTGATGGGCCGTGTGGGGCGGGCGGCGTTCGGCGGTGATGACGGGCTGCTGGCGGCCGTGGTGCGGGTGCTGGGCGAGGAAGGGTTTCGCGTCATCGGCGCGCATGAGGTGCTGACCCAGGCTGTGGGCCCGCGCGGCCTGTTGACGCGCACAGCCCCTGATGCACAGGCGCAATCCGATATCGAGCGCGGCGTTGCGGTGGCGCAGGCGCTGGGGCGGGTGGATGTGGGCCAGGGCTGCGTGGTGCAGATGGGCATCGTGCTGGCGGCCGAGGCGATCGAGGGGACGGATGCGATGCTGGCGCGCAGCAAGGCGCTGGCGCGGCCGGGGCCGGGCGGGGTGCTGGTGAAGCTGGTCAAGCCGGGGCAGGATCGCCGGGCGGATCTGCCGACGATCGGACCCGGCACGGTTGCCGCCTGTGCGGCGGCAGGGCTGCGGGGCATCGCCTTCGAGGCCGGCGGCACGCTGCTGACCGACCGGGATGCGATGGTCGCGGCCGCGGACGCGGCCGGGGTGTTTCTGGTGGGAATTGACCCCAAGGTCTAAAGCTTCGAGGGCCTCTGCCTCGTTCAGGCGCGCAGGGTCTGTGGTTCGCCCACCACCACGTCGATCGGCAGGGCCGCGTCGCGGATGGTGAGCGGGCCGGAGCCAGCAGGATCGCCATCAGCCTGGGTCAGGCCGGCCGCGATGTGGATGATGCTGGCCTGACGGATGCGAATACCTAGCATGCGGCCGATCTGGTCGAGTGTGAGGGCGGTGCCGTAGGCAAGGGCCGAGAGCGGACCGGCGCGGTCGAACATCACCACCGTGAAGCCGGGCTGGAACGGTGAGGCCTGCGGGGCGATGGTGTAGTGGCCCGCATAGTAGCGCCCCTTGGTGACGATGACGCTGCCGGCACTGGTGGGCTCACCGTCCAGTGTCAGGGTGATGGCGGGGAAGCTGTAGCGCGTGGTTTCGCGAAGGCCCTGCAGCACATAGGCGGTGCGGCCGAGGCGGCGTTTCAGGCCGAGATCGAGATGGTGCACCACCTCGGCATCGAAGCCGGTTCCCAGCATCTGGACGAACAGCCTCTCCCCGCACGAGGCCTCCGCGATGCCGGGCCAGATCGGCCGTGTGCGGCTGAACGCCAGGGCGGCTGCGACCTGCGATGGCGCGAAGGGCAGGCCGAGTTCATGGGCGAGCACGTTGGCGGTGCCGAGCGGGATGATGCCAAGCCGGGTCTGGCTGCCGGACAGGCCTGCCGCCACCTCGGCGATGGTGCCGTCTCCGCCTGCTGCCACCACCATCGGCCTGCCCGCCAGGGCCGCCTCGTGCGCCAGTTCGGTTGCGTGGCCCGGGGCCTTGGTTTCGTGCAGTTCGAGCTTCACGCCGTTCTGGACCATGATGTCCAGCACGCGCCAAAGGCGTTGCGCGCGCCGTTTGCCGGCCGCCGGATTGAACACGATCATCATGGGATTGGCGCCGCCGGGGATTTTGGATGCGACTCGAACAAGCGGCTCTTATGCACTGCAGCTGTTGCATTCGCATGACAGTTCAGCTTCATGGCGATGATCTTCGCAGCCGCGAGGAAAACTGTGGCTTCGACCCCCATGGTCACGGAATGTTCACATGCACGACGCGATGTGTGGCCTATCTGCTGCCCGAACCTCCTCCGTCCAGCGGGCCATGCGCCTGCTTCCCCGTGAAGATTGGCGCATCGTATGAACGCACTGACCGCATCCACGCTGCACCGCTACCGCAGCGTGTTCATTTCCGATCTGCACCTCGGCACGCGCGGCTGCCGCAGCGACTTCCTGGTGGATTTCCTCAGCCGCATGCAGTGCGAGCAGCTCTATCTGGTCGGCGACATCGTCGATGGCTGGCGGCTGCGGAAGTCCTGGTTCTGGGACTCGACGCATGATGAGGTGCTGAAGCTGATCCTGAAGAAGGCGCAGACCGGCACCGAGGTCACCTATCTGCCCGGCAACCATGACGAGATGCTGCGCCACTGGCTGCCGATGGGGCTGGAGATGGGCGGCATCAAGCTGCGCGACGAGATGATCCACGAGACGGTGGACGGCAAACGCCTGCTGGTGATCCATGGCGATCAGTTCGACAGCGTGGTGCGCTATGCCAAGTTCCTCGCTTTGCTGGGCGACTGGGCCTACACCACGGCGCTGCTGCTGAACCGCTATTACAATGCGGTGCGCAGGCGGATGGGCCTGCCCTACTGGTCGCTGTCGCAATGGCTGAAGCGCCAGGTGAAGGGGGCGGTGAAGGCGATCGACCGGTTCGAGGTGGCGCTGGCCGGTGAGGCGCGGCGCCGCGGGCTGGACGGCGTGGTGTGTGGGCATATCCATCAGGCCGAGATGCGTGAGGTGGGCGGCGTGCTCTATCTCAACGATGGCGACTGGGTGGAGAGCTGCACGGCGCTGGTGGAGCATTTCGACGGCCGGCTGGAATTGGTGGACTGGGCGGCGCTGAACCGGCTCAGCTTCTTCACGCCACGCAATGTGGTGGGCGTGGTGCAGCCTGCCTGATTTCTCGTCTGACACGTCATCCGACGCGATGTCGGAGAGCCGGGCCCGGCTGCTGGCGGTGGGACCGTGGGCTGCGCGGATACTGATCGTGTCCGATGCCTGGCATCCGCAGGTGAACGGCGTGGTGCGCACGCTGCAGACCACCGCGGATGAGCTGCGCGCCATGGGCCACACGGTGGAGGTGCTGGGGCCGGACCGGTTTCGGACGGTTGCGATGCCGACCTATCCCGATATCCGGCTCAGCCTGTTTCCGCGCCGCAAGCTGGCACGGCTGATCGAGGCGTTCATGCCCGATGCGCTGCATATCGCAACCGAGGGGCCGCTTGGCCTGTCCGCGCGGGCCTGGGCGATCAAGCGGGGCTGCGCCTTCACCACGGCGTTTCACACGCGTTTTGCCGAATATCTGCATGCACGCACCGGAGCGCCGCTGCCTTGGGGCTATGCCGGGCTGCGGTGGTTTCACGATGCCGGCCAGGGCATGATGGTGGCGACACAGAGCCTGCGCGAGGAGCTGGCCGGGCGTGGCTTTCGGCGTATCCGCACCTGGTCACGCGGCGTGGATCTGGCGCAGTTCCGCCCCGGGCTGCGCGACCAGCCCGATGCCGAGCTGGATGATCTGCCGCGGCCACTGTTTTTGTATGTGGGGCGGATTGCAGTGGAGAAGAACATCCGCGCCTTCCTCGATCTCGATCTGCCGGGGTCGAAGGCAGTGGTGGGCGGCGGGCCGCAGCTGGCGGAGCTGCGCGCGGATTATCCCGGCGTGCGCTTCACCGGGGCGCGGCAGGGTGAGGCGTTGGCGCGGGCCTATGCGAAGGGGGATGTGTTCGTCTTCCCCAGCCGCACCGACACGTTCGGGCTGGTGCTGCTGGAGGCGCTGGCCAGCGGCACGCCGGTTGCCGCCTATCCGGTGACCGGGCCGGTGGATGTGCTGGCGGCGGCCGATGGCGGAGCGGTGGCACCGGGTGTGGGGGCGATGGCCGAGGATCTGCGCGCGGCGGCGCTGGCCGCCCTGTCCGGCGACCGGCAGGCCTGTCGCGTTCATGCCGAGCGGTTCAGCTGGCGCGCCTGTGCCGAGACGTTCCTGTCGCATCTGGTACCGCTCGGCGGGCATTAGGCTCCAAACCCAATTACCACATTGATCGGCTCGGCAGTGCTGTGATTCAAACTCTCAGATTGTGGAGTTTGGATCATGGCTGGCGAGTTTTGGCTGAGTGATGAGCAATGGTCAGCGATTGATCCTCTTCTGCCCCG